>CAJTSY010000034.1:0-8344 GCA_910578995.1 uncultured Acetatifactor sp.
GGAGCAGGCTTTTGGCAGGAAACCGTTGGTTTGTATGCGCAGATATTTCAAGAACCTTATTGTACACTATATCGTGTCCAATTCGGAAAGCATCAGCGATTTACTGTTTGCCCATTTACTGTCTGCAAATCAAATCACCAAAATAACGCTTGTACCAAAGGGCTGGGGTTCCCCTAATGAGAATTTCCAGGGAACTTCTTTCAGGGAAAATATAGACTTCAAAGCCAGAAACATAGTATATTCACTTATTGACAGACTGGCAGATTTAAGACTCAGAGTCATAGAGAACCGAACAGACTATTTTGTTGATGGTATCAGGCAAAGCTACTGCCCTGATATGAACGAATCTACGTTCCGCAGCATAATGACCAATATCAATCACTGTTGTGAAAAATGGGGGTACACTGACAGCAGGCTCTATATGAACAGTAAAATAGAATAACAATTCAATTCTTTGCTGCTGCCCAATATCTCCTTATAGTACAATCTACTCTGGGACTAACCGAGAGTTTCATATTTTCCCGGAAAAGCTTGCAGATGCTTTTATAGATTTCATTAGGCATTGCATCTAACTCAAGCGAGGTATCCGGAGCAAAAACAGCTTGCAGAGCTGCCCATTCCACTACATTTACAAAGCTTGTGTCTGCCAAGTCCTCATCCTCCACCCTTATATAGGGAACATCAGGCAAGCGGATCATGGCGGCACGATCAATCAGCCTGGGAGAAAGGCGTTCTGTCGTATCGTCATTGTTGATTGTCGCCATAAAACGTAGCGTGGGTGGTATTTTAAGTTGGATATTATTTCCAAGAGTGATTTTACTAAAACGGGAATCACTATCGCAAATGTTCATAAAATCTGCCCAATAATATTCAATTGGGCTTAAATTGGCTTCGTCTAATAGAACCCCTCTCCGTATGTACTCCATTATATACTTATATTTGTGCATTCAAAGTACCCAAAATACGAATAACATGTAGTTATATCCGTATTTCATTTATTTTCTTTTTCGATTATATGTCCGTTTTCATACTATAATAACGCTGATAATACCCCCGAATCCTCTCCCTGTCCTCCTTTCCATGTCTCAGAAAATTCTCCATCATGACCGGAATGGAACTGCCCTCAGATATCCGCCCCGTATACCCATATCTGACCTGCGCATTCCTCCATATCACATCCTGCTGCCGCCTCACCACCTCAATATCCAGCCTGCAGGGAACCCTACGGAGCAGGTTCAGCTTCCGGTCCAACAACAGGAAGGTGCCTTCGTAGTATTCATAGGTCAAAATCAGACCGCTGTCCAGCTGTTTCACAAATTCATAGCCGCAGCCCAGTTTCTTCCGGTACTCCGACGGGCAGTCCCGGAGGCCGCATGGAATCCCCTGGGTGACTTTCCTTATTTGCCCCTCCCCGAGCAGGGGCGCAGCACTGTCCTGTCCTTCCATGACAGCCTTAGCCGCCTCCTTCAGACTCACAGCCATGCGTTCTTCCCGGTGGTCCGCCCCAGTGCCTGCTTCCTTAATCTCCAGTCCTCCTGCCGCAGGCTCTGTCTCCCATCGAATTACCTCCGCACTGGCTTCCCTGGAAATCATCAGCCGCCGAGCTGTCTCCACATTAGCCTCCTTAGGAATCACCAGCACATGGTCCGTCTCCCGTTGGGGAAAAGCCGCCACAGCCTCCCCCAGATCCACCGCAAACAAATACGGTGCAAGCCTGCTTTCCCTGTTTGGATTCTCCGCCACATAAACGACACGCCCTTCTCCCGAGGCGCAATTCCACAGGACAACCTCATCCCCCAGATAAGGGAGCAGCCACACCCAGTCCCCGTCTTTCGCCATATGGACAAAGCGCATTCCCGACAGATTCATGGATTTCAGCTGCCAGGTATCGGTCTCCATATCAAACTCCATCCAGATATCCCCCTGGGATGAAGCCATATAAAGCATCCGTCCCTCCTGTACTACCGACCAGGAGAAGTAGGGTTCCTTAATGTACTCCGCGGCCACCATGGATTCCATTTTCCTGACCCATCCGTCGATGACCGTGATCTCCTCAGTCTCGGTATCATACTTAATGACCCCAGGGTAAACAGAAGGCGCCATATACAGGTACTTCCCATGGAAAAATGCCCCCGACACCGGGCCGGCAACCGCATTGGGGAGGTAGGTCTTGCCAAAATACCCGGTCTCCATGTTATATTTCCAGATTCCGTCCGAGGCGCATGGTATAAGGTACAGGCAATTCCCCAACCTCTTGACAAACATGTAATTCAGCCCGCCTGCGATCTCATCCGGCACCTCTGCCAGAACTTCCACTTTAGGACCGGACAGATGTTTTTTCCCTTTCTTTTTCCCAGATGCCGTCTTTCCCTTTGCTGCTGACACTCCTCTCGCAGATGTCGCTGCTGTCTTTACGGTAGAGCCTACAGCTCCCGCAATTACCTTTGCTGCAGACATTCCTCCTGCGGACTCCGCAATTACCCTGGCATTCTTGCCGCCTGCTGCCTGCATATCCATCCTTGCCTGCATACCTGTCCCCGGCTCCGGAATCACCATCCTGCAGATCAGCCTTGTCCCACTGGGCACGAACAGCAGCTCTATCTCACCGTCCTCCTCTGTCACCGCCGCATCCCAGATGGCAGGGGTGCAGCGCTCCTCCCTGGTCGGCAGTGTCTGACCCTGGCGCTGCACGAAATCCACCTGCAGGACATACTTCCCCTGAAGGGAAAAAAGCAGGTTCATCGGATGATTTCTGCTCATAATTCCGTCGGCTTTCACTGCCGCCTCATACAGTTCTCCGGATTCGTCATAGATACCGATCCGGTTCTTCCTGAAATCACTGACTAACTGCTCATACCCCTTCCAGATTTTCTCCTCCAGGGTCTGGCGTCTGGCCCTGATATCTTCATCCGGCCGGAAAATCAGCTGGATATCAGGGATCTTTTTTACATAGTCGAAGATTTCCCGCATTTTCCGGAGCTGTTTTTCCGTACCATAATATAAATCGTTGTAAGAAACGCAATACAATAGTTTTAGTTTCCCCGAACTGTCCTGCCCTTTTCCGTTCTTATCAGAACCGGCAAGCCTGCCCGCCAGATGATCCAGATACGCCGGAAGTCCTGATTCAGCCACTTCCACCTTGCCATCATACTTCACATCCAGAGAAAAACGCGAACTCTCATGGGGCACATAGATGGCATCCACGTAGTCATATGCTTTGCAGTTTGCATAATCATCAGGAAGCAGCTCCATAAAATGAGATACATAAATCAGCTTCTTTGTATGCTGCTTCAGGCTGGAAGCATAGTATTTCAGTTCCACCGTATCTGCCAGGCTGCCGTTTTCATAGGGATTATGAATATAAATCCGCTCAAAACCCTGTTCCAGGGAAAAATTCTGCCAGTCCACCATTTGAGCCCCTTCCGGCAGCACAGGCGCAAGCTTCTCCGGGTGGAAATGCATCTTCTCAAAATTCGCCTTATATGTGATATCATCCCGCTCGTACCGGGGAATAGGCATCACATAGCATATGGTATCCTCCCGGCGGCATTCCTGACGGCAGTATCCGTCAAAACATCCCCACCATTCCGTCCGATATACGATAAATAACACTTTCTTCTCTGCCATATCTGCTCCCTGTTTTCCCTTTCACGGCCTGCAGCACTCATTTTCCTAATGCTGTCCTTCACGGCCTGCAGCGCTTTCTTTCCCAATTCCGCCCTTCACGGCCTGCAGCGATTTCTTTCCTAATTCTGTCCTTCACGGCCTGCAGCGCTTTCTTTCCCAATTCCGCCCTTCACGGCCTGCAGCGATTTCTTCCCTGACGCTGTCCTTCACGGCCTGCAGCACCCTCTTCCCGCAGCTCCCGTCCAGATTCGCCAGCCATGTGGCATATGCTTCCGGGGAGCCGGTTAATTCACTGTCCTCTGCTGTCTGGAGAAAGCGGAAAAAATCATCCACTGTATTTTTATCATTCTCGTTCCACACATGGCTTCTGTTTCCACGCTTGAACTTTTCCGCCCGGATAAGGGAAACACATTCCTCATCCGCATCCAACATGAAAGGCTCCTGGGTCTCCCTCCCGGAAGCAGCGTCTCCCGCAAATACCTTCCGCATCCTTCCGTTTCCGGTATGGTAAATAAATACGCCTTCCGCATTCTCAGGATAAACCCAGAGTTCCTCCCCATTTACTTCCATACCGCTATATGCCCTGCCCCACACCACATCCCTGCCCGGGATCCTGAACAGGAGCCTGAACTTTTCAGTTCCGGTCTCTCTCTCCACGAGCCATCCCGACTCGTCCAACACATAATATTCCCGGTTTCCCATACGGCCCCATGCGCTTGTCAGTATCCGGTCTCCTCCGCTGTGCTGATTCCTATTTCCATAACGCTGATCCCTATTTACAGACTGTCGTTCCGCCTCTCCGGAGGGCAGACTCGCGCTTCCGGGAAATCGGTTCGTGCCTCCGGAAAACTGGTCCGCCCCTGTGGAAAACTGGTCCGCTCCTGCAGAAAACCGGTCCGCTCCTGCAGAAAACCGGTTCGCTCCTGCAGAAAACTGGTTCGCTCCTGCAGAAAACTGGTTCGCTCCTGCAAAAGAGCCTCCATAACAGGCATTCCGCGCTGCCGCCCTGCCGTCCGGCACCTGCAGATTAATATAGAAGCGGGGCTTTCCCGCAATGCCAAACATATGGATCACAGAGGAAGCTGTCTCGCCCAGGTAAGCATCGCAAAGCGCCACCGTCACGCCTACATCCGGATTGTGATCCAACACACCGATTTTTTCTCCCAGGAATTTCTCCTCCAGGCGGTGCAGCCTGTCAGCATACTCTTCCCCCATTGTCTGTGCCGACGCGGCCAATAGCGGGTGCGGCCTCCAGACTAAGGTAATCCCTTTTCTCTCTTTCGCCAGATCAAACAGGTATTCTATTTTGTCCAGAAAGCGCTCCCTCTGCTTCATCAGCAGGGATATACTGGTATTCAGCATCACTGTCCTGTCACTGCCAAAATCTTCCCCGTTTTTCAGCTGTGCCTTCCATTCTTCCGGGATAGGTGGTTTCTCCTTTTCCAGCCTCAGCACTCTGTCCGCAATGGGGCTTCCAAAGGGCAGAAACTTCTCTCTGGGCAGGTTTGACGAGAAGGAAGCTATTGTCCTCTCGCACTGTGTCACAATAAAATCCATATTTTCATAGGACGGAAAGTATCTGTGGGTCACAAATACGCCGTCTCCCGTTATATAATATGGGATATAAATCAGCCTGTCCGTTATCTTTTTCAGCTCAGAAGAATAATACTGGGGCAGAATACTGGTGACTATATTGCAGTCATCAAACGGATTGTGCACAAAGACAGCAGCCGGATGCAGTTCCTCCAATGGAAATGTATTGTAGTCCACCACCGGTACATAAGCCGGAAATCTGTCCCCCTCATAATGCCTGGCAGTCGCCTGTCCATCCTTAAGGTCAAAATAAGGAATGGGCATCACAAAGGGGACGCAGTCCGGAGCTTCACAGGCAGCCTGCCATACACTTTCCATACAGTCCCACATGGAGGCCTTGTAGGGCATAAACACCACAGCCATCTGCTCCGGAATCTGTTCCAGGGCATGCTCTGTTTCCCCCAGAAGTTTCCAGGCCTCCGCAGCAAGTCCCAGCTGCATCCCCGCATCCTGCGCCTGTGTAATCTGCCATACATACTCGCAGTATTTCTCCAACAGGCCTATTACATCCCTGGCTCCGGCTTGTTCCTCTGCGGGCAGACCGTCCGCCTCCAGACACTCCGCTTCAATCTTATTTCCAATGGCGACTGCCGCATCCTGCGCGTCCGCCAAAGCATTGACCAGTCCCGCCTGATTCCCGCCTTCCATGAGGGCTCTTATCTCCGCTCCCGCCGCAATCAGGGTGTGCAGTAATTCTTTTATCTGGCGTTTTACTAAATTCAACATTTCCTTTCTCCCTGCCGCTTCCTTAACCAGTTATCTGCAGGCGCCTCCTGACCCGCATTATGACATGACGCCCATTCATTTCTCCAGGTATTCTTCCGGCACATTGGTAATGAAATCCGTAACCCCGGCCTCTTTCAGCTTCTCCAGATCGTATATAATATACTGTTTCTCCTGGCCATAGAACGGCTCCCTGCTGTTCCATGCTCGCACTATGACGCCCGGACGCCGGACCGGCATTTCTTCCACGGCTGTCCCATCCGCAGCCAGTTCATCTGCTGCTTCTGACCCTGTATTTTCCAATGCAGTTACCCTGCCGCTTTCAGACATCACTGTCCTGCCGGTTTCCAACATGCTTTCCACATTCGGATGCAGATCATCCGCCCCGGTTTCCGGAGCCAGGCGCAGGCATTCCGCTATATCACTATGCAGGATCCCCGTGCGCACCCTGCCGTCAAGCTCCCTCAGACGGCGGACAGACTCCCCATTAAAAGAGGAATATACCACGTAATCTTCCATGCCGTATTCCGCCGCCAGGGAAAGGATTTTTTCCTCCATGCCCTCATAGGGAATGTTGCTGTTCTTCAGTTCGATATTGATCCGAATCCCCCGCTCCAAAGCATATGGTTTTATCAATTCCAGGACTTCCCTCATGGAAGGAATACTGACCAGTCGCTGTAATAATTCCCCTTTTCCCGATTCCAACTGCCCCAGCTCCCGCCGCCAGTCCTTAAACCGCATCTGCTGCAGCTCCATTAACGTATAATCGCATACCTTTCCGCTGCCATCCATCAGGCGATCCAGTGTCTCGTCATGGAATACTACCACTTCCCCGTCCTTCGACAACTGGATATCCAATTCCACTCCTGCCAGATCCGGCAGTTCACAGGCAGCTCTGAATGCGGCAAGCGTATTCTCCGGATACCGGTAACTGGCTCCCCTGTGCGCCCAGATGCGGATTCCCGCATTCCGGCTTCTCCGTCTGTCCTCTGCCCTCTGCCGGGTCCTGTCCGCCAGGAAACGCTCCACCACATCCGCCATGGCAATGGATTCTTCCTCCGTCAGCTTAAAAGCGTGGCCTGTGCGGCCGTTAATCCTCGAAATAAACTCCCCAATTTCATACCGCAGGCCGTCTCCCATAAAATTGGGCGTATAAGTTTCTATCTTTGACGGATCCTCATATCTGACCTGGAATTTCCTGGTCAGCCACCAAGGCGATTCCGCAAGGATATACCCTTTCGTGCCGGAAATCAGAAGCTGTCCCTCGGATTTGACCCCCAGGCCGGTCTTGGACGTAGCCATCCCCTCCGCATAATCAAAATAAATCTTGGTATAGATGTCCACGCCGTTTTCCGCACGGATACTCCGAACCTTGATATCTTCATAATTTAGCCCTAACAATTTCAAGATCGGCAGTACCGTGTAACTGCCAAACTCCATAAAGGCTCCCCCATACCTGACATCCACCATCTCCCGCAGATGGGGCGGCGTAATCCTGGAAAAGCAGGCCTCCACATCCCGTATCTTTCCTATTTTGCCGCTTTGGGCAATGCTGATCATCTGGGCAAATCCCGGACAGAATGCCGTCTTAATCCCTTCCATCAATATCAAACGCTTCTGTCCCGCGATGGAAAACAGTTCTTTCGCCTGGCCACGGGTAAGCGCCATTGGTTTCTCGCACAATACATGCTTTCCTGCAAGCAGCGCACGGCGGGAATAATCGTAATGGGTCTCATGGGGCGTGGCAATATAAATGGCATCCACGGCGCCTAAAAAAGTATCAAAAGTTCCGCTGTAACTCTCCAGGAAATATTTCTCCCCAAAAGACTCCGCGCTTTCCCTGTGGGGATTATACACACACTGGACATTCACACCGCTGACATACTTTGCCTCCGAAAGAAAGCGAGGCGCAATCCGTCCGCTTCCCACCACTCCCATACGGATAATGGGGAATTTTTCCTTACGCAGCATGGTGGAGGAAATATCCGGAGTCCTCTCCAGATAGACCACCTGGCAGTAATTTTTCAGGTAATCATATACCCCTTTCCAGTCCGACCCCAGAACGAAGATGTCCACGCCGTATTTTTGGACATCCTCTATCTTCTGCCCTTCATGATCCTCAATGATGATTTCATCCACCAGTCCGGTACGGCGGACATTCTCAATTCTCTCCAACAAAGAATCCACAATATTGAGTTTGCCTCGCTGCTCGTCATAGTGCTCCGTGGTAACGCCTACAATCAGATAGTCTCCCAATGTTTTGGCCCGTTTCAGTATATTATAGTGCCCTTCGTGGAACAAATCAAAACTACCATAGGTAATAACCTTTTTCATCGGCTTCTTCCTTTCCCTGTCTTTATCCGCCAAAACCTGCAAAACCATCCTGTCCGTACCGGCAGAT
>CAJTSY010000034.1:8444-30352 GCA_910578995.1 uncultured Acetatifactor sp.
AGCAGGCGGCGGCTCCCCCGGATTTCCCTGCTCCAATAATGAAGTCTGGGCGTAGGCGGCACATGGCTGAATACCAGGACATACCAGTCCGGATCCGTATCAGCCAGCAGTCCTTCCAACCAGTCCAGTTCTTCTTCGTGAAACCCATAACGGATTTCCTCCCCGGGATCAAAGGACTCCAAAAAAAACATCCGCAGGCACTGCTCCGGATAATCCTGGTAATAATAACACTTCTTCCTCTCTGGCAGGTACAGTTCCCTGACTTCATTCGGTGTGAAACGCTCCGGGTTATTCCTGAAATAGTTGGAATCATGGTTTCCGATTACATAATACAGAGGAATACCCAGACACCGGATATCATCCTGCATTGCCCTTACATAATCCCTGGTGATTTCCGCAGGCACCATCCCGTCAGTAGCATCCCCCAGATGGAGAAAGCCATTCAGTCCCACACCGCAGGCCTTCAGCGCCACCGCGGTTCTGTATAGATTTTCAACCGTCAGGCTCCATGTTCCGTTTACGGTATAATGGTTGTCCGTCAGCAGGATAAAATTCAAGGAATCCTGGCTCTGCTTCTCAGAAACAGAGCGGACCGTGGCGATGATTTCTGCTGTCAGCTCCCTTTCCCGCCGAGTCTCATCATATTGCAATCCGGCGGCAGGCAGGTTGAAACCTTCCTCTGTATCCACTTGTCCTGTCTGCGGCAGATGCAATGCGGTCTGCCGCTGTAAATATTCTCCTGTCCGCGGCGGCTGCAATACAGTCTGCCACTGTAAAATTTTCTCCAGGCTGAAAGAAGAGGTTCCAACTCCGTCTTCTGCCGTTTCCATGCCGCTGCCATTCTGGCAGTACACCCTTTTTATAACAACACGAAAATATATTCTCTCCGTAAATACATAATCTTCCTGTGAAAATTTCTCTTCAGAAAAGTCGTGACGATATTGCGTCCAATTCTCTTCCGGCTCGTAGTCATAGGTATAAATATATTTTACATCCGGCTGCGGAAGGTAAGTGCATACCGCATACATATAGCGGCAGTCCGACACATGCAGGACATCACCCGGCTGCGCCAGATAAAAATGCAGGGTACATGCCCTGTCTACACGTTTTTCGGCAGTCCCGCTTTCCTTATTGATCGTATATCCGTCCGTGGCTTTCCACTCCGGCTGCCTGTCATGCATCGTATCTCTCCCTCCGCTGCAGCTCCCATTTTTATGTTTTCTTATAACCATTGCATATATCGGCAGATATCCAAATTTTATTTTCAGTGTTATTAAATATAATATATATAATTAAAAACAAAAACAACCTTTCCCGGCCGATATGACGCAAATGATCACATCGGCCATAAGAAACGGACAGTTGACTTGTGTAAATACAGTTTTGTTTTGTGCGTCATCACTGAATGCCCATTTCACACCGGGCCTGCAGCTCTTCCAGATCTGCATCCCCCGGAAAAAAGGTTCGCAGCTGCCCGATTATTCCCAACGCGGCCTGAACTTGCCCTTGTTGTATCAGAAAGCGCACCTTTTCCTTCAGCTGAACCGCAAGAGTCTCAATTTCCTGAGATATTACAGCCTGTTCCGCCGCACTTTTCCCCGCCGCTCCGTCTGGCTTTTGCTCCGCTTCGCTTTCTCCTGCTCCGTCTGACTTCCGCTCCGCTTCGCTTTCTCCTGCTCCGTCTGACTTCCGCTCCGCTTTACTTTCTCCCGCCGCTCCGTCTGCCCTCCTCAGTTTCGGCTCTCCCGACATAACAATCCCAGACTGCTGCGGCACGCTGTCCTCCTGGTTGGTTCCATGCCCTTCCTCACCAGGCTCCGGCATCGTAAGGATTCCATATAACTGCCTGAGATGACCATAAATATCCGCCGTTTCTCTCCAATGGGAAGTCCCCTGATGTCCCTCCATATCTTTCCGGCTGTCCTGCATTGGCAGACTGTCCATCAGCCCTCGGAAATCCGCCTGCCACCTCACCCGTATACGCGGAATGGTCAGCGTATACCATACCTGCACCGCATCCAGCCACCACTCCAGGGTTCCCAGCCGCAGCAGGCCCTCCGCCCCCGCAGCATCATGGAGAAACAAGGCCGCGGCAAACCCCCATCCCAGTGCCTTCCGGTACTGGTAATTCTCAAAGCAGCTGTCCAGGACCACTGTCTCCTGCTTCAGCCATTCCTCCCTGTGTCCCTGGAAATAGGTCTGCCATTTCAGATACTTCTGCAGATATTTCCAGCAATCCCGATACTCCTCCAACAATCCGTTTGCAATCGCCAGGTCTCCGCATATGGATGCTTTCGCCAAATCAGAAATGTCCGCATGCTCCAGGTAGTCCGTGCCCACCTGAATCACCTCCAGGTTGCGCTTTCCCCGGAGACGCATCCTCACCGCCGCCGCATAAAGTCCGTCTATGTGTACGGCATTTTCCGGCCTGGAACGGTCACAGTTTGCAACCCCCAGATCCGCCATTCTGCAGGCCTCGTCCCACTCATCCATGGCGTAATACTCCGCCACAGCCTGCAGGTAATGCTTCATGCAGTGGGGATCTTCCTCTATGGCAGGCAGCAGTATGCCAAGATTCCTCCTCCGCTTCGCCATCTGCACCTCCGGATCCTCAGAGGCATAGCCGTAATGATGGGCATAATCTTCCAGATGCTTCTCCGGATCCAGGAGTGGCCAGAGGGACTCATGAATAGGATAAAAGAACCGAGTATCCGGCCGTCGCAGTGTCATCCGGGTCAAATGGATATCCCGCCACACAGTCCCCTCCATATTTACGTAATTTCGCACAATATAAGACGCAGACTGGTATTTTTTGTAATCCCCGCTCAAGAAAAATGCCTCGATGCCCGTGGTGTCCTCAAACCATTCATCATCATCCATGAACATGAACCACTGGCCCCTCGCCGCCCGCACCCCCACATTCCTGGCCGCCGCAAAGTCATTGCACCACTGAAATTTCAGGACCCTGTCCGCCTTCTCCTTCAGCCATCCCTGCATTTCCGCCGGACAGCCGGTATCCGTAAGGATCAGTTCGCAGGGAACAGTCTGGCGCAGGTGTTCCAGGGACGCGACACACTTCTCTATGGCTTCCCGACGGCCGGAAACCAGGATGGATATGGTCAGCATGATTCTTTTGGCCTGGTACTGGGACGCGAAATTCTGCCTCTGGAAACTGTTTCTGTTTGCATGATTATTGTAGTGACTTCCTTTATTTTTCCTGCTCAAAGCTTTCTTCTCCATTTATATGTCTTCATATATTTATATATTAATACGTTGGCAGCTCTCACTCCTGCTCCTGCAAAAGCGACGCCATATTGATGCTCAGGCTTCCATATATGCCCGCTGTGATATACAGGTTCATCTTAACCGCGTAATCCATCCGGCGGCTGCCCGGGGATACCACTTCGATTATAAAATCCGGCGCGCCTTCACAGCCGCGATCAGATAATTTGTCTCTGTCACATATAACACATATGTCAGGTTCTACCCATTTTTTATCGTCCGCCGTCAGATTTACCACGAAAGGCGCAAGCATAACTTCGCACCTGCCTCTCTGCAATTTCACATGGTTCATCAGGATATGATGAACAGCTTCCGCGCAAAAGTGATACTGTTTCCATTCTTTACAATAGTATAAGGCAGGACTCAGGGAAATGCAAGATTAAAAACTTTCCTACTATACTCCTACCCTCCCCTTTATTCAAAAAAGACAGGAAACCAGAAAGGGCGGACTATGTTAAGCTTTACATAATCCACCCTGTGTGTTTTCTCCTTTTCGTTCCTGTGGGATTCACCCTAAGTATGCAGTACCTGCCTCAACGCCCTGTACTGGTCTTAAAACAATTCATAACCATAAGTAGTTTCCCCTATAGAAAGAAACAAATAACTTTTATCATAACATTTTGCATATTTCTCAATTAAATCCGCGTGCGATACTATCATCTCCCCTATGTTAGACAAAAGAGCTTTACCGATTGCCGTAAGGTTATCAGCCTCATCATAATAAAGCCCGTCGTCATTCTGCTTAAAAAAGATCTCGTGAATAACATATCTGCCTTTATCAACACCATAAAAACTATTTTTAGCTTTTTCAAAATTATTTTTTATCTGTTCCTCTAACTTATTCGTACCAACAATAAGCTCAACATATTTCTCTAAATTTATACCTCCCCCTTTATTAGCCGGAACTTGAAAATAAAATCCCCCACATGTTATTATGGAACCACATAGTGCAAAACTTTTTAACTCAACATCACCTTCCGCGCTAACACCCCTATTATCTGGTTCTGAAGCAGATTTTCCTCCCTCAAAAGGAAGCCCGGGCTGAAAGCTTATCTCAATATCATCTCTACATTTATATGTAAAATGAGTCCAGTTTTCGGCATTATCCTCAATATATGATACAAACTTCTCTATAAAGTCTAAAATATCCGGCTTGAGTGATTCCTTGTTGCAATGATACTGTTCATAGAATAACTCCGGATCAAATTCCGAAATATATCCCCGTTCTATTCTGATTGTATAATTATTCCGAATAGTTTCAGCATACTCGTCAAAAATGTCAAAGATTTCGGCTATAAGATACATAATGCGCTCATATGCTCTAGATGGCCCAATATCCTTTGATGATTCAAAGGCAAAGGGAATCCTTTTAATTTCTAAATATAGCTCTTCATTCTGGTCATTCATCATTCTTATATCTGCGGTGCAATGAGTTCCATCTTTTAAAATATAAGGCGCCCGCATGGGATTTAATGAAAATAATAATTCCTGCGCCTTATCTGCCGGCTCCTTATCAGGGCAGCCCGCAAACTTATAGTTTTTCTCTTCAAGCATATCCATCAATGTTTCCGTGCACTTATAATTACACTCCTTGGTTTTGCAATTTTCACAATAAGAAAAATACATAGCTGGTCTCCTCTTCGTATATAATAAATCTTTGTTAGACACCTCTACATAACCACATTCTCCATATCCTGCGAAATGCTCTGCATATCCGGATACAGATTCCCCCGTCTTGCCCCGGTCTGCATCAGCTCCTTCGCCACCCTCTGGGGATTCACAATCTGAATCCTGTGCAGACAGGGCATGCACTGGGGTATATATTCCATTCCCCCGAAAGGATAGGAACCGCTTATCTTTTCTATCCTCCTCATCTGGACATCTGGTATATAATAAGGAAATACAGTAAACACTCCCTTTTGTATCTTGATTCTCTGGCTATGGTATGGATGGATAATCGCCAACGGTGGGAGCTTCCCCATCTCTACCGGAACCCCGTCAGAATAGTATCTCAAGAGCAGATAGAAAAAGGGGTTCATTTCAAAGGTGCGCAGGGCTTCCTTCATATGGCCTTTATATGACTTCCTGATCATTTCCAGGGCCGACAGGCCAATCATGGTGTTCATGTTTTTGTCCTGCTCATCAGCCATATTATAATATATTCCGCTCTTTGCCTCCTTCTCCAGTTCCCTCCAGATGTCCTTCGCCAGAGACTCCGCACCTTCAGCCTCCAGCGCTTTCCGGATCAGTCCCTCCCTGTCTTCTTCCTGCTTTACAAAAGAATCGTACACCGTCTTATTCAGCTTTACCGGCTGCAGGATCCAGATAACAGGATCCGCAACCCTGCACTTTTCCTTTATCTCCAGGTCCTTTACCGGTGTGATAAAAGATTCCAGGGCAAACTCCAGGGCAACTGTGAGGGATTCACTCCAGTCCATCAGCCTGGTTTTTGTAAAAAAATGCTGCATCACCTCCTGCCATTCGATTACGGTCTGGGGCATGCGGTAGTCCACATTGTCGTAATTCCGTGACATGAAGCTCTGGAACCGGTATTCTTCCCGGAGGTGGTTATTGCTGTAAGTCATTCCATCATTGTACTGATATTTTGTTCCCCTGAAAATACTGGGTTCCAGGCTGAAAAAAGAGCGGGCATTCCCCCTGAACCACATAATCGGACTTTTATCGCCCTCCTCCTGCTGAATCTCCGTTTCTATGCTTTTAATATGATGGTATATTTCAGACAGGCTCTCCGCATATCGTGTTTTAGCCCTCTTTTTTGCATGCCCCATTTTCCCCCTCCTCTTCCATCATCCTGAAACGATTATAGTAATAGTAATTCTGGATAAACCGAATCGTATTTTCTAACTTCTGGGAGGATGTCTTATCCAGAACCTGTTTAGGATCATTATAAAATTTTCCCACATCCATCTTCGGCGCTAACAGGCAGTCCCAGTCTTTTTCCCATCTGCAGCCCTTCCCGTCCTCTCCTTTGACTGCCTGCCGTATTCTCTTCATGTGCCTGAAAATATCCAGCGGTACACTCACATATCCGTCGCACATAATATTCTTCAGGCCCAGGCAGAAATATTCCAACCTCCAAAAGCTATATTTTAAAGTCTGGCACAATTCCGCGATCTCTGTAAATCCAAAGGCCTCCCAGTTTTTGACAGTTTCCGGATCCGCCCCGTCCCTTCCATGAAGTATGACATACAAAAAGGTGTTGGCATAATTCTCACTGCCATCTATCTCTTTTAAGAAACATCTCAGCTGTGCATTAATCCCGCCAAGAAAATCCTGCAGCAGCTCCAGCCTTTTATCTGCTTCCTTATTGCTTTCCTCAATACTTTCTTTATTACTTTCCTTTTTCTCCCGTTCCTTTTCGTCTGCCGCCTGCCATTCTTCCCTCAGCTTCTGCCCTATACACTTTAACGTGTATTCACAATACACAATGCCATCCTCTATGATGCCTTTTCCGTCCAGTTTAATCCGATTAATATCCTCATCTTCCAGGATCGGACTCACCGCTGTCCCTGCTTCCCTCAGCTCTTCCTCCAGAAGAATCGCCGTGACAATCCGAAATCGGTGGGTATTGATGTTGTCTACCCCGTAACCTTTCTCATCCATACCCACATCGCTGAGTGTCTGCAGCACCTGCCTGCAGTATCCGAAACTGCCAATGCCAAGGGATGTGGCCATCAGTAAATCCGCAAATGTTTCCCTGTAGATTTTCGTCTTCAGCTCTTTATGCTTTTGAATTTCTATATAATCATTTCTCCTGAAAATATCCTGCATTTGGGAACAGAATATGTCTTCTTCCTTATTCAGCAATCCCAAATTCCTCAACATATGCATTGTACAGGGATCCATGAGCAGTTCGTCCTTGTCCTTCCAGCCTTCTGCCTGCTCCTGTTTCTGATATAGCCTAAACACTTTCTTCAGATAATCCTGGATGTTCTCGTTTTCCGATTCTCCGCCTCTGTGCAGGGTGATGCACGCGCTCACAATCCTGTACATTTCCGATATCCTGAATATGTACTCCTTCACCGCATCCGGCAGCGCGCCTGCGCTTTTCAGTTTTTCTCCCATCTGCAGGATATCTTTTTCAAACCATTCCCTGGATTTCTTAATATTACCGCAGCACATGCCGTCCTGCCTTTCAAGGGGATCGTCCGCAGTTTCATTTACCTGTTGGAAATAGCAGTCCAACAAAGGTTCCACAAGATTATCCCCATCCCCCTCAATCACCCCGCCCTTAAAGTTGATGATCTGTTTTAATGCCGCGTCATCCAACAGCCCCTCCCTGCGGTACTCGTTCAGGAAAAAGACAAACACCTTATTCCGGGTCTCTTTTACATCATATTGTGCCCGTTTTCCCTCAAACCCTGAACTTCCATGGAATTGCGCGCTAAGGCAGGCATCTATTTCACTTATTAGCCTCTCCAAGCCAAAGTCCTCAAATTTATTGCCGGTCGATACTGCAAAGTCATCCATTGTAACCTTTACCATACAGCCTATCAGCCGCCGGCCGACCCTGCCGACTGTTTTGTACAGGCTGTCATCGGCCAACGCCGCTATTTCATTTTCCAATACCACTCTGTAGATATAGGAAAATATGTATTCCACAAAAAAGCGGTTCCGGTCTTTCCGGTTCAGAACCCTTAAATGATGGGAGGACTCATGAAGCATCCATGGAAGAAGGTCGTACAGTCTTCCAAAATATTCAAAAGAGGGAACTGTACACATAATCTCCCTTTTCACAAGCCTGCCCTCCTTTTTCCTCTGGTTGGAAAAAGGCGCTATTACCTCCACACGGTCCTTCGCCAGGTCCGGATATATTATAGGAAGACTGGGGATGACGTCTTCATTTTCACAATTCTCATCTTCTATATAAGAATCCATGTATGACATCATCGCCTGCCGATATGCGATCATGGTCTTCTCTGTGTCTATCTGTGTCTGTATCTCATAAATTGGCGACTGGTAGGTCTGATAATTAATATTCTGGACCAATCTGGTATACTGGTTTAAAGCCTGTATATTAATCCGCCAGTCCTTCAGCAGTCTCTGCCGGTAAACCCTGTTTTCTACCTCACCTGACGACTTTTGTCTAATACTTTCATATTCCTCCAGGCATACCTCAAGACATTCACAGAGCACGTCCATATCCCTACAGAAAATCAGCCAGTTAATATATGCATCCTTCTCCATTCCTATCGCGGAAAAGGTCTTATAAATCCCCATCATGCCCCTGTGCAGATCCCGAAACGCCCGGTCTTCTTCCGCAAAACAGCTCCGCCATTTGCCCAGTTTGTCAATCCGTCTGAACAGCTGCTCATTCCTCTTCTGGACCTTGTCCAGATATTCCCTGTCAGTGCCGTATTTCCCGGTTCCCTCCATACCGGCGGTATCCAGTTCCACCAAAACCCTTTCGTTTATGTTCTTAATGTGGGGATGCCGCAGAATATTTTTCAGCGTGATATTTCCCTCTTCATAAGATATCGTTTTATTCACCACGCCGAACTTTTTCTCACACAAAACCGGATAAATCTCCGAGAAATCCTCCAGATTTATGTGCAGAAGATAGTCATAACGGCCAAAAAGCCCCTTCGCCGCCTCCAACCGTGCCTTACCGCTCTCCCTCTGATACCGCTCCCATACGGACAGTAAATCACGGTTTGCGGAAAACCTGAGCGCAAATGTCATGTTCTTATGAGCGTTAATAAACTCATCTGACAGTGTCGCATATCTGCTGCCGGATCCGGCATCGTCACATATCTTACATTCAATGCCTACATTTGTGTAAGTACGAACCTTTGGAAGCTTGTCCTCATCGCTTTGGGAATCGCTCAAAAACAGTGCGGTATTGTAAATTTTTTCTATGGATTCCGTCCTGATCACCAGGCAGAAATCACCCGTGGTGGAGCTGCGGTACAACTGCATAATAGTGGGATCATTTTCATCAAGCTTATATGAACTGCGCACCATCTCCATGATCCTGTTTTCACAGTCCCTTAAAAAAGTATCAATATCTACCTGCCGCCTGTCCGGCCTGACATAGTTTTCCTTACACAGGCTGATCTGAATAATCCCCAGAAAGGGGATCCGGGACAGCTCTTTGCTCTTCTTTCCTTCCTCTGTCTCCATAACAAAAGGGTTGCTGTCATGGTCACTGTCGCAATACAGGCTCAGTGTTTTGTAGGAAACCTTGTATGCCTGATCGTCATTAAAAGTATCCCCTATAGAGAAATAATTGACATACTGCTTTTCTGTTCCTTTTAATTCCTTGTGAATCAAAATATCAAAATAATCAAACATCAGAAAACCCTGATCCACTTGATTTTCCATTGTAGATATACCGTTATTCCTGACCAGTTCCAGGACATGTGTTGCATAGCATGCTCCCTCTGTAGCCATAAACGTCCCCTCCTTGATGTGTATATCTATCGGCGCACTACCTCCTGCATACCAAAGAATACGGCATTAATAAGCAAGGAAGCCTAATCCAGGCTTCGTGATTTCCGCAGCCAGGATGCACGCCTTTCACAGCAATTCTCTACCCAAATTTAAGCACAATACAAACAACAGAAAAAATCTGTTCCATAATTGCACTTCTACAGAGCACGATTATCGTAATCGTAGGGGAAATACAGATATACCAACTGACAGTGATTTGATTCCGAAAAGTTTACGATAGCAAAAGGTACCTTTTACAGTACCTTTTCAACAGACCAACTCTAAAATAACAGCTTCTCCCTTTTGCACGCCGCCTCATGCAGCTTCCGCCGCTCCTCCTGCTTCTGCTTATCTGCATGCCCATTCCACTCGCTGTCCCGCGGCTTAATATCGGTGGTAACCAAAAAGCTGTCCACCCGTGTCTTATTGTATTCTTCGGCCATTTTGCTTACCATCCTTTCCACATTAATATCGTTACTTCCAGTATATTCGAATTCCCCTAATCCTATGTACCGAAACATTTTTTCAACTATAACACATTTTTCCTGATTTGTAAACAGAATTTTGCAATTATATTGTACATTTTGGAAAATGTCAAGTTCATTTTTTAAATTTACACCCTGTTTTGTAATTTTGTTGATAATGCACAATTTATTTCGCATTTATTGTGCATTATGACATTTGCGTTCATCAACCTTCTACTAACAGAAAAGGAACCGGCTTTCGCCGATTCCTTTTCCTTATTAGCAATCTTCTGATTAAACTCCTTACCAATATCAGCCAAGCAGGGACAGAACACCCTGGTTCGCCTGATTGGACTGCGCCAGCATAGCCTGACCTGCCTGGGCAAGGATCTGGTTGTTGGAGTAGGTAACCATCTGGGTGGCCATGTCCGTATCACGGATAGCGGACTCAGCGCTCTGGGTGTTTTCTACTACGTTGTCCAGGTTGTTGATGGTATGCTCCAGACGGTTCTGGATGGCACCCAGGGATGCCCTCTGGTTGGAAACCATCTGCAGGGCTGCCGCAACGGTGTCGATGGCTGCAGTAGCATTGTCACTGGTGTCGCCGCTTACGTCCAGGCCGTTGATGCCAAGGGCACGCGCACTCATCATGGCGATGTTCATGTTGATCTTGTTGTCGGATGAGGAGTCGGCTCCTACATGGAGGCTCAGGTCAACGGCATCGTTCATGTCTGAGAAAGTTTCGATCTTCAGCACTGTTGCGCCATCTGTGGCAGCAATCGCAGCGCCCAATTCATCCTTCTTATTTACAGCAGTATTAAATCTGTTGGATTCATTATTGGATACTGAGCCAAAATCACTGTCATAATAAGAACTGATGGTCTTAATATCCGTTCCGAAATCCTGCTTAATAGCGGACATCATCTCGTCAAGGCTTGCGAATGCTTTAATGGAATTAGCCCCAGTGGCATCAGGGTTTACTTCGCCGAAAGCATTCAATACATCTACTACATCCTTCACAGAAGCATATTCGCTTTCATACTCAACACCTGTACCGCCTGTTCCAGCCGAAATTGCACCGGATGTAGAATAAACTGCGTAATATGTGGTATTGCCGACACTGATCATTGTTCCTTTAATCGCGGTGCTGTTGGCAACTTTATTTACAGTATCTGCATCAATGCTTGTAACACCTTTCGTACCTGCAGTTGCATCATCCGCCTTCAGCATGGCACCAGTTATTGTCTTTGGTGTGCTGTTGGTACCTCCATATACAAACTTACCACCTGTAGTGTCAACACCTGTTCCTGCTGCATTCAACTTGCTTCCATCGCCGATATTCACTCCATCAATGTTAGTAAGGAATGCGTTTATAACGCCTGTTCCCTCATTCATATCATCTAAAGTGGATGTCTTGATTACAGACTGGAATTTCGTATCCAAGGCTTTATCGGCATCCTCAAATTTCAGCTTACCAACCTCACCGTCCTTGCTGCCCTTCAGCAGATAAGTCTCATTAAACTTGGTGGTAATGGCCACGCGGTCAACCTCGGTAACCAGTGCGTTAATCTCGCTCTGGATCGCCTGCCTGTCGCTCTTGGACTGGGTGCCGTTCGCAGCCTTTACTGCCAGCTCGTTCATTCTCTGAAGCATGTCATGCACTTCGGTGAGGGCGCCTTCTGCGGTCTGCACTGCGCTGATACCGTCCTGTGCATTGGTGGAAGCCTGGGTCAGGCCCCTGATCTGCTTCCGCATCTTCTCGGAAATAGCGAGACCTGCCGCATCGTCTGCCGCACGGTTAATCCGGTAACCGGAGGAAAGTTTCTCCGTCGCCTTTGCCTGGGTCTTTGTAGTCAA
This sequence comes from uncultured Acetatifactor sp., assembly GCA_910578995.1. Taxonomy (GTDB): domain Bacteria; phylum Bacillota; class Clostridia; order Lachnospirales; family Lachnospiraceae; genus Acetatifactor. The sequence goes on from CAJTSY010000034.1 coordinate 20,501, forward strand.
TCCCAACATCCTGTTGGAGTTCATTGCTGTTAAGTTGTGTTGTACTACCATAAATTTACCTCCTTGTATTACTGCGCAAATCCTTTTGCGTCAGTTTTTCTATTTATAGTAACCGATCCGGAAAGCTGCTGCCGGGCCCTGCGGCAGCTTTCCATCCCGGTTATTATCTTGCTTTCGGCTTCCGGTACTTTTCCGGAGGATCCGGAACCGCATAAAACTTTGGAAGCTTCGCCCTTTCCCCGGCAGTCTGGACCTGATTCTCAAGCGCAGTGCTTCTGACGACGCGCACTTCCTTCGGCGCGTCCACCATAATCCGCAGATTATTTTTCGACCCTCCCAGAAAAACGATCTTGATGTTGTCATTGATCATCAGATACTCTTCCGGGCTTACCGTGAGTCTAAGCATATAATCTCCCCCCTGCCTGTACCTTGCTGCTCATTCCGTTCACAGCGTCTGCACTTTTGCCATATTCCTGACTGATCCGGTTATGGGCTTGTAAAATGCAACCTTCCTTACCATAATGTTGCATAATAAAAAGACTGTCCCAAATTAACCCTGACAGTCAACAGACAAAGGAGGCAAAAATGAGTACAACACAACCCATCAGAAATCCCCAGCAATTAGCGCAGTTAAAAGAGTATTATCTGTCCGAAAAACCGAACACCAGAAATTACATGCTGATTATCATGGGCCTGAATACAGCCCTGCGGATATCAGACATCCTGAACCTGACCTATGGAGATCTCTATGACTACCGAAAAAAAGAATGGAAATCGCATATCGCAGTAAAAGAGCAAAAAACCGGAAAACCGAACCGAATATACATGAACCGGGAAATCAGGGGAATTCTGGAGAAATATACTTCTCCGGCACAGCAGGAACCAGATTCCTGGCTCTTTACCGGACAGAAAAGTACTGAAAGCCACTTAAGCCGCTGCCAGGCCTTCCGAATTGTAAAAGCTGCCGGCCGCTATGCCGGACTGAACGAAAATATCAGCTGTCATTCCCTGCGGAAGACATTTGGGTATCATGCATGGAAACAGGGTGTGGCTCCTGCCCTCCTCATGAACATTTACAACCACTCCACTTATCAGATAACCAAACGCTATCTGTGTATCGACCAGGACGACAGGGATGAGGTATTTGCAAAAATCAGGATTTAAACGATTCTAACAAAAATAAAAAAATATGCTCTAAACCCCTAAAGCATTTTGAATTATTTCCGATAATATAAATAGTAAGTAAAATGCAACATTATGGTAAGGAATGTTGCATTTTTATTTTGCCCATTTTTTATCTCCCTATTCCAGTCTGTGAAAAGATGGTTTCTGCTGTGCCGGGAATACAACTGCTTTTCACTTCATCCGTAACCGGCAGATAATCTTTACCACTGACAAAAAGTGCAGATTTTGCTAAAATAACAGCAAACCTGCACTTTGACAATAAATGCATATTTATGAGAGTACTTAAAATATATCTCTGCCAGACACACGGATATCTTCCCATAGCGAACAAGGTAAGGATGTCAGAGATTATTTCTGGCGCGGAGCCTTGGGTTACACAATGCCGAATTCCTCATACAGCCCCTTCCGCGCCGCTTTATCCGCAGCCGCCCTCTCGGCATCGCTGATCCGTCCCCGTGACAGAAGCTCCTTTATCAGCTCTCCCAATCTGTCCTCGCCTTCCTCACGGCCCTCTTCCCTGAACATCTGCATAGTCTCTGCTTCATTATATTCCGTGATGCACATATCCTTCACCTCCGCCCTGTTTCCCACCAGGAACCCCTTGATCTCGAAGTCCTCCGGCATGTGGTCTATGGCCCTGTCTACGGCTTCCTCTATCCCTGTGTCTTTCCTGTTCCTTCGGATTTCCTCCACGAACCATGTGTACTCCGACAATGGCCTGCAGGCTTCCATCAGTTCCCTGTTACGGCCATAGTTGACATTAATCATTCTGACCCTGACTTCCACATCGGAACTGGCGGCGTCTAAGCCTTCCGGAAACGCATCGCTGAGCCTGAGCACCTCATCCTCATGCTCCTCTGTGCCGTTATAGAACACTGCCAGCCTGGGAACCGGAAGCGGCACAATTTTTTTCCCATATATATTCAGCGTATGGGCGTGGATGTATTTGTCATAGAGTTTTCCCAGGTACATCAGCTCCCTAACGGGCATGTTGGGATTGTATGTGCTCTGATGCTCATAGAGGCTCATGTGGCAGTGGAGCAGAAACGCCACGTCGTTCTTCATCCCCATGTACACGGCATCGCTGATTGTCGTAATCTCGATCTCCTCCGGGTCGGTGTAGCCTGTCCCGTTCACCGCATTATAGAGACTGAGCGTCCATTTCCTGTTCTCCTCGCGGCCAAATAAAAAACAGAAGAGCCGGTCCTTGTGTTCCTTGTTTACCATGATTTTCCCTCCGTCTGTCGCGCTGCCCGGCGCTTCGTTTTGCATGGTTTTTCGTTTACTGTCCGGACAGACAGCAGTATTTATCTTTCGTGAGGGATTTTTTGATTTTATCTTTGTTTTTATCTTAACACAGAATCAGGAATGTGACAATAATTCTCCACTATTATTGTTCCCTACAAAATTAGTAAATTTCATCATTTCTGCTTTATTAAGATATAAAATGTTGCCAAAGAGGCACATCCCCAAAAGGATGTGCCTCTTCTTTAAAACTTTTGTACCCCGTTTAAAGCTCTCACAGAACTTAACCAAGCAGTGACAGAACACCCTGGTTCGCCTGATTGGACTGCGCCAACATAGCCTGACCTGCCTGAGCAAGAATCTGGTTGTTGGAGTAGCTGACCATCTGAGTAGCCATGTCTGTATCACGGATAGCGGACTCAGCGCTCTGAGTATTCTCCACTACGTTGTCCAGGTTGTTGATGGTGTGCTCCAGACGGTTCTGGATGGCACCCAGGGATGCCCTCTGGTTGGATACCATCTGCAGAGCTGCCGCAACGGTGTCGATAGCAGCGGTCGCATTGGTGCTGGTATCACCGCTTACATCCAGGCCGTTGATGCCAAGGGCTCTTGCGCTCATCATGGCAACATTCATGTTGATCTTGTTGTCGGATGAGGAGTCTGCACCTACATGGAGACTCAAGTCTACTGCATCATTCATGTCGGAGAAGGTTTCGATCTTCAAAACGGTTCCGCCTGCCAAAGTGTTACCCAATTCATCCTGCGATGTGTTAGTCAGACCATTAGCAGTAGTAGTACGTGTGTCATCAATTGCCGCCTCGTAATAAGAACTGATGGTCTTAATATCTGTACCCAAGTCCTGCTTAATGGCAGCCATCATCTCATCCAAAGATGCGAATGCTTTTACAGATGCATCACCATTGCTATCATTCTTTTTGCCGAACTCGTTCAATACATTAACTACATCATTGACTGAAGCAAATTCAGTTTCTGTGTTCGTACCATCGCTTGCTCCAGCTGTTGAATAAACAGCATAATAAGTTGTATTATTAACACTTATCATCGCACCCTTTATAGCTGTGCTGTTAGCAACTTTATTAACGGTATCGGCATCGATAGTAGTGACACCTGTTCCTCCTGTTGTATTATCCTGCAAAGCCGCCGCATTCAAAGCTGTCCCCGCTTTACCTCCATACATAAATCCGTTGGTTGTAGCAGCCCCCTTGTTACCATCCCCTATATTTACGCCGTCTATCTCAGTTACGAAAGCATTGATGACTCCATTTCCTTCATTGATATCACTCTGAGTTGAGGTCTGTATTACTGACACAAACTTCCCGTTTAAAGCAGTCTTAGCATCGTCAAACTCAAGCTTGCCTACCTCACCGTTCTTGCTGCCCTTCAGCAGATAGGTCTCATTGAACTTGGTGGTGATAGCCACACGGTCAACCTCGGTTACCAGTGCGTTAATCTCGCTCTGGATAGCCTGTCTGTCGCTCTTAGACTGGGTGCCGTTCGCCGCCTTTACTGCCAACTCGTTCATTCTCTGAAGCATGTCATGCACTTCGGTGAGGGCACCTTCTGCGGTCTGCACTGCGCTGATACCATCCTGTGCATTGGTGGATGCCTGAGTCAGGCCCCTAATCTGCTTTCTCATCTTCTCGGAGATAGCCAGACCTGCCGCATCGTCTGCCGCGCGGTTAATCTTATAACCGGAAGACAGCTTCTCGGTTGCCTTTGCCTGTGTCTTTGTGGTCAGTCCCAACATTCTGTTGGAGTTCATTGCTGTTAAATTGTGCTGTACTACCATGATTATTCCTCCTTGAAATAGATTGCCTCTTCCCTGAGGCTATTGTTTGATTCTGTCTTCTGACTTATAAATCCATTCAGCCAGAAGACAGGCAAAATACGTCATGCTACACTATACACTCGAAATACTACTTAACCGACTACCATAATCAGCCAAGTAAGGACAGTACGCCCTGGTTCGCCTGATTGGACTGCGCCAACATAGCCTGACCTGCCTGAGCAAGGATCTGGTTGTTGGAATAGCTGACCATCTGGGTAGCCATGTCTGTGTCACGGATAGCGGACTCAGCGCTCTGAGTATTCTCCACTACGTTGTCCAGGTTGTTGATGGTGTGCTCCAGACGGTTCTGGATAGCACCAAGGGATGCCCTCTGATTGGATACCATCTGCAGAGCTGCCGCAACCGTATCGATTGCAGCGGTTGCATTGGTACTTGTGTCACCGCTTACATCCAGGCCATTGATGCCGAGAGCTCTTGCGCTCATCATGGCAACGTTCATGTTGATCTTGTTGTCAGACGAAGAATCAGCGCCTACATGGAGACTCAGGTCTACGGCATCATTCATGTCGGAGAAGGTTTCGATCTTCAAAATGGTTCCGCCGTCTGTTGCTGTAATCGCATTGCCAAGTTCATCAATCGCACCAGCTGTTCCCAAACGATTCGGAGTTGCCGTAGCAGTTGCACCAAACTTACTGTCATAATAAGAACTGATTGATTTAATATCAGTTCCATTATCCTGCTTAATTGCAGCCATCATTTCGTCAAGGCTTGCATATGCCTTCACGGTAGGCTGTGCTCCTGTCTGTTTCTCCTTACCAAACTCATTCAGCACATCCACAACCTCTTTCACAGAAGCCTGGTCATTCTTTCCAGCAGCATTAGCGGCTGTGGAATAAACTGCATAATAAGCAGTACCATTCACTGTAATAGCCACACCGGTTATTTTGGTGCTGTTTGCAACCTTATTCACTGTGTCTGCATCAATTGTACTGACAGTAGCAGCAAGCCCATTCGCATTGGCCATCTTATCGCCGCCCAACAACGTACCAGTCTTACTGTCTGCACCAGTCAACAACTTCCCTGTTTTAATATCCAATCCATCCAACTCTGTCAAAAAGGCATTGAGAACGCCCGTACCCTCATTGACAGCTACTCCGGATGAAGTAGCGATAACAGACTTAAAGTTGCTGCCAGCCGCAGTATTGGCTGTTCCTAAACCGGCAATTGCATCTGTAAACTCCAGTTTACCTACCTCACCATCCTTGCTGCCCTTCAGCAGATAGGTCTCATTGAACTTGGTGGTAATAGCTACACGGTCAACCTCGGTTACCAGTGCGTTAATCTCGCTCTGGATAGCCTGCCTGTCGCTCTTGGACTGGGTGCCGTTCGCAGCCTTTACTGCCAGCTCGTTCATTCTCTGAAGCATGTCATGCACTTCGGTGAGGGCGCCTTCTGCGGTCTGCACTGCGCTGATACCATCCTGTGCATTGGTGGATGCCTGGGTCAGGCCCCTGATCTGCTTTCTCATCTTCTCGGAGATAGCCAGACCTGCCGCATCGTCTGCCGCCCGGTTAATCTTGTAACCGGAGGACAGCTTCTCGGTTGCCTTTGCCTGTGTCTTTGTGGTCAGTCCCAACATTCTGTTGGAGTTCATTGCTGTTAAGTTGTGCTGTACTACCATTTTACATTCCTCCTTGAATTAGTTGCCTCTTCCCTGAGGCTGTTTGTGTGTGCCTGCCACCGGATTCGCACGCCTCCGGTTTCTGACATACAATCAATGGGATTCCTACTGCAATCGTGCGTATTGCTCTGGGATCTCCTAAGGTGGACCGCTCAAATTTTGCTGTCAGCCCTACTTGATACATATATCGGCTTGAATTCACAATACTTAAGGCTTCCTGAGATTTTCACAAAATTTTATTAGCTTACATATGACAGCAGGTCTATCTGTCATGCAATATATACTCATGAACGAAAACAATTGCCAGTCTTAATTTATAACGAGTGAACGCTTCTACAATGCTGGTATAGCAAACGGCAATTAAATGCATTCACGAGTAATCAAGTAGAGGAATGCCTTTCTCCGCTACTCGCCGCGCGGCCGCATGCTGCATCAGCAGCAAACTTCCATATGCTGGCCTGCTCATAAATAATGGAAAAGGAACTGGCCTTCGCCAATTCCTTTCCCTTCTTATCTGATGCAGCAAAATAGTGCACAAGATACTCCTCGTTACAACTTGCTGTATACTCTTATATATCTTAGCCAAGCAGTGACAGAACACCCTGGTTCGCCTGGTTGGACTGTGCCAACATAGCCTGACCTGCCTGAGCAAGGATCTGGTTGTTGGAGTAGCTGACCATCTGGGTCGCCATGTCGGTATCACGGATAGCGGACTCAGCGCTCTGGGTATTCTCCACTACATTGTCCAGGTTGTTGATGGTGTGCTCCAGACGGTTCTGGATAGCACCCAACGATGCCCTCTGGTTAGATACCATCTGCAGAGCTGCCGCAACGGTGTCGATAGCAGCGGTTGCATTGGTGCTCGTATCGCCGCTTACATCCAGGCCATTGATGCCAAGAGCTCTTGCGCTCATCATGGCAACATTCATATTAATCTTGTTGTCAGATGAAGAATCCGCACCCACATGGAGGCTCAGGTCTACCGCATCGTTCATATCTGAGAATGTCTCGATTTTCAAAACAGTTCCTGCCGTCAAGGCCTTCCCCAGTTCATCATTTCCGCCCAGAGTTGTATTAGCAGTCAGGATAGCATCATCATAGTAGGAGCTAATGGCCTTAATATCAGTTCCATTATCCTGCTTGATAGCAGACATCATCTCATCCAGACTTGCAAACGCTTTAATGCTGTCACTGTTCTTCTTACCATAAGCATTCAATACATCTACGACTTCACTGACAGCTGCATATTCATCCTCTGTCGTGGCACCTGCCTTAGCTCCTGCAGTAGAGTAAACCGCATAATAGGTGGTACCTCCCACACTAATCATTGCGCCCTTTATCGCAGTACTGTTTGCCACTTTGTTTACAGTGTCAGCATCAATGGTTGTAACTCCGTTTGTTGTATTCGTCAAATCTGCTCCTGTAAAAGTAGCATTATTGGTGGCGCCTCCCTTTTTAAGTGTCAGTGTATTACCTGCTGCATCCTTGCCATCACTCAAATTGACACCGTCTACCTCACTCAGAACAGCGTTCAAAACACCCGTCCCCTGGTTTACCTCATCACCTGCAGAGGTCTTTATTACAGATTTAAACTGATTCGCCAAAGCGCCTGTCGCATCACTAAACTCCAACTTGCCAACTTCCCCGTCCTTGCTGCCCTTCAGCAGATAGGTCTCATTGAACTTTGTGGTAATAGCTACACGGTCAACCTCGGTTACCAGTGCGTTAATCTCGCTCTGGATAGCCTGCCTGTCGCTCTTGGACTGGGTGCCGTTCGCAGCCTTTACTGCCAGCTCGTTCATTCTCTGAAGCATGTCATGCACTTCGGTGAGGGCGCCTTCTGCGGTCTGCACTGCGCTGATACCATCCTGTGCATTGGTGGATGCCTGGGTCAGGCCCCTGATCTGCTTTCTCATCTTCTCGGAGATAGCCAGACCTGCCGCATCGTCTGCCGCCCGGTTAATCTTGTAACCGGAGGACAGCTTCTCGGTTGCCTTTGCCTGTGTCTTTGTGGTCAGTCCCAACATTCTGTTGGAGTTCATTGCTGTTAAGTTGTGCTGTACTACCATTTTACATTCCTCCTTGAATAAATTGCCTCTTCCCTGAGGCTGTTTATATATGCCTTCTTCCGGATTCGCACGGCTCCGGTTTCAGGTATATAGTCAAGCAAAAGCCTTCGGCAATCGTGCGTATTGCTACAGGCTTCCATAAGATGAGCAAAATATAATTTACTGTTTGCCCTACTTAATACATATATCGGCTGGATCTTTAAATACTTAACCATCGACAATCAGGATTTTGTGGCCGTCTATCACTAAGATTTAATTTCCACCCATTCGAAAAGAGAACCGGCCTTCGCCAGTTCCCTCCTCTTCTTATCTGTCTACCGCAATGAAGCCGCACGCAAAATACTCTCATTGCAGTCTGTTTTATACCCTTATAAAACCTTAGCCAAGCAGTGACAGAACACCCTGGTTAGCCTGGTTGGACTGCGCCAACATAGCCTGACCTGCCTGAGCAAGGATCTGGTTGTTGGAGTAGCTGACCATCTGGGTAGCCATGTCTGTATCACGGATAGCGGACTCAGCGCTCTGAGTATTCTCCACTACGTTGTCCAGGTTGTTGATGGTGTGCTCCAGACGGTTCTGGATGGCACCCAGGGATGCCCTCTGGTTGGATACCATCTGCAGAGCTGCCGCAACGGTGTCGATAGCAGCGGTCGCATTGGTGCTGGTATCACCGCTTACATCCAGGCCGTTGATGCCAAGGGCTCTTGCGCTCATCATGGCAACATTCATGTTGATCTTGTTGTCGGATGAGGAGTCTGCACCTACATGAAGGCTCAAGTCTACAGCATCGTTCATGTCGGAGAAGGTTTCGATCTTCAGGACGGTTCCGCCTACCAGAGCATTGCCCAATTCGTCCTTCGATGCATCAGCAAGAGCATTATTGGTAGTGGTACAATTGGTATCAATAGCAGCATCATAATAAGAACTGATAGTCTTGATATCTGTACCCAAATCCTGCTTAATTGCAGCCATCATCTCGTCCAATGACGCAAATGCTTTTACTGTCTGATCACCAGTTGCAGAAAGATTCTTCTTGCCATACTCATTGAACACATTAACCACATCATTGACTGAGGCAAAATCAGTTTCTGTATCAGTACCATCGCTCGCTCCGGATGTGGAATAGACCGCATAATATGTGGTATTATTGACACTGATCATTGCCCCCTTAATGGCTGTGCTGTTTGCAACCTTATTTACAGTATCCGCATCAATGGTGGTAACTCCGTTAGTGGCGTGTGTCAAGGCAGCTGCATCCAAATCCGTCTTTGTTTTACCGGCAGACGTTAATCCAGTAGTAGCAGTGCCTGCCTTCGTGCCATCCCCTATATTTACACTGTCTATCTCAGTTATAAAAGCATTTATTACGCCATTTCCTTCGTTCATGTCAATTCCGGCTGAAGTCTGAATTACTGACATAAACTTTCCGTTCAGAGCAGTCTTGGCATCGTCAAACTCAAGCTTGCCTACCTCACCGTTCTTGCTTCCCTTCAGCAGATAGGTCTCATTGAACTTGGTGGTGATAGCCACACGGTCAACCTCAGTTACCAGTGCGTTGATCTCGCTCTGGATCGCCTGCCTGTCGCTCTTGGACTGGGTGCCGTTCGCAGCCTTTACTGCCAGCTCGTTCATTCTCTGAAGCATGTCATGCACTTCGGTGAGGGCGCCTTCTGCGGTCTGCACTGCGCTGATACCATCCTGTGCATTGGTGGATGCCTGGGTCAGGCCCCTGATCTGCTTTCTCATCTTCTCGGAGATAGCCAGACCTGCCGCATCGTCTGCCGCCCGGTTAATCTTGTAACCGGAGGACAGCTTCTCGGTTGCCTTTGCCTGTGTCTTTGTGGTCAGTCCCAACATTCTGT
>CAJTSY010000035.1 GCA_910578995.1 uncultured Acetatifactor sp.
ACAAAAATATGGTGTAATTAGAAAATAGTGCAAAAAGAAGAGGATGTCCTGAAATGCAATACCCGTTGGCAGAGCACTCGGCTGTTAACCGAGTTGTTGTAGGTTCGAGCTCTGCTCGGGGAGTAAAGTGCCAAAAAGATGGCACTTAGGGAAAGCCCGTAAACATCAGTGTTTGCGTTTTTTTCGTGGGCAAAAAGTACTTTTGTTCGGGACAAAATGGTGCGCATGGCTGCATAAGGAAGCATGTGAGTGATAACAGACGGCTGCGGGAGAGGCGGCGCTGCTTTTGCATCTGCCCGGGGGAAAATGGCATGATTTCTGGGATGGTATGGTCTATGAGGGCGGCAGGGAGCATGCGGTTCATGCGGAGTATGACACGATTCCGGTGTTTGTCAGGGAAAACTGTATCCTGCCCCTGGCGGACCCCGTGGAGGCCGTGGGAAATAAAAATAGCATACCTAACCCGGACAAGCCGGAACCAACATTTTGCCATTTTGCGTAAGATTTCGTTATTAAGCATCTAACAAAATCGTTACAGATTAATGGGGCAGACATCATGCCATAGCAGACGCTGAACGGCCCAAAACAGTGAGCATGCGGCAGATTTTAGAGACAAGGACAGACAACAGAGACAGGCATGAAAGAAGGGAAAGAGAAGAATGAATCAAATACAGAATCCGATTCTTCGGGGGTTTCACCCGGATCCCTCCATCATCAGGGTGGGGGAGGATTACTATATTGCTACTTCCACTTTTGAATGGTGGCCGGGGGTGCGGCTGCACCATTCCAGGGATCTGGTTCACTGGGAGCTGATAGAGTATCCGTTAAACAGGGTTTCGCAGCTGGACTTGCGGGGCGTGGGGCCGTCCCAGGGGATCTGGGCGCCCTGCCTCACCTGGGACAAGGGGGTTTTTTACCTGGTTTACACGGTGGTGAAGGCGTTTTACTGCAACATGTACGATACGGAGAATTACCTGGTGACGGCCCGGGACATACACGGTCCCTGGTCTGAGCCTGTGGCGCTGAACAATTTCGGCTTTGACCCCTCCCTGTTCCATGACGACGACGGGCGCAAATACATGGTCAGCATGGTGACGGATCACAGGGTTCCAAAGAAATATGTGGGAAGGCTGGTATTGCAGGAATTTGATGACGAAAAAGGGAGGATGACGGGGCCGGTGCGGGATATTTATCGGGCGGAGGGAATCTTTCTGGAGGGGCCTCACATTTTGAAGCGCCGGGGCTGGTATTATCTGTTCAGTGCGGACACGGGCACAGGGGAAGGACACGGCCAGACAATCCAGCGTTCCCGGGATATATGGGGGCCTTATGAGATGTACCGTCCCCTGGATGAAAAAAGGCAGGAGGGGGAGGCTTATTCCATTCTCACTTCCAGGCATCATGAGGATATCCTGCTGCAGAAAGCCGGCCACTGCGACCTGGTAGAGACCCGGGACGGGGAGTGGTACGCGGTGCATCTGTGCGGCAGGGCTTCAAGCGGGCGCAACCCGGAGACGGCGGAGCGCTTTGCGGGGGCAAGGCGGTATATGCTGGGCAGGGAGACCGCCATCCAGAAGATGCGGTGGACTAAGGACGACTGGCTTGTCCTGGACAAGGGTGGCAATACGCCCGCGGAGGAAGTGGAGCCGCCGCGGTGCGCACTGATGGGGCGTTGCGGAGGGGTAGAGACAGATGCGTATGCGGAATGCGGCCAGGAGCAATGCAGCGGTGAGGCAGAATGCGGTCAAAAGCAGTACAGCGGCGAGGCAGAATGCACTCGGAAAAAGTGTTGCGGTGCGGTGCTGGAACAGCCGGCAGCCTCGGAAGGAAGAGCCGGACGAGACGACTTTGACAGCCCGGACCTTTCCCTGGATTACCAGTCCCTGCGGATTCCCATGGACGCACATTATCTGTCCCTGGCAGTGCGCCCCGGGTGGCTGCGGATGTACGGGCGCAGCGGCCTGGCGTCCCGCTTTTCACAGACCCTGATCGCCCGCAGGGTGACGGAGTACCATATGGAGGCGGACACCTGCGTGGATTTTGAGCCGGAGGTTTTCAAACAGATGGCAGGGCTGATTCTGATGTATGACACGGATAATTATCTGTACCTGCATATTTCCAACGATGAGGAGCTGGTAAAATGCATCACTCTTCTGAAGGCGGAAAATAAGAAGTACGAGTATCTTACGGACTATATCCCCTTGGAGACAGGCAGGGATGTGCTCCTCGGCCTGAAGCTTCAGGGGACGGGAGCGCAGTTCTGTTACGGATACCGGGATGAGGGGGCATTGCGGGAAATCGGACCCTGCACAGACGCCAGCTTTCTCTCGGACGAAGCGTGCAGGGAGGGGTGGTTTACCGGCTCCATGATAGGAATCTGCTGCCAGGATTTGACCGGCTTCGGAAAGTATGCGGATTTTGACTGGTTCAGGGTGCAGGCCTTCGCAGACACCATGTCCGGCATGTAGGGAAGCACCGGGCTGCATACTGAAAAAATGTAAGGGAAGCAATTCTTCGCAAAACCGGCGGTTTCTACGAATTGAATTATGACAAATGTGTCATGCCGAGGAGAAATGCCGCGTTGGAAGGGGATGCCTTGGCGAAATTTTGAGAGGACATTGTGTAAAACTTCTCGGAATCTTGACAGGCAAGATCAGGATGTCTGCCGGCGGTGCTGTGTGCCAGTGCCACACGCCCGGCATGGACTGCAGCGGAGCGCAGGCCAACGCAGTACTGGTGTGGACAGCGAGTGCGCATTACGCAAGGATTAATACAATGGTGTACCAGGAGATTCCGGAAGAATATTGTGTATGAAAAGGAGGAGGCGCGGATATGGAGCGCTATAAAGAATGGGCCGAAGCCCAATTGGGGAAAGCACGCGCCAAAATGGCATGGGTGAGCGAGAAAAACAGGCACCGCATTCCCTACACCACGGACGGGAACGGAGATTATGACGACAGGGCGGACGAAAGCCGGGAGTGGAGCCTTGACGACGGATTGAACTGGTGGACCAACGGATTCTGGGGCGGCATCATGTGGCTGCTGTACCAGGATACGAAGGACCCGAAGTACATGGAAATCGCCCGATTTTCCGAAAGAAAACTGGAAAAATGCTTTCAGGATTTCTACGGTCTGCACCATGATGTGGGATTCATGTTTCAGCCCACGGCGGTGGCAGACTGGCGGCTCACCGGGGACAGGGATGCCAGGCGGACCGCCATGCACGCCGCCAACCTTCTGGCGGGAAGATTTAACCCGGCGGGCAGGTTTATCCGGGCCTGGAACGAGGTGGGGGACAGCGATACCAGGGGATGGGCCATTATAGACTGCCTGTTCAATATCTCCCTGCTGTACTGGGCTTCGGAGGAGAGCGGGGATCCCAGGTTCCGCCAGATTGCCATGCTGCACGCGGACACGGTGATGGAGCATTTCATCCGCCCGGACGGCTCGGTATTCCATATCGTGGAATTTGATCCGGAAAGCGGGAAGATGGTGAGAAGCCATGGGGGACAGGGATTCGGGGAAGGCTCCTCCTGGACCAGGGGGCAGGGCTGGGCATTGTACGGCTTTGCGAACAGTTATGCACATACGGGAAAACAGGAATATCTGGACACTGCCAGGAAGGTGGCCGCCTATTGCGTCCCTCATATTCCGGAGAGCGGCATTATCCCCGTGGATTTCAGGCAGCCGGAGGATGTAAAATGGGAAGATTCCTGCGGGGCCTGCGTGATTGCGGGCGGGCTGTTGGAACTGGCGAAGTTCCTGCCGGAGGCAGGGCGGGAAGCCCTGACAGAGCCGGCGTTTCGGATTCTGAAAGCGATCGCCGATACAAGGGCGGACTGGACCGGGGACTGTGATGCAATCGTGCAGGGCTGCAGCGCCGCTTACCATGCGGACAGGCATCATTTCACCATGGTGTATGCGGATTATTATTTCCTGGAGGCGCTGTATAAGCTGGCGGGAGCGGATATCCATATGTGGTAAAACAGTGTAGTGTTTCAATGCAGGGACGCGGCTTCACAGGGCGGCGTCCCTTTCCTGTGCCGCTCCCGGTACTGGCTGGGCGTCATTCCCGTATTCTTTTTAAAATAAGTATAGAACTAATTTGCGCAGGTAGTTGGTGGACAGGTGAATCCGGGAGGCAATCTGCTCCACATTGGTGGTGGTGATTTATTCCATTGTGGATTCCTTCACCAATGTGTCCAACAAGATGATTAAGTTCATCTTGGAGGGAACCAGTAATATGGGCGTAAGCTGTGACGGGGCCTGGAGCGCGGTATGGGCGGATAAGTTCTTTTACTTTCCTTTTCCGGTATTCCACTGGAGCTCTTACCTGGCATTGGAGAAAGCAGTCGGATGTATAGGGGTGACTGTACTTCCTTTAGGCAGGATACAACCCGGATACAAGCCTGAAAAGAGTAAGATACAGAAAACAGGTAAAATAGATTCGGAAAAATAACTGTGTCAGGGTCCGCACAGGAAAGTTGTTCTGCGGAAGTCTGATATAGGAAAGGGAGACAGTGCCGGGAAAGCATAGCCGAATCGGCGGCTACAGGAAAGGAACGGGAGTATGGGGAATAAAACGGGAAGAATGGCTGCAGTGATGGGAGTAATTGCATTTATCATAACGGGGTGCGGTAAAGGGGAAGCGGACAGGGGGCAGGAAAACGAGGAGATTCTTGTGGGCATGGAAGTCAAAATCGGTGCGGATGCAGGGGACAGCGGCGGAGGTACGAATGGCAGTGCAGGATACGGCACGGGTGGAGACAGCAGCGGAGACATGAACATCGGTGCAGGCGGGGAAAGCGGTGCTGGAATGGATGGCAGCGCAGGCACGGAAAACGGAGCCGGAGAGGCCGGGCCGGGCGGAAGTGCCTGGGACGAGTACCCGGACTCCTGGAAGGCCGCCTACTTTTCCCTGGACAACGCTTATACCCAGGTTTTATCGGCAGGCGGGACATTTTACGCATTATCTGACAGAGACGGCCAGGCGCGTCTGGACTGTATCGGGAAGGAAACCCTTGCCGTGGAGGGAACGGTTTCTCTGGAGGATGCCGCGATGCAGTCCGGGATGGCGGCAGATGAGGAAGGAAATCTCTATCTTCCCACAGAGGGAGAGGAGACGGGGCTTTGGAAGATTGACACCGGATCACAGAAATATGAAAAGATTGAACTGGAAGACTGCTCCAACAGGAATGACCTGTTTTTGAAGGGGATAGAGACAGGCGGGTATACCTATATCTGGTGCGGCATGGCGGTTCCCAGGACGGAACTGATCAATGGCAGGGAACAGGAAATATGGCACATGGTGGACCGTGTTTATGTAAAAGACAGGCAGATGAAAACTGTTTTTTACCAGGAGATTTCCAATACTTCAGGCGTGGATGTGCTGTATTTCCAGATTGACAGGAAGGGCAGGCCGGGATTTCTCGTAAAGGACGGGACAGAGATCCAGCTTCGGGAGATCGATCTGGCCGGGCAGAAGATGAAGGATCCGGTGAGTCTTGGGACCGCCTTTGACTGCTTCGGCATGGAGGATGCGAACATACCGGAACATCTGATTTTTACCGGCAGGGGATGGCTGTACTGCAGGGACAACCATTTGTATGAATTCCGGTATGATACCCAGGAAAAGGTGCAGATACTGGATCTGGCGGACTATGGGATCCTGTCCCGGGACATCCTGTTTGTGGGGAAAGGGGAGGACAGGATCGAGATCATTGGACGGGATGCGGAGTACGGCGACCTGGAACTGGCAGTCCTGACGCCGGGCAGTTCGGACAAAACCACAGTGACCCTGGGGGTGGCTGCGGTGTCACAGGAACTGGAGGAGGCAGTGGCGCAGTTTAACCGGGACAGCACCGGATACAGGGTGGGGATCGTGGATTATTACAGTCAGTCAGGAAGCTATGAGGATGCCGCTGAGAAGCTGAAGCTGGATGTGGCCACGGGAAAAGCGCCGGACATTATCGCCCTGTCGGGAGTAGATTACCGCGTCTTTTCCGGGAAGGGCGTTCTGGCGGATCTGTATGATTTTATGGAAGGAGACAGGGGATTTTCAAAGGACATGCTGGTGCAGTCTGTGCTGAAGGCCTGTGAGGAGCAGGGGCATTTATACGGCATCGCCCCTTCCTTCCAGCTTCATTCCATGTGGGGATACGCGGATGTGACGAAGGGAAAGAGCGGCGTCACCTTTTCGGAACTGCTCCGGCTCCTGGAGGACAGCGGCAAAGACCTGAATGCGGTGGGCGGATTTTCCGCGGACGAGCCGGTGCTCACCAGGCTGTGCTGTGCGGCCATGGATGAGTTTGTGGACTGGGATGAGGGAACCTGTGCATTCGACGGGGAATATTTCAGGGAAGTTCTTTCCTTCGCGGGAAATTATAACCCCGGAAACGGGGATGCGGGCTATCTGCAGGGAATCCGGGAGAGGAGGCAGGTGCTCACCGTTGGCATCCTCTCCAGTGTGGCGGATTATCAGATGGAGAAGGAAATGTACGACGGAAACCTGGGCGTTATCGGCTATCCCACGGTGGAGGGCAGCGGGACGGCGGTGGATTTCAGGGGCAGCGCCGTGGCAGTGAACGCAAGGGGCGGGAACCAGGCGGGGGCATGGGAATTTGTGAAATATTACGTGCTGCAGGGGTATGACGGGCAGGGTTTTCCCATGGCGCAGGAACGCTTCGACCAGGTTATGGAAGCCGCCATGCAGGAGGATTACACCGACTCCGAGTACGGCGCCGGGCAGGAAAAGTTACCGAAGAAATATTATGGGGGACAGGATGGGGATATCGCGGTATACGCCGCCGCCCGGGAGGATGTGGACGCGGTCCGGAAACTGGTGGAGGGCGTGCGGAACCGGTTCGAGATGCATCCGGCGATCCAGAATATTATCGATGAGGAGGCTCAGGGGTATTTTTCCGGGCAGGTGGACCTGGACAGGACTGTGGACAAGATCCAGAACAGGGTGAGCCTGCTTTTGCAGGAGGCGAGGTAGGGGGTGGGTTGTTGTCTTTGATTTGGTACCTTTTTAATATGGATAGCTGAAGGTATACCTGATTCGGACATCCTGCAAACATCTCATGATCAAGCAGGGACACTTCAAGGTTATGGGGCGCAGGGAACTGGAGGCGGTTACGGGGGGAGGATGCCTTTTTCCAGAAGTCTGCCGCAGATTTCGGCCATGGTTTCGGGAGAGGGCGGCATGGGATCCCTCAGCCATGTCTCAAAGACACCCACGCAGCCAGACACCACAAAGGCTTCCGCGTACCGGTTATTGCCGGAAGCCTGCCCTGCGGCCCAGATGCTGTCCAAATGCTCTTTTACAAGATCTTTCATTCGGTTGACGAAGGCGAGGTCGCCGTGGGGGCCTGCCATTGCCTGCGTGATGTCCCTGTGCCGCTCCAGAAAGGTAAAAACCTCAAAAAGGGTGGCGCGGGGGGAGGAGAGCACGGAGTCAGGGGTCAGCGTCCTGTCTATAATCTCATTAAATTCTGTGAACAGTTCGTCTTCTATCTGGGAGAGCATGTCATAGACATCGCTGTAGTGCAGATAGAAGGTTCCGCGGTTGATGTCGGCCAGGTCAGCCAGTTCTTTTACGGAGATATCTTTTACATCCTTTGTCTCCATCAGCTGTATCAATCCCTGCATCAGCAGGGATTTTGTCCTTCTGACTCTCCGGTCAGTCTTATTGCCTGTCATGATATGCCTCCTTCTCGAAAATCCGGATTTTTTGTCACAAATTTGTAGTTCGGGGTCATTTCTAAACATTTCATAAAAGAACGACATTTTCCCTGAAATTGTTCATAAGTGCACATGGTTTGAAAATATGTTTATTGCCATTCCTGTGATTTCCATTATAATTACTTTTGAAAAGAAAATCAACTGTTGTCTATTAAAATACAAACATGCGCATAATGAACGCCTGTACATATGGCAGGTAAGAGGCATTAGGAGCATTGCAGAGCAGGCTGCTGACGGAAGGGGATGCAGAACGCACAGTCAGGAAATCCGCCCGGGCCGCAGAACAGGACAACAGGGAAAGAGTAGGATGGTCCCATGGAAAAAGGCAAAAAAGACGAATCCTTTATGATGAAACTTTCCACCCTGATCGTGGATAAGAGGAAAGGCTTTTATCTGGTTTTCATTTTGCTGATCGCATACAGCATATTGTCCATGAATAAGGTAAAAGTCAACAATGATCTGACCTCCTATCTGCCGGACAGCACGGAGACACGGCAGGGGCTGGATCTGATGGAGGAACAGTTTATTACCTATGGCACGGCCCGGATCATGGTGTGCAGTGTGACTTATGAGGAAGCGGAAGAACTGGCAGAGCAGATCCGCCGGGCGGACGGGGTCAGTATGTTGGACTTCGAGGACACGGAAGCATACTATCATGATATGGAAGCGTTATTCAAAGTCACTTTTGACGGGGAGGCAGGGGCTGAGGAGACTCTCGCCTGGCTGAACGGGGTTTTGGATGAACTGTCCGGATACGATGTGTATTATACTTCCGATATCGGACAGGAGGAAAGGGATGCCTCGGATCTTCAAAATGACATGATTGTCATTTTGATTCTGGCAGGGGTGGTCATTGTGGCGGTGCTTCTGTTTACATCCACCACATATGCGGAGATTCCGGTATTCCTGATGACCTTTATTGTGGCGGCGATTCTGAACAAGGGTACCAATTACTGGTTCGGGACCATAAGCTTTGTGACGGATTCCATTGCGGTAGTGCTGCAGCTGGCTCTGGCGGTGGATTATGCCATCATTCTCTGCCATCGCTTTATGGAGGAACATGAGGACAAGGACGCCAGGGAGGCGGTGATCGTGGCCCTGAGCAAGGCGATTCCTGAGATTTCCTCCAGTTCCCTGACCACGGTGTCCGGTATGGTGGCTATGATGTTTATGCAGTTCGGCATCGGTTATGACATGGGAATCGTCCTGGCGAAGGCCATCCTGCTGAGCCTGATCTCGGTATTCTTCCTGATGCCGGGCCTGCTTTTGACCTTCGCCAATGCCATAGACCATTCCCATCACAAGAGTTTTGTGCCCAATATTACGATGGTGGGAAAATTCTGCGTACATACCCGTTTCGTGGTGCCGCCCCTGCTCCTGGTCATGGTGGTGGCCGGCGCTGTCTTATCGGGAAAGGCGGATTATGTCTATGATGTGAATACCCTGAAATCCAAAAACATGAGTGAAAATAAATTTTCGGCGGAGATGGTGAATCGGGAATTCGGAACCGTGAACCAACTGGCAGTCATGGTGCCGTGCGGCGACTATGAGAAGGAGGGGCAGGTCCTGCGGGAACTGGAACGGATGCCGGAGGTGGATTCCTGCATGGGACTGGCCAATATTGAGGCCATGGACGGCTATATTCTCACGCAGCAGCTCTCTCCCAGGGAGTTCGCGGAACTGATTGATATGGATATTGAGGTGGCAAATCTGCTCTATTCCGCCTATGCGGTGGACGGCAGCAACTTCGGGGCGCTCCTGGGAGGGATCAGCGATTATAAGGTGCCGCTGATCGATATGTTTCTCTTCATCTATGATCAGAAGGAAAAGGGGAGCATCACCCTGGAGGATGAACTGGAGGAAACGCTGACGGATGCCTACTCTCAGATCAGTATCGCCAGGAACCAGCTGTTGGGGGAGCAGTGCAGTCGTTTTGTCCTGGAGCTTTCCCTGCCGGTGGAAGGGGAGGAAACGTACGCCGCGTTGGACCGCATCCGCGGTGTGGCGGCAAAATATTATGATTATGAGGATATTTATCTGGCGGGCAATTCTACCAGCAACAGGGATCTGAGTGATTCCTTCAGTATGGACAACAATATTATCACGATCCTGACGGCATTGTTTGTCATGGTGATACTGCTGTTTACTTTCCAGTCCGCAGGCCTGCCCGTTTTGCTGGTGGTAACCATCCAGGGAAGTATCTGGATGAATTTCTCCATGCCCTATCTCACGGGGGATGTGGTGTATTTCCTGGGATATCTGGTGGTCTCGGCCATTCAGATGGGGGCCACTATAGATTACGCCATTGTAATAACAAGCCGTTATATGGAGCTGAAGACCTATATGCCCATTAAAAAGGCGATTGTGGAGACCCTGAACCAGGCCTTTCCTACCATTGTAACTAGCGGCTCCATGCTGGTGGCGGCAGGTTTTATTATCAGCAATGTATCCTCCAATGCGGTGGTGGCGGCCATCGGCCTGGCCCTGGGACGGGGAACCCTGACCTCCATCGGCCTGGTGCTTCTGGCGCTGCCTCAGACGCTTTTGGTGGGAGATATCATTATAGAGAAAACTGCGTTTACATTGAAACGGGAAACCATCAAACCCCTTCCCGCAGGGGGACGTGTCCGTATGTCGGGACATATCAAGGGATATGTAAACGGCGTGGTGGAAGGAGAATTTACCGGTGTGATCGACGGCGAGATGGGGGCTGTGGTCCGGGCAAAGGATACGGTGGAAAATCTGAGGATCTATGACACGGAGAGGTTGGAGGAACTGCCGCAGCCGGAGCAGGAGGGCAGGGATTCCGGAAATAATGAAGCGGGAAACCGATCCGCAGGGAGTGCGGAAGGGAACCGGAAGCGTGACGAGGAGGTAACCGGGGAGGAAGACGGGAGGCCTGAAGCCGCGGAAAGCGGGAAGGAAAGCCGGAGTTCTGAAGCCGCAGAAGGTGGGGGAGAAAGCCGGAGTTCTGATGCCGCAAAAGACGGGGAGGAAAAACGGAGAACCAGATTCGGAAAGCGGAAAAAGAAGCGGAAAGCACGGCTTGTCGGGAACGGAAAGGAGGCAGCGGAGAATGAAAAATAGGAGATCCACAATACAGATACGGGCAGCACTGACGTTGCTTGCCGTCCTGTCGCTGGTTTTGTCAGGAATCCCGGCAGCCGGGGCAGTGCCGGTGGCAAAGGCGCAGGAGTACTCTGTTTTCGGGCAAATGATTTCCGGTGAAAACGCGGAAGAGCCCATCGACGAGTCCCAATATACCATTATCTCCGTTTCCACTGAGGAGGAACTGGCTCAACTGGCCGAGGACTGCCGATTTGACGCATGGTCCAGGGATAAATATGTCCGTCTGGAGAATGACATTGCCCTTCAGGAGCATGACCGGATCAGCATTCCCAGTTTCGGGGGTATTTTTGACGGCGGAGAACATACCGTTTCAGGCCTGAATCTGACGGTAACAGGTTCTGTGACAGGACTGTTCCGATATGTGCAGGCGGGAGGAACGGTGCGGAATCTGTCCGTTTCAGGAAGGGTGACGCCGGACGGTACCGGAAACCGGGCAGGCATCCTGGCAGGGGTAAATTATGGCAGGATCATAAACTGCAGCGTGGACGGAAGCGTGGCAGGAACAGAGGAAATCGGCGGGATAGCGGGAGTCAACGAGGAGACGGGGGAAATCAGGCGCTGCAATTCTTCTGCCGCCGTGACAGGGGATCACTACACGGGAGGAATCTGCGGAAGCAATAAGGGGATATTGAATAACTGCCGGAACTTAGGCGATATCAATACTCATACAACGGAAGTGCGCCAGGGGATTGAGGATATCTCGATGGAAGATATCGAGAATCTGGGCGCTGCGGAGAGTGTGCCGGTACATACGGACACAGGGGGCGTTGCGGGGTATTCGGAAGGAAAGATTTATTACTGTATCAACTCCGGAAAAGTAGGCTATCAGCATGTGGGCTACAATACAGGAGGCATAGTGGGACGTCTGCACCAGGGGTATCTGCAGAATTGTACCAATACGGGACATATCCTTGGAAGGAAAGATGTGGGCGGCATTGTGGGACAGATGGAACCTTTTATTGAGATTACCTATCTGAACGACAAACTCAGCGAAATAGACAGGGAGACACAGGTCTTTTTCGACTTGCTGGAGGCGGCTCATGAAGATCTGAGCGGTTACAGCGCAGAGGTATCAGCGCTGACCGGCAGTATCAGCGCGCATCTGACCAATGCTTCGGGAGCCGGAGGAACCCTGCTTGGGACAGCAAACGAATTATGGTACATTTATAATCAGGAACTCACCGGGATCGGGAATGACCTGAGCCGCCTTACAGGAGAATGGGCGGATCAGGCGGAAGCTGACAAGGAGAAATGGGAAGGAAATGACGGGGGAGACCCGCCGACATGGGGCAGTATAGGGGACGCCCCGTCCGCAGGAGGCAGTGAGGGAGGCGCACCTTCGGAGGGAGACGGCATAGGGGATGATTTCGGCTGGACGGAAAACATCCCTTCAGGGGGCGCAGACTGGACAGATAGGCTTCCCGGGGGAGGTTTTGATGGGACGAACCGCGTTCCGTCAGGTCCCGCGGCGGATGTGGAAAGCTACCTGGCGGCGTTGAGACGGTTTGGTGAGGGCACAAGCGCGCATCTTGGAAATCTTACCTCGGCTACAAATGACAGGAGCGGGGGAATCAACAATAATCTGGAGGTTTTGAACGCCGAGCTCAACGCGGCGGGAAACGAACTGCAGCGCCTTGCGGAGGTGATGAGGCAGGGAGGGGATGCCACGTCTGCCAATATTGATGCCCTGATGGAACAGGGCAAGCTTCTCCGCCGCTTAATCAATGAGCTGCGTGACGATCTCTTCCGATACGAAGGGATTACCGTTGAAGACATATCGGACGAAACTGTGGAAGAGCCTTCCGGAGAACCCGGGGTGGAAGCGGGGAAGGGAGAGAATCCTGAAGTGAAAGCAGAGAACGGAGAGACCCCCGGGGCGGAAGCGGGGAAGGGAGAGACCCCCGGGGCGGAAGCAGAGAACGGAGAGACCCCCGGAGCGGAGGCAGAGAACGGAGAGAATTCCGGGGCGGAGGCAGAGAACGGAGAGACCCCCGGGGCGGAAGCAGGGAACGGAGAGGATTCCGGGACGGAAGTGGAGAACGGGGCAGATAAAGAAGCGAATCCCGATTCTGAAGAGGCATACTATGATACCCAGTCTTTTCAGCAGGGAAAGGTGACGCTGTGTGTGAACGAGGGAACTGTGGAGGCCGATACCAATGTGGGCGGCATCACCGGAACCATTGCCACAGAATATGACTTTGACCCGGAGGATGACATCACGGTCACCGGTGCGGAAAGCTTTCATATAGAGCAGACACTGAAGGCGGTGGTGAGGGAGAGCCGCAATGTGGGCGCTGTTACGGGCAAGAAGGACTATGTGGGCGGAATTGTGGGAAAAGCTGATTCCGGCGCAGTGGTTTCCTGCGAATCCTATGGGGAGATATGCAGTACAGGCGGAAGTTATGTGGGAGGCATTGCCGGCGCTGCCGGTTACTGTATCAGAAACTGCTATATGATGGGAGATCTGTCCGGTAAAAATTATGTGGGCGGAATTGTGGGCAGTGGCTGTGATGTATTCTACAGCTATGCCTATCCGGAGGTGGAATTTTCCGGGGAGTGCGCAGGCGCCATTGCGGGCACCCTGCAGGAGGACGGTATCCTGTACGGCAATTATTATGTGGCAGGAGAGGTGTCCGGGGTGGATTCCGTCAGTTATGAAAAGGGCGCCGAACCGCTGACATATGCGGAATTCTGTGGTAGAGAGGGTATTCCGGAAGACTTCCTGAAATTTACCGTCAGCTTCCGGGTGGACGGGAAAGAACTTGCCGCCTTTGAATGCGCCTACGGGGACAGCATAGACAAGGACCTGGTTCCCGCAATCCCTGAAAAGGAAGGATACTATGGAATATGGCCCGATTTCGACTATGACTGCGTGACAGGCAGCCGCACTCTGGAGGCCGAGTACAGAAAATGGGTTTCCTCCCTGTCCTCCCAGGAGAAAGATGAGAACGGCAGGGGGAAAGTCCTGGTACAGGGAGAATTCATGCCGGAGGATACGCTGAGGACGGAAGAGGGAGAGAACGGTGGAACGAGGCTGTCCATATTCCGGACAGGGGAAAACGGGGAAGCGTCCCTGGTGCAGGCTTCGGAGCTCACAGTGCGGGTTCTGTGCGAGGAGGCGGAAACTTCTGCGGTGCAGTTATGGACTGACGGGGCATGGAAGTCAGCGTCCGCCAGTGTGATGGGAAGTTATCTGGAATTTGACATGACTCTTCCCGGGGACTTCCGGATTGTGCAGGAGGAAGAAGGAGACAGAAGAGAGATAATTGGGTATTGCGCTGTTGGAGGCGGGGCAGTTATGGTTCTGCTTGTCCTGCTGCATATCATGAAACACCGGAGGAAGTCAGGAAGTGCGAAATCAAAACGGCAAATAAAACGGACATTAAAGTAGTAAAAAACCGGACAAAGCAGTGAACAGACCGGATAAAGTGCGGGACTCTGGCGTGAACGACTGCCTAAAATGAATTTGCAGTTAAGGACTGCCGGTTGATTCAGAGGGGATTTATAATTGGAGGATTTATAAAATTTAAATTCAAATTTTTAAAAATCCCCCAAATTCCCTCTTGTCAAAACGAAGGAAATATGATATTATATCAAAAGTTGGCACTGCCTGTCAGGAAAAGGGTAATCTTTAACACGGCAGGGCCGGGATATCTGGATTTGGCTCCATGGTCAAGCGGTTAAGACATCGCCCTTTCACGGCGGTAACACGGGTTCGATTCCCGTTGGAGTCACTGTTGACTGATACGGTTTCGTATTGCAACAGAAAGATCCCGAAAGGGTATGCGGACCTTTAGCTCAGTTGGTTAGAGCAACCGGCTCATAACCGGTCGGTCCTGGGTTCGAGTCCCCGAAGGTCCATTACAGCGCGAAGTTCCGAACCTGTAAGAGTTCGTCTAATAGATTCGGAAACTTCGTATCCTGTTCCAGTTGGGAGGAATCCCGCCGCAGAAGAGAGTAGTTTGATACGGCCCAGTGGCTCAGTTGGTTAGAGCGTCGCCCTGTCACGGCGAAGGTCGTCGGTTCGAGTCCGATCTGGGTCGTTTTATTTTGCGGAGGAAGCAGTATTATGTTTTAGCTATGTCATAGAGGTGTAAAGTCGGCTGTAGCCGAAGTGCTTTACGCTTTTTTTGTTGTATTTTATCATCTTTTTCTGAAAAGGCGGCAAAATATCTATTGGCGTTAGGCCTGCGTGCCTTTTCGTAATTTTCAGACTTTTGCGGTTGCCGATTTTTAAATTACAGCTTTTACGGTAACTGTTTTAGAACCAATTGGCACTTTGGATTTACATGGTATTTTGTAATTACATGGCATTCTGTAAATTATCAAATTTCTGCATGGGAGGAGATGCGGTATGAATGGGTGTAACATTAAGATCATCACGGATTCTGCTTCGGATATCGTGAATAACGAAAGGGAGGACCTGGTAGTGCTGCCCATTGCGGTCACGTTTGACAGCGAGCAGTTTCAGGATGGCGTGACGCTGACACATCGGATGTTTTATGAAAAACTCATCGAGAGCGACGAGCTTCCCGTTACCAGTCAGGTGCCGCCTTTTATGTTTGAGGAAACGTATGAAAAGGTCAGGGAGGAGGGGTGCCGGGCAATCGTCATAACCCTGTCCTCAAAGCTTTCAGGCACCTGTCAGAGCGCCCATATTGCGGCGGAAAACTATGGCGGCATGGTGCGCGTGGTAGACAGCGAGAATGCCAGTATCGGTCAGCATGCCCTGGTGGAATATGCCCTCAGGCTGAAGGATGCCGGGCTGTCCTTTGAGGAGATTGTAGAAAAACTGGAACAGGACAAGTCCCGTATCAGGTTGGTTGCCCTCCTGGATACGCTGGAGTACCTGAAAAAGGGCGGGCGGATTTCCAGGGCGGCGGCAATGGCGGGAAACTTGTTGTCCATCAAACCGGTGATCGCCATCCAGGGCGGGGAGGTGGCCATTCTGGGAAAAGCCAGGGGATCCAGGCAGGGTAACAACCTGTTGGCCCAGCAGATACAGCAGACGGGGGGCATCGATTTTGAAAAGCCCTATTTTCTGGGGTATACGGGACTCAGCGACGCCCTGCTGAAAAAGTATATCGCGGATCATGAGGCTTACTGGAAGTCCTCGGTGGATGCCCTGGAGATTTCCAGTGTGGGCGGCACCATCGGAACCCACGTGGGGCCCGGCGCCATCGGGGTGGCTTTCTTCTCCGCGGGAGACTGAAGCGCCTGCGGGAGTCAGAATATTCGAAGGTGTCTGGGACAAGAGTTAATTTTTGTGTACAGAAATGAGCTGAACGAAGCGGGACAGGAAAGCCTGGGCAGAACCCCGGCGGCAGTTGGGGGAACCGGCACAGGCCTGCCGAAGCCCGGCAAGGGAAACGGAGGAAGGATATGAAAGAAATTAACCAACAGTATCTGACAGGAGAGAGGGCCATGTTTCAGGCCAGGGACTGCCACATCAGTTACTGCACTTTTGCGGACGGCGAGTCACCTTTAAAAGAGAGCGGCAATCTGGAGATCGACAATACTCTGTTCAAGTGGAAGTATCCCCTGTGGTACAGCAGGAATGTGGTTATAAGGGACTGCGCCCTGTTTGAGATGGCCAGGGCGGGTATCTGGTACACGGACAACATTTCCATAACCGATACCATGATTGAGGCGCCCAAGGCGTTCCGCCGGTGCAGAGGGGTAAAGCTTCATAATGTGGATCTGCCCAATGCGTCGGAGACGCTCTGGAACTGTCAGGACGTGGAGATGGACAGGGTCATGGCAAGGGGGGATTATTTTGCCATGAACAGCAGGGATATGGTGATCCGGAACTTTGAACTGGTGGGAAACTACAGTTTTGACGGAGGCGTTAATCTGGAAATCCACAATTCCAGGCTTCTTTCAAAGGATGCCTTTTGGAACGCGGAGAATGTGACGGTGTACGACTCTTTTATATCAGGGGAATATCTGGGATGGAATTCCAGAAATATTACCCTGGTGAACTGCACCATCGAGAGCCTGCAGGGAATGTGCTATATTGATAATCTGGTGATGAAAAACTGCAGACTGCTGAACACCACTCTTGCCTTTGAGTATGCCCAGGCGGATGTGGAGATCATTGGCATGGTGGACAGCGTCTTTAACCCCAAGGGGGGCATCATCCGGGCGGACAGGATCGGGGAACTGATCATGGACGGCAGGAAGGTGAGGCTGGACCAGACGGAGATTGTGGCGGGAGAGATCCTGAAGACTTCCGACCGGGCTGAGTGGGAAGATTAGGGACTGGAGGCAGGTATGAAATATGACTTTGACAGGCTCACGGACCGTAGGGGAGTGGGATCGCTGAAATGGGATGTGCCGGAGGGGGAACTGCCCATGTGGGTGGCGGACATGGACTTCGAGACGGCGCCGGAGGTCATCGAAGCCCTGGAAAGGCGTGTCAGGCATGGGATCTTCGGCTACTGTGTGGTGACGGAGGAATGGTTCGGGGCCTACAGGAACTGGTGGGGCAGCAGGCATCATTTTGCCATGGAGAAGGAATGGCTGATTTTCTGCACCGGTGTGGTTCCGGCGATTTCCAGTGCGGTGCGTAAGCTGACCACGGTGGGGGAGAATGTACTTGTGCAGACCCCGGTATATAATATTTTCTTTAATTCTATACGGAATAACGGACGGAATATTCTGGAAAGTCCCCTGGTGTATAATGACGGGGGCTATTCCGTGGATTTTGCCGATCTGGAGGAAAAACTGGCCGATCCCCAGACCACACTGATGCTGCTGTGCAATCCCCACAATCCGGTGGGCAAGATCTGGGACCGGGAGACACTGGCCGGAATCGGGGAGCTCTGCGCGAAATACCATGTACTGGTACTTTCCGACGAGATCCACTGTGACCTGACGGATCCGGGATATGAATATATTCCCTTTGCGTCGGTGTCGGAGGCCTGCAGGGACAACAGCGTCACCTGTCTTGCACCCACCAAGGCATTTAACCTGGCGGGCCTGCAGACGGCTGCGGTGGTGGCGCCCAACCCGGTTATCCGCCATAAACTGAACCGGGGGCTGAATACGGATGAGGTGGCGGAACCCAATGCCTTCGCGGTGGAGGCCGCTGTGGCTGCCTTCGGAAAGGGCGGGGAGTGGTTGGAGGAACTGCGGGAATATCTGTACCGGAACAAACAGTATGTGCGGGATTTTGTGGAGAGGGAACTGCCGGGGATCAGGGTGGTGTCTTCTCATGCCACCTACCTGCTGTGGCTGGACTGCGGCGGCATTACGGAGGACGGAGGGGAACTGGCCGCCTTCATCCGGCGGGACAGCGGCCTGTACCTCACGGAAGGGGAGGAATATGGATCCTGCGGAAGGCAGTTTATCCGCCTGAATGCGGCATGCCCCAGGGAACGGCTTGCGGAGGGGATGGAGCGTCTGAAGGGGAGTATGGCAATTTACCGGAATAAGAATGACGGCCGGAAACATTGATAGTACAGTGCGCTGCGGCTTATGGCATATCTGATTCGGATTAAGTTGGAATAATAGGCTTTCGTGGGAGATACGGGAGCATAAGGAAAGGAGAAAAATAAGATGAAGTGTGTATCGTGCGGAGCGGAACTGGCGGAAGGGAGCCTGCTTTGTCCGCAGTGCGGAAGAGTGGTGGAGGTAGCGGATGTTGCCCGCCAGAAAGCAGCGGCAGGACAGCTGACCAAGCAGGATTTTTTTAAGCTGCCCGGTATGAAGGCCTGCAGGAGTAATATAATAAGCTGTGCCGTGGTTCTGTATATCTGCGGGGCGCTGACCATCCTGGCCGCAGTGCTTTTGCAGGATATGTTTGTCACATCTGTTCTGGACGGGATTCTGCTCCTGGCATTGGGATTGTGGCTGCACCTTGGTAAGAGCAGGATCTGTGCCCTTGTGACCCTGGCATACGGAATTCTGAATATGGTTATGGCGGTAATCAGCTCAGGCCAGCTGCAGGGATGGTGGATCGCCCTGGCAGGCGCCTGGGCGGTGGCCTACACTTTCCAGTTCCATAAAATGTGGAACAAGTATCGGAAGGAAGGCGTGGTGCCGAAGGATGCCGTTGAGAAATAAGGATTTTGGCTTTGCTGCCCTGCCGGATTTCATTTGAGGAAGATTCCGGCGGGGCAGTTCTTTCAGTCGGTTCAGTTAGTTTCCCCGGAACGTTTCTCTGGTTCATTCAGCTCTTTCAGGCGCTTCAGATATTCATACCGTGCCGCGGCCTGTGCGGCAGCCCTGGAAAACAGTTCTTCCGCCTGTTCGGGATGGCTCCGCTTCAGGGAGTCATAGCGGATTTCCCCTTCCAGAAATGCGCCGTATTCCAGTTTCGGTTCCCCGCTGTCCAATATAAAAGGATTCTTTCCCTGTTCCCTCAGGGCGGGATTGAAGCGGAAAAGGTGGTAATAACCTGCATCCACGGCCTTTTTGGCTTCGTGGGGCGTGGAACCCAGGCCTGCCCGGATTCCGTGGGCGATGCAGGTGGCATAGGCTATGACCAGGGAAGGCCCCGGATAGGCCGCGGCCTCCGTGAAGGCGCGGACGGTCTGGTTAAAGTCGGCGCCCATGGCTATCTGGGCCACATAGACGTTTCCGTAGGTCATGGCCATGGCAGCCAGGTCTTTTTTCCGGGTTTTCTTGCCTCCGGTGACGAATTTTGCCGTGGAACCGGTGGGGGTCGCCTTGGAGGCCTGGCCCCCGGTGTTGGAGTAGACTTCCGTATCCAGTACCAGGAGGTTGATGTTTTTTCCGCTTGCCAGGACATGGTCCAGGCCGGAAAAGCCGATGTCATAGGCCCATCCGTCCCCACCGATGATCCACTGGACCGTGCCGGGGGAGCCTTCCCTGTTTTCGCCTATGGGGGTATCCCGCCCGGAGTCCACCTCCTGTGCCATCAGCATACCGTAACCGAACTCCGCAGCGTCCTCGAAAAGGGAGTTGGACCAGGCGGGGCCGCATCCGTCCCCGTCCAGGGTGTAGGCGCAGGAGGGAGCGGAATTGCCCCAGATGGAGCTGCAGCCGGTGGCGTTGGCGATATACATCCGGGAACCGAACAGCTGGGTCAGCAGTTTTACATAGGGCGTTTCGCCGCAGCCCGCACAGGCTCCGGAGAATTCCATCAGGGGGCGGAGGAACTGGCTGCCCTTGGGGGTATCGGGACGGAATTTTTCCGCGGCTTCCCGGTTTGGAAGCAGAGGTTTGCAGTAATCGAAGATTTCCTGGTTCCGGGCAAAGCTGCCGTCCTCCAGAAGCCGGTTTACGGGAACCATTTCCAGGGCTTTGGAGGGTTCATTGTCCCCGCTGCGGGTTTTTCCGGGACAGACTGCCGCGCATGTGCCGCACCCGGTGCAGTCCGAGGAGGAGATGGTGATGGCAAAGGATTTTCCGTCCATACCGGTCATGGGCAGGACGCGGATGCCTTCAGGCGATCTTTCCAGATCCGTTTCCGAAAGGACGGCGGGCCGGATCACCGCATGGGGGCAGACAAAGGAGCACCGGGTGCACTGGATGCAGTTTTCAGGCTTCCAGACGGGGATCTCCGTGGCTACGGCCCGGCGTTCATGGGCAGTGCTTCCCGGGGGTGTATAGCCGTCCGCGTATGGCAGGAAGGCGGATACGGGAAGCTTCTCGCCCCGTTGGTCGGTCACGGGCTGTTGGATCTTCCGGACAAAGTCCATCATTTCAGGGCGGTCGGGAAGCGGTTCGTTGTCAAGGCCGTTTTCCGGGGCGTGGTCTGTGCCGCAGCCGCGCCAATGGTCGGGGATCGGAATTTCCACAACCTGTGAAAAGCCTCTTTCGATGGCCAGACGGTTCATTTCCAGGATTTTATCTCCGCTTTTTCCGTAACTTTTCTCTGCGGCTTCGTTCATCCACTGTTTGGCATCCTCCGGATCCAGGATTCCGGACACCGCGAAAAAGGCTGCCTGGAGGATGGTGCTGATCTTGTTGTTGAGGCCGATCTCTTTGCCGATCTCAAGGGCATCTATCACAAAAAGGCGGATGTGCCGCCTGGCCAGGCAGGATTTCACTTTTTTCGGAAGGTAATTTTCCAGTTCCTTTTCCAGATCCGCTGCCGGATGGATATTCAGCAGGAAGACACCGTTTTCCTTTATTTCCTGTACCATGTCGTATTTGTGGAGGTACACAGGATTGTGGCAGGCCACAAAATCGGACTGGCGGATCAGGCAGGTGCTGCGGATGGGACTTTTTCCAAAGCGCAGGTGGGAGATGGTGAGCCCCCTGGACTTCTTGGAGTCATACTCAAAATACCCCTGGGCATCCATGGCCGTGTGGTTTCCGATGATCTTGATGGCATTTTTGGTAGCGCTGACCGTGCCGTCGCCTCCAAGCCCCCAGAATTTGCAGGCTACTGTGCCCGCAGGTGTGGGATCCGGAATAGGGGGTACCGGAAGGGACAGATTGGTCACGTCGTCTTCTATGCCTACTGTAAAGCAGGGTTTTGAGTAGTTTTCGTAAACCGCCGCGACCTGGGCATGGGTGGTATCCCTGGAGCTGAGCCCATAACGGCCGGAGAAAATTTCCACCGGCCCACGGCTTTCGCTGTGGCTGCCGGAAGAGGAAGCCGCCAGGGAATCTGTCCGGTCGTGGTACTCGCCGTGGCTGCCGGAAGAGGAAGCCGCCGTGGAACCTGCCCGGCCGCGGGCGGCAGCAGGGATTCCGGTGACGTGGATTCCCTGTTGTACCAGGGCGGATACCACATCCAGGTAGAGGGGCTCCCCGGCCGCCCCGGGTTCCTTGGTGCGGTCCAGGATCGTGATCCGGCGGGTGGTTTCCGGCAGTTTTTCCACCAGATGCCTGCTGCTGAAGGGACGGTACAGATGTACGGTGACCAGGCCGTATTTTTTTGCGGGAACGCTGTCGATATACTCCTTTATTGTCTCGCAGATGCTGCCCATGGCGATAATGATGTGCTCCGCATCCGGTCTGCCGTAATAGTCGAATAGCCCGTAGGAGGTGCCCAGGCGCTGGTTGACTTTGGCGAGCTGATCTTCCACGGTCTGGGGAAGCGCCAGGTAAAACGGATTGGAGGCTTCCCTGGCCTGAAAGAATATATCGGGATTTTGAGCAGAACCATACACTTTTCCGTGTGACGGATGAAGGCAGCGCTTCCGGAACCGTTTCAGGGATTCGGCATCCTGCATTTCTTTTAATGTATCATAGTCCCAGACCTGTATCTTGTGCAGCTCATGGGAGGTTCTGAAGCCGTCGAAGAAATTAAGGAAGGGAACCTGTCCCCTGAGGGCGGACAGATGGGCCACAGGGGATAAATCCATTACCTCCTGGACGCTGCTCTCCGAAAAGATTGCCATGCCGGTCTGCCGGCAGGCGTAGATGTCGGAATGGTCGCCGAAGATGGACAGGGCGTGGGTGGCAATGGTTCTGGCAGCCACATGGACCACGCCGGGCAGCAGCTCCCCTGCCATGCGGTAGAGACCGGGCAGCATGAGCAGCAGGCCCTGGGAGGCGGTGAAGGTGGTGGCCAGGGTGCCTGCCAGAAGGGCCCCGTGGACCGCGGATGCCGCACCGGCCTCGGACTGCATCTGTGAGATAACCAGGGGACGTCCGTAAATGTTCTTTCTGCCCTTTCCGGCCCATTCATCGCACAGTTCGGCCATGGGGGAGGAAGGGGTGATGGGATATATGGCTGCTGCCTCGCTGTAGGCGTAGGCCACATGGGCGGCTGCCTGGTTGCCGTCCATGGTCTGGGTATTTCTGTGGATTGTATTATTCTGCATAAAAATGACCTCCGTTTGGCTTATCTTTGCCAGGAGGCCACTGTTTTATGCGGTTATTTCAAAAAGCCGTTGACAATCTGGGCTTCCGCCTCCGCTTCCGTCAGCCCCAGGGTCATCAGTTTGATGATCTGGTCGCCGGCGATTTTGCCGATGGCGGCCTCGTGAATCAGTTCCGCATCCAGGTGATGGGCGGTGATCTCCGGAACGGCGCTTATTTTTGCTCGGTCCATGATGATGCCGTCACATTCGGAATGGCCTTTGCACCGGTTGTTACCGTTGATCCTGGAATAGAAGACCTGCCTGGAATCATCCCTGGCAACGGAGCGGGAGATAATGTTCGCGCTGGAGTCCGCCCCGTCCAGATCCACTTGGAAAGAAGTTTCCGCGGTCTGGGAGCCATGGGTCATGAGCTTTTCCGTTACCACGAGCCTGGCGCCGTCAGCCAGTTTTGCGCTGGTAAGGCGCTTGGTGGAATCCACTCCTTTGATCTGAACCGTCTCCATTTCCATGAAGCTGTTCTCGCCCACCTCCACTTTGGTTTCCGGATTCATGATGCGCCCGCCCCGGCCGTCCCCGCTGCCGTAGTGCTTTTCAACATATTTTACATGGGAATTTTTCCCGATGAAAAAGCTGTGGAGACCGTCATGACGGCTGTCGCTGTCGCCGCTGTTGTGGATGCCGCAGCCTGCCACAATGGTTACATCGCAGTCATCTCCCACGTAAAAATCGTTGTAGACCATTTCAGTCAATCCGCTCTGGCTTAAGACCACGGGAATGTGTACGCTTTCCTTTTTGGTACCGGGCTTGATGACGATGTCGATGCCCTGTTTGTCCGTTTTGGTTATAATGTCGATGTGGGCGGTGGTGGAGCGGTCCACACTCTGTCCGTTGGCGCGGATATTGTAGGCGCCTGCGGGCATTTCATGGAGTCCGGCCACCTGCTCCAATAGGTTTTTCTGTATCTGGTCCATAGAATGTCCTCATTTCTGTCCAAGGCCCTGTGTGAGGGCCAGGCGTTAATTATGTCTTTCTGATTCTGTTGCAGACTTCTGCTGATAGAACTTGCAACCTTCCGTGCCCTTCAGCAGTTCCGGAAGGATCTCTCCCTTCCGGCCCCTGGCCTGGACGACGCCCTCCGCAAGCACCACAATTTCGTCGGCAATGTTCAGAATACGTTCCTGGTGGGAGATGATGATCAGGGAGCCGCCTCCTTCCCGGTGCATTTCCTCGAATACCTGGATCAGGTTGTTAAAACTCCAGAGGTCAATCCCGGCCTCCGGTTCGTCGAAGACGGAGAGGGGGGTGCCCCGTGCGATGATGGTGGCTATTTCGATCCGCTTCAGCTCCCCTCCGGAGAGGCTGGCATCCACATCCCGGTTCACATAGTCTCTGGCGCACAGGCCCACCTTGGAAAGGTAGTCGCAGATGGCGGGGAATTTCACGGTTCCGTTTCCGCCCGCCGCCGCGGCAAGCTGGATCAGATCCCTGACTTTGATGCCCTTGAAGCGAACCGGCTGCTGGAAGGCGAAGCTGATTCCCATCTTTGCCCTCTCCGTGATATTCATATGGGTGATGTCCGTTCCGTTATAGAGAATCCTACCGGAAGTGGGCTGTTCGATTCCCATGATCAGTTTTGCCAGGGTGGATTTGCCGCCGCCGTTGGGGCCGGTAATGGCGATAAAAGCATGGTCTTCAAAGACCAGGTTTACATCTCTGATGATCTCCTTGTGCCTGTCGGTATCCTCCGGCACCTGAAAGCAGAGATTCTGTAATTCCAACATATATGTCCTCCTTGGACTGCCTGGGGCAGCCGCTGTGTTGATAAAAGAACTATTCCTACAGTATAGCACAGAAAATGGAAAATCTATACTGTTTTTCAGAAATTTGGCTGTCTTTACAGCTCCCTTCCGGTAAACACTGCCACGGAACGGGGATGCATGATGAACTCGGAATCGATGCGGACCTCGTTACCTTCCGGGTAAAAATAGCGCCTGTTCTCATCCCCCCAGGTATTCACGCTTAAATACCAGGCCAGATGGCACTCCAGCTGGGGTACGGTGATCCGCACATCCTCCCAGTGGGAATTTACCGCTACGTAGACCAGATCGTCGGACCTGGTTTCCGGATTGTAGCCCGCAAAGCTGATGGCCAGGGTTTTGGCATCCCGTGGGATGTATGACTCTTCGGCATCGACTCCGTGGGTCAACAGCGGTTCCATGCCGCAGACCGCGTCGGGAAGCATCTTGCGGATCACGGGGTGTTTATGGCGGTAGGCGATCATGAACTTGAAAAATTCAAAGAGATCCCTGTTTTTATCCAGGAGGGTCCAGTCAAGCCAGGAGGTTTCGTTGTCCTGGCAGTAGGCGTTGTTGTTGCCGAACTGGGAATTGCCAAATTCGTCCCCTGCAAGGAACATGGGGGTTCCGCGGCTGCACATCAGCACGGCGCAGGCGTTGCGTATCATGCGGAAGCGCAGGTCCAGTACCTCGGGGTCCGTGGTGTCCCCTTCCACGCCGCAGTTCCAACTGCGGTTGTCGTCGGCCCCGTCCGTATTGTTCCACCCGTTCTTCTCATTGTGCTTTGTATTGTAGGAATAGAGGTCATACAAAGTAAAGCCGTCATGGCAGGTGAGAAAATTGACACAGGAATTGTATCCTGCATAGTTATTGTTGTTGTCTGAGTAAAAACCTCCGTACAGATCCCCGGAACCGGAAATGCTCCAGGCGGCATCCCAGGAATGCCAGAAGTCTCCTTTTAAAAAGGCGCGCAAAGAATCGCGGTAGCGTCCGTTCCATTCCGCCCAACGCTTGCTGGCGGGAAATTTTCCCACTTGGTACAGACCGCCGGCATCCCAGGCCTCTGCTATCAGTTTTACGTTGCGCAGCACCGGATCCGAGGCCAGAAGCTCCAGAAGGGGCGGGTTGTTTAAGGGGGAGCCGTCCTCGTGCCGTCCAAGGATGCTGGCCAGGTCAAAGCGGAAACCGTCGATACGGTAGCTTACGGTCCAGTAGCGCAGACATTCAAGGATCATCTGGCGCACGATGGGATGGTTACAGTTCAGGGTGTTGCCGCAGCCGCTGAAATTGTAATAATTTCCGTTGGGGGTGAGCATGTAATAGACCTTGTTGTCAAAGCCCTTGAAACAGAAAGTGGGCCCTTTCTCATTTCCCTCCGCCGTATGGTTGAACACCACATCCAGAATCACCTCAATGCCGTTGTCGTGAAGGGCTTTTATCAGGAGTTTCAGTTCCGTTCCTTCCTGGTTGTACTCATCCCTGGAAATGTAGCTGGTGTTGGGGGCGAAAAAGCACACTGTATTGTAGCCCCAGTAATCCAGAAGCTTTTCCCCGTCCACGGTCCGGATATTCATGGCCTCGTCAAACTCAAAAATGGGCATCAGTTCTACCGCGTTGATTCCCAGCTCCTTTAAATATGGAATCTTTTCCATAAGCCCCGAGAAAGTGCCCCGGTGGGTGACTCCGGAGGAGGGATGGTAGGTAAATCCCCGGACATGAAGCTCATAGATGACCAGGTCGCTCATGGTGCGGGTGGACTGCGGCATGGCGCCCCAGTCGAACACATCGCGGATGACCCGGGCATGGTAACTGCCCGATTTCTTGCTGCCCCACAGGCGCTGCCCCGCCACCGAGCGGGCGTAGGGATCCAACAGGACGGCGTTGCGGTTAAAGGTGAGCCCGTTCTCCGGTTCATTGGGGCCGTCGATCTGGTAGGCATATTCGAACTCTTCTATATCTAAGCCAAATACGATCATGGAATAGACATCCCCGATTTTGTAGGCCTCCGGAAAGGGAAGCCTGGCATAGGGCGAATGGGCGTCTTTATGAAAAAGAAGGAGGGTGCAGGAAGTGCCATAGTGGGTGTGGACGGTAAAATTCACGCCCAGAGGGAGCATCATGGCCCCATGTACGTCAAAGAGACCGGGACGTACAGGAAATCCTGCTATTTCCGCTACCGGGGTCAGGGATGCATGTACCTCCGGAATATAGTTCTGGGTAATAAGATTCATTCTGTCTCCTTTATGATTGCTTGAGTTGACGGATCCTAAGGATGCGGATCCTTGTGAACAGGAAATATGTCAACAGTATAATGTATGTGTTGGGAAAAAGCAATGAGAAGATGAAAGTTTGAAAAATAAAAAAATAAGACTTGACTTTTGCATTGGCAGGGGGTATAATTTCTTATGTTACAGGAAATACTGCTGTAAGGTAGATGTGTGCGTTTAGCTCAGCTGGATAGAGCGTTTGGCTACGGACCAAAAGGTCGGGGGTTCGAATCCTCTAACGCACGTTTATACACATTTTAGTTTGTGTGTTAGTGTTTTGCATATGCGTTTATGCGCATTCGGTTATGTATAGCGAGATGGCCTTGAAAGAGGGGCGATATCGCTATTTTTTTGCTTTTTTGCGGAATGCAACATTTTTCAGTTATACGAAAGTTTGCAAAAGGATTGATTTTACAGGATAAAAAAAGTATAATGGCATAGTCGAAGGAAAAACACGGGAGGGCGATATGACAAAACGGGAGTTTCTGGAAAAGCTGCGGCAGGCTTTAAACGGCAGGATGTCTTCCGGAACGGTGGCGGATAATCTGCAGTATTATGAGGATTATATTAATACGGAGATCCGCAAGGGCAGAACCGAGGAAGAAGTGTTGTTCGAACTGGGGGATCCCAGACTGATAGCGCGTACCATTGTGGAGACCCGGGGAGAAAACGGGGGCGCCGGCGCGGACTATACAGAGAACAATATGTGGTATGAGGCGCAGGAAGAGGGAGACTGCCAGGTATACGGTGAGCCTGAAGATAGACAGGGGAGATGGCTTTCAAGGGTTCCTGTATGGGGGTGGCTGCTTCTGATCCTTGTGATATTGATCGTTGCCCTCAGCGCGGTGTTTTCTCTTCTGGCTGCGCTTCTGCCGGTCATTCTT
The DNA here is from genome assembly GCA_910578995.1 of uncultured Acetatifactor sp. Classification (GTDB taxonomy): domain Bacteria; phylum Bacillota; class Clostridia; order Lachnospirales; family Lachnospiraceae; genus Acetatifactor. Next base: position 27,567 of record CAJTSY010000035.1, read on the forward strand.
CCCATAGTGATCGTGGTGCTGGTGGTAAAGGCTTTCCGGGACTGGATTCAATAAAATAGTACTAAAGTACCATGAAATTTAAGGATAATTTTTTGTCGACCATCCCATACTAGTCTCGTAACTGATAACGGGCAGCTGCCAGAAGACGGCGGTTTTCGGAGAGCGGACAACGGCTTCCCGGGAATTGCGCGGAGATGGCGGACCGCCCCGGAGAAGCCGCAGAAGCGGCAGGATGCGAGGAAAGAAATGGATAACAACAATAAGTACAACAACAGTACAAATGATTCTGAGAACTGCAAGAACAGCCAGAACAACAGCCAGAACAATAACAATCAGAACAAGAACCAGAACAACAACCAGAGCAAGAATCAGAACAACAACCAGAGCAAGAACCAGAACAATCAGAACAATAACTACTAAGATTTTTCTGGCCATAGGGACACTGCAACGGTGCCCCTATTTACATAGCGGGGATTCCCATATGGAGCGAAGAAGAATATGAAAAAAATGGAATTGACGGCGCCCTGTCATTTCGGCCTGGAGGCGGTATTGAAGCGGGAGATCGAAGATCTGGGCTATGAGATCACGGAGGTGGCCGACGGAAGGGTGACCTTTCTGGGGGACGGGGAGGCACTGTGCCGCGCTAATATCTGCCTGCGGACCGCGGAGCGAATCCTGGTTAAAGTGGGAAGTTTTCATGCGGAGACTTTTGAGGAGCTGTTTCAGGGAACCAGGGCGATATCCTGGGAAGAATACATACCGAAGGACGGAAAATTCTGGGTGGCCAAGGCTGCCAGTGTCAAGTCGAAACTGTTCAGTCCGTCGGATATCCAGTCCGTCATGAAGAAGGCAATGGTGGAACGCCTGAAAGAGGCATATCACATCAGCTGGTTTCCGGAGGAGGGAGCCAGTTTTCCCATGAGGGTGTTTCTCATGAAGGATCAGGTGACGGTGGGACTGGATACCACGGGGGAATCTCTTCATAAAAGAGGTTACCGGAAGTTGGTGGCACAGGCGCCCATAGCGGAAAACCTTGCGGCGGCCCTGATTATGCTTACTCCCTGGAGGAAAGACCGCATTTTAGTGGATCCTTTCTGCGGCAGCGGAACTTTTCCCATAGAGGCGGCCATGATGGCGGCAAACATGGCCCCGGGCATGAAACGTGGGTTTATTGCGGAAGGCTGGGGCCATGTGGCGTCAGGAACCCTGTGGAAGGATGCCAGGGAGGAAGCGGAAGAGCTGGTGGACCTGAGCGTGAAGCCGGATATTCAGGGATATGATATAGATGACCACATGGTAAGCATTGCGCGGGAAAATGCAAAAAAGGCAGGCGTGGCGCAGTTGATTCATTTTCAGCGGCGGGAGCTGCAGGAGCTGAGCCATCCGAAGAAATACGGCTTTATTATTACAAATCCCCCTTACGGTGAGAGGCTTCATGACAAAGAACAGATGCCGGCCCTGTACCAGATGATCGGGGAAAGGTTCCGGTCCCTTGACTCCTGGAGCATGTACCTGATCTCCGCCTATGAAAATGCGGAGAGGGACATCGGGCGGAAAGCGGATAAGAACCGCAAGATTTACAATGGCATGATGAAAGCGTATTATTACCAGTTTCTGGGGCCCAGGCCTCCGAGGCGGGAAAATGTGCCCTGAGAAGGATGCGCGGACAGCGACAGAAAAGAGGAAGAGATGAGACGAGTGATATTTGCCACCGGGAATGAGGGCAAGATGAGGGAAATCCGGGCCATCCTTGCCGATACCTGTCCGGAAATCCTTTCCATGAAGGAAGCCGGCATTAATATTGAAATAGCGGAAAACGGAAAGAGCTACAAAGAAAACGCCCTGATTAAGGCCAGAGCGGTGGCTGCGGCGTCAGGGGAACCGGCCCTGGCGGATGATTCCGGTCTGGAAGTCGATTTTCTGAATAAGGAGCCGGGGATCTTTTCGGCCAGGTATATGGGGGAGGATACGCCCTACAGCGTGAAAAATGCAGAGCTGATCCGCAGGCTGGAGGGCGTTCCGGAGGAGAAGAGGACGGCCCGGTTTGTCTGTGCCATTGCCGTCGCCTTTCCGGACGGCCGGGAGTGGGCGGTGCAGGATTCCCTTGAGGGGCGCATCGGGTATGAGGAAAAAGGGGGTAACGGTTTCGGATATGACCCCATATTTTATGTGCCGGAACTGGGGAAGACCACGGCGGAGCTGACGGAAGAGGAGAAAAACCAGGTCAGCCACCGGGGAAAGGCGCTGAGGCTTATGGAAAAGGAACTAAAAAAGTTATGAAAGTGTTGATTGTCAGCGATACCCACAGGAAAAACGATAACTATTTCAAGGCGGTGGATAAGGTAAAGCCCGACCTGGTGATACACTGCGGGGATGCGGAAGGTTCTGAATACGTCCTTACCCAGGCTGTGGAGTGTCCGGTGCAGATCGTGTTGGGGAACAATGACTTTTTCTCCTATCTGCCCAAAGAGCTGGAGCTGAAGCTGGGGGCCTATAAGGTATGGGTCACCCACGGACATACATATTATGTCTCCATGGGCAATGAGGCAATCAAGCGGGAGGCGGCGGCCAGGGGGATGGACATCGTGCTGTACGGACATACCCACAGGCCCGAGGTGGACAGGAAGGGAAAGGTCATTGCGGTGAATCCGGGAAGCCTGTCCTATCCCAGACAGGAGGGGCGCAGACCCTCCTACATTATCATGGAAGCAGATGAAAACGATGTGCGGTTTTCCGTTGAATACTTGTGAAAGTGCC
>CAJTSY010000036.1:0-15540 GCA_910578995.1 uncultured Acetatifactor sp.
GAATATATAAAGGTGGTGTGGGGCATTGGATACAAAATGGAAAAACAGGAAAAAAATAATTAGCTTTCTCATCTTCTTCCTGGGGGCAGGCCTGACCCTGGGAAGCGCGGCGGACATCCTCAGGCATAAACCCTCCGGAACCCCGGTGTGGCAGCTGGACCGGCTGCTTGAGAACGATTACCAGGAAACCTGGAACTTCCGGGCTTACATTGCGGACCGTCTGGAAAATCTTCTGATCATGGCCACAGGAGGGAGCGGACTGTGGGGCGTATGGGGCTGCGATAACGGCACCTACTACGGCGATTATTATGGAGATTACTGGAACGACTATCCCTCTTCCTTCTTTGAAACGGAGCCGGAACTGTCCTATCCGGAAGAGTGGTGTGAAGACAGAGAGCTGACTGATTTCTCCCGGGACAGGGATGACATAAAACCCCTGACGGAGCAGCAGCGGCAAGAACTGGCCCAAAAGTACCATGATGCCATCAAAGGGGACAAAAACCTCCTGTATACCGTCCTCTACGACGGCAGGGTACTGTACAGCAACGCCGACCTGCTTCCGGCTACAGCAGGCCAGGCCGCAGGCAGCACGGACACTTCCGGGGACGCAGCGGCGGCAGGCAGCCAGACTGATCCAGGCGGCACCGTCCCGGCTGATGGCAGCACGGATCCGGCAGACGACACTTCATCCGCCCACGGCGGCGCCGTCCCCACAGGCTCCGGCGCCCTCTCCACGGCATACGGCGATATCCGTCTGCCGGAAGGCTACAATTTCCTCCTCTGGTTCGACGGGGAAAAGGTCCGGATCCTCAAGGACGGCAGGGAGATCGACGTATACGGCGACGGCTGGTACCGGGAGGAAAACGACTGGTATCTGCCCGGATACGCCAATTTCCAGACGGACGGGACTGTGAAAAAAGCCGCCGTCTGCATTGCCGTAGCCAGGGAACCCGTTATCTACACAGAAGGGTCCTACGAAAAAGGCAAGACAAAGCAGCATGACAACAGTCTCTACTGGATAAATGCCAATCTCCGGAGCAGACGGGATGCGCTCCTGCGCGGCTTCATCGGGGCAGGCATCGGCCTTTCCCTGCTGCTTGCCTCCTTCCTCCTCCGCAGGAGCCGCCGGGAAGCCGCGGAGGGAATCGCCCGCATCCAGGCAAAAATCTGGCTGGAATGCAAGCTTGTAATGCTCTCTGCCCTGTTTTGCGGGATGTACATGATTTTCACCACATTCATCAACGGATATGGAGCCAGCCTGTGGGAAGAATTCGCCTATGCATACGAATATAATTATGACTTCAGTTCCCTTTCCTGGTTTTTCCGGGAAATGGCTTACAGTGTCCCTCCCCTGTTCTGGATCGTGCTGTTCTGGGGTCTGTGGCTGGTCTGGAACGATATAAGACACAATAAAAAAATATGGAGGCAAAGCCTGACGGCAAAGATCTGTGCCGGCTTTTCCGCAAAGAACCTGCATCAGCCACTGTCCAGGAAAATGTCCCGCCGGAACCGGTTCGTCTTCCTGGCAGGCCTTGCATACGCCGTGCTGATGGTGGAGGAAATCCTGCTGATGAACACCGTCTGGCACGGGGCGGCCGTCCTGGCTGTCGTGCGGCTCCTGGCCGTCCTTGAGACAGTTCTGTTCCTGGTGCTGCTCTATCTGGCCGGAAAGAAAAACATGGCTGACGCCCGGGATATGGAAGCGCTCTCCCGCCGCATTGACCAGATCCGGAACGGTGATTACAAAGATTCGTCGGACGCTGCGGACTGCCGGGCCTGCTCCGACCTGGAACCCGTCATGGCACAGCTGGAGGACATCCGCCACGGAATGGCCCGGGCCGTGGACGAGCAGATGAAAAGCGAACGCATGAAGGTGGAGCTTATCGCCAATGTGTCCCACGACATTAAGACGCCCCTGACTTCCATTATCAGTTACGTGGAATTTTTAAAACAGGAGGAGGGGCTCCCGGAGCATGTGCGGGATTACGTGAAAATCCTTGACGAGAAATCCCAGAGACTGAAAAACATGGTCACAGATGTGTTTGCGGTGAGCAAGGCCGCCTCCGGGGAACTGCCCATGCAGATGGAGGCGCTGGATTTCGGCAAGCTGCTGCGCCAGACCCTGGCCGACATGGAGGAGCAGATCCGGGAAAGTCCCGTCACCTTCCGGACAGAGCTTCCGGAATCGCCTGTAAAGATCATTGCCGACGGGCAGAGGCTGTACCGTGTCTTCCAGAACCTGTTCCAGAACGCCATAAAATACTCCCTCCAGGGCTCCAGAGTGTATGTGAGCCTAAAAGCAGACGGCAGCCTGGCCGTGGCCAGTATAAAGAACACCTCCCGGCAGGAACTGGATACAGGGAAGAATTTCGCGGAACGCTTCACCAGGGGGGACTTGAGCCGCACGGACGGCGGCAGCGGACTGGGGCTGTCCATAGCCCAGAGCTTCACGGAAGCCTGCGGCGGAACCTTCTCCTGGGAGACAGATGCGGATCTCTTTGTGGTGAAAGTAGTCTTCCAGACCCTGTGACACATTTTACCGATGCAGCGTGGAAACTCCCCGGACAAGTACCAGGGTCCACGCATGTATCGTCAGGTAACGACGCGTCCAGGGTTACAGCCCCAGAGCTGCTGCCTCAGGGGATACTGTCCCAGGAGCTACTGCCCAAGGAGCCGCTGCCCTTAATAAGCTACAGAAGTTTATCAGAATAAATCCGCAGGAAACAGGCTTTCCAGAGATGACAGCAGGGCTGCCAACCGGGGGACAGTGCTCTCCCCAGTCGGCAGCCCCGGATCATGTGACGTTCTTGTATAACAGTTCAGTTTCCGCCGCGTCGCCGGAACACTCCGCTATGCCGGACTGTGCAGCGTTCTTGTATAACGGTTCAGACAAGATCCTGGGCTGTGACATTCTTATCCTTGCGACAGAAAGATCGGATTTGTCCAGGCATACCGTCCCTCCGCGTCAATGACCACCGCCCGGACATACCGGTAATCCGCCTGTTCCCCGTTCATGATATCCATCTCCCCGCAGGTGAGCGGCTCCTCTCCCGCCTTCAGCACCCTGGAGGGATGCCGGTCCGACTGCAGCCTTATCTTTGCCGCAGGGGAACACTTTACCACTGCCTTCCCGTTTTCCACATAAAAATCATGGATCTCGGGGCCGCAGGATGAATAAAACGCCCCGTTTTTTAAAGCTTCCAGAATCGCCCCCACCGTATTTTCCGCCCTGACCATAACCCATCCCCTGCAGTGCTGGTTCATGGGATGTCCGTCGTCGGTCGCAACGCCGTAGATCACCTTCCCCTGCCCCAGAATCTCGTCCCAGTAGGCCGCATCCCTGTCCATGTCATTTTCCATGGCACAGCCTGTGTTCCAGATCTCCATGGCAAAATTGCCCTTCATATTTTCGAAATAGCGGGCCGGGGTGGAACTCCATTCCGGATGGCAGTAAATGGTCAGGTTCCCCTTCCCGTGGATTTCATCCAGGTAAGGCTGAAACTCCTCCTGGTTCCCGGCCCTGCCGGACTCCAGACGCTGATCCTGCTCATATCCGTTTCCCGCCTCCTTCTCCGGACCGATACACACCACATGAAAACACCGGAATCCCTTTCCCAAATCAAAGGAAGCATCCATCTCCATGCCGGGTATAATGGTGATGGGCACCTCCGGCGCATAATTTTTGTAATTGTAGATTCTGTGGTCCGTGATAGCCAGGAAGTCATAGCCGTGCTGATAGTGGTACCGGATCACCTCCTCCGGACTCCCCTCGCCGTCGGAACGGGTGGTATGGCAGTGAAGTCCTCCCTTCAGTACCTTACCCTCTCCCAGGAATGCCTGTTGACGTATCATAAGTTTCCTCCTTGTCCGCGCACAATCCGCGCCTGCAGTCTTTTCTTCCATATTACACCTCCGGCTCCTCCTGTCAAGATGTTTTTCTCTCCAGCCTCCATAACCGGTGGGGAAAATGCCCTCATTTTTGTGCCAGCTTCCAAAAGAGCCGAAACGGCCGCCCGGGATTGTCCGCGCAGAATGCACACCAGGATGCCCCCCAGAACCATCAGCAGCCAGAATATCACTCCCCGAACCTCAGAATATACTTCTCAGGCAGTGCCCCCAGGGGGATATACCATTCTCCGCTTGCGCCCCACGAGGCCATCAGGACCACACGTGTATACTTCTTTCCGAAAATCCCGCCGGACCGCCAGGCAGATGTCCCGGCATGCAGCAGTCCGAACACTTCCTCCATCTCCGCCGGATCCGAGACACACACACTCCCTATCTCATCATCAATCTCCGGATCCCGGGCGGAAACGGTTTCAGCCGTCTGCAGCGGCCGGGGAGAATCCCCGGAAACCGTCCCGTCCGGATCCGAACCGTCCATTCTCTCCTCGTCCGGGATCCCTGCAGGCCGTCCCGGAACTCCATACTGCGCCCTGGCCGCCTCCACCCGCTCCTCCGGCGTCATGTCCTGGATATAATAGTCAAGGGGAAGTACGATGAATTCCACCTCCAGCTCCTCCAGTCCCAGAGGCTGCAGGCCGGCTTCCTCCAGGGCCTCCCTCGTACGGCCCATAAAATCATATATCTCCAGGTTGATGTCCTCATTCCTCACCCTGTCCCCCTCATGGATACGTACTGAAAGAGAAGCCTCCGCAAGCCACTTCCCTTGCCGCATAAGCACGGCCTCCCGGTTCTCCATCACATCCCGGTTGTACGCCCTGATGATCTTCAGCGCCTCCGCTCCCCCCGGATCCAGGGCATGCGCCCCGTCCCCCGGGTTCACCTGGAAGCTTTCCATATTCCGCATCTCATCCTCGTCCACAAGCCAGGCAGACTTCATATATTCCTCACTGGTAAAAACAGGCCAGACAACATCCTTATCCGCCTCCACCATCCAGTAATTCCGGTAATAAACCCTGCCGCTGTCCAGGGTCACCTTCACGGACACCCTTTCCCGCTCCCCCTCCCATATCTCCTTCCGCTCATGCTCCGTCATGCGCTCCAGAAAGGCATACAGGGTATCATTGTCCCCATAGCACATCTTCTCAACAGGGCTTTCCTCCAATGCGGAGTGGTAAGAATAACGGTTTGCAAGACTGGAATCATATACCGAGATAGAGGCTATCTTCCCCTGGTCCGGCAGATAAGCGTCGTAGCCGAACCAGTCCCCGTAAAAAGCAAAACAGATCAGCAGCGCCGCCGCTGCCGTCCCCGCCATCTGCCACTTGTGGGCAAAAAAGGCCTTGAAATCCATCTGGAACAGAATATCCAGGATCCCGAAAGTAAAAACGCTCCCCAGTACGGCCCCGAACATCCCCCATCCTGTCCGGAAGTCCGTCAGAAGCAGGGCAAAAAAGGCCCATCCGCACAGACCTGCCGCCACTCCCGGCAGAATCCGGAAAACCGCCGCCACTTTCCTGCTCCAGATTCCCTGCCCGGCCACCTCCGAAGCCCGCCTCCGGTACAGCCCCCAAGCCGCCGCGCCCGTCACAAGGGCCACGGCCAGGCTGATCAGAATTTTTCCCCACAGCTCCCATCCCCCTAGGCCGTCCATCCGCAGAATCATCAGCCAGGGCGCGGCAAACAGCGGGGAAAAATACACGGCGGAATCCACGCTCACCACCGAAGCGTAAAAAGTCCCCATATAAGCCTCAAAAAAAGCCACCGTCAGCCCATAGATCCCGATAGCCCCAAACCCCAGGAACACCAGGGAAAACAGCGTGTTCAGTCCATTGCCGCTAAGCATCACCGCCAACAGCACCACATGGTACACCAACAGGTAAATCACCGTCAGCACCACAATGCTCAGCAGAATCTCCCCCGCCAGCTCCGGAATCTTTCCGCCTCCCCCAAGCTGCACCAGCAGGCTGCCGGCCAGAAGGAACATGATTAAGCCGCTCACGATAAATGGAATAAACCATATCAAAAAACCATTCAGGTAACTGACGCCGTACAAAGCGTCCCGCCTTATGGGCAGGCTGTGGTAAGTATCCGTCATGTTCCTGTGGAACACATAGCGGAAAGAGGCAAGTCCCGTCGCTGCCGCCACCAACATGGCCACCACCCCGCCGCCGCTGGTCAGGTACGCCGCGGAACCCCCCACCACTTCGTCCAGGACATCCGGAATACGCCCTCCCATATGCGCCAGAATCCCTTCCACGCCGCCTGCCCGTCCCACGCTCTCGCTCCGCCACAGCATCCATCCCACCACCAGAACCAGGAAATTTCCCAGTGCCGAAAGCGCAGCCATCCAGAGCTTATGGCACATATCCTCCCTCATGGCCCTAAAAAATAAGTTCTTTGATGTCATACCCCTTAACCTCCGTTTCACTGATAAAGATTTCCTCCAGGGACAAAGGCAGCAGTTCGAAGAACACAGGCTCCAGGCCCTCCATGAAGCTTTCCACCTCTTCCCTGCGCCCCCTTGCCGTAAAGGTATACAGCGCGCCACGGTTTTCCACAGTCAGAACCTCCAGACCCTCCCTTATCTGCCCAAGCATCCCCTCTTCCTTCACCACGCACTGGATTTTGTGCAAGTTCAGCTTCATCTCGTCCAGATCCTTCTCAAACAGGATGCCTCCCCGGTGCAGCAGCCCCACATATTCACAAATATCTTCCAGTTCCCGCAGATTATGGGACGCAATCACCGGCGTCAGCCCCCGTTCCTCTATCTCATGTATAAACAAACGTTTCACCGCCTGCCGCATGACGGGATCCAGTCCATCGAACGTCTCGTCGCACAGCAGGTATTTAGTATTGGCACAGATCCCGCATATGACGGAGAGCTGCTTCTTCATCCCCTTGGAGAAGGTGTTCACCTTCCTGCCCGGGTCCAGGCCGAACTTCCCCATCAGCTCCGACCATTTCCCTGCATCAAAGGCGGGGTAATAAGTCTGGTAGAGCTTCCGCATATCCTTCGGCGTGCCGTTCTTAAAAAAATACTGGTCATCCGAAATATAGAAAATTTCCGCCTTCACGGCAGGATTGTCATACACCGGCTGCCCGTCCACAACCACGCGGCCCTCTTCCGGCTTCATCACCCCGCAGGTGAGCCGCATCAGGGTGGATTTTCCGGCACCGTTGGTTCCAATGAGGCCGAACACATGCCCTTCTTCTATCCTGGCCGTGACGCCGTCCACAGCCTGTACAGGGCCAAACCGCTTGCTCACATTCTGAAATTCAATCATTGCCTTCCTCCCCTCCATAGATCTGCCGCAGCCGCCCTTCCAGGCTCTCCCTGGTCAGCCCGGCCGCCTTCGCCTTTACAGTCAGCTCCTCCCATTCCTGAAAAATCCTGCCCCGCCTGCTCTCCCTCCAGTCGCCCTCCGAGGTGACGAAGGTGCCCCGCCCGGACACTGTGTAGAGATAGCCGTCCTGCTCCAGCTGCGCGTAGGCCCTCTGCACGGTATTCGGATTCACGGACAACTCCATGGCAAGGCTGCGGACACTGGGCATCCTGGTCAGGGGCTCCAGTCCGCCGCTGATGATCAGGTGCTCCAGTTTCTCCACCATCTGTTCATAGATAGGGCGTTTATCCCGGTAATCCAACAGTATCATTCCCTCTTCCTTTCTAAACCTGACATCCGCCGCTGACAACGAATGCCATACAACGACATCTGCACTCTGCAGGAAATCGACTGCCGCACCCCCCTGCAAAGCGATCATATCTTTAATAACACATGTATTATGTATATTAAGGATATTAAGTGTATTAATTATCTTAATACGCTTATAACATAATAACAAGGCAATGTCAAGGACTTCTGTACATTGCCCTGTATCTTCTAAGGTCCGGTCGGATTTTGTTTCTCCATGCCCAAAAGCCAATGCCCAGGGGCGGCGGATATACGGCTGCAAGGCCGGAACAGCCCGTCAGGGTGTGCCCAGTTCCGCTTCGCCATTCGACGGGACGCGGCATACCACATACTGCAGCCGCAGAACCCCGGCCTCCCTACAGACTACAGCCACACCCCCGGCACACAGCGGACGGCAGCCGCAGACCTCACACAGCGGAATGCAGCGGCAGGGCCTGTCCGTCCAGAGCAGCCTCCGCCAGGGTATCCCCCTCATAGCGAAGCTTCAGGCCGAAAAACCCCCTGTCCTCCTCCAGAAGCCGGAAGAAAATCCGGTCTCCCTCCCAGAGGGGCAGGTCATACACCCGGGATTTTTCCACCCATTCCAGTTTTCCTTCGTCACAGTCCGCCAGCTCGCCGGTATAGCCTTCCGCGGTATACAGAAACATGTATTCCGTCTCCCATACGTCCGCGGTGAAGGTGACGATTCCCCGGGGCCGCCATGAAGTCAGGGTAAGCCCTGTCTCCTCGTACACTTCCCGCAGCAGACATTCCTCCGGGGATTCCCCCTCCTCCACATGCCCGCCCACACCGATCCATTTGTCCCGGTTCATGTCATGTTCCTTTTTTACCCGGTGAAGCATCAGGTAACATCCACCCTTCTCTATATAGCAGAGCGTTGTCAGACTGGTTCCCATCTTTGGCTCCTTTCCTTAAAATCCCGTCCAAAATCCCCGTGACTCAATCCTGAGCGCCATACAGCGTTACCGTCTATGCAACGTTATGCACCGGGCAAACAGTAACCTTACAGCCTCCCCAGAATATGTCTGGCCACATATACCCCGCTGGCCGAGGCATGGGACAGGGAGTGGGTTACGCCGCTGCCGTCCCCGATCACATACAGCCCCTTATGTCCGGACTCCAGATTCCCGTCCAGGGCCACTTCCATATTATAGAATTTCACCTCCACCCCGTAAAGCAGGGTATCGTCATTGGCCGTACCGGGCGCAATCTTGTCCAGTGCATAGATCATCTCCATGATGCCGTCCAGAATCCGCTTTGGCAGCACCAGGCTCAGATCCCCGGGAGTGGCAGCCAGGGTGGGCGTCACCAACCCCTCCTCAATCCGCTTTCCGTTGCTCCTGCGGCCCCTCACCAGATCCCCGAACCTCTGGACAATGACGCCGCCCCCAAGCATATTGGACAGTCTGGCAATACTCTCCCCGTAGCCGTTGCTGTCCTTGAACGGTTCTGAAAAATGCTTTGCCACCAGAAGGGCAAAGTTCGTATTCTCAGTCCGTTTATCCGGGCTCTCGAAGCTGTGCCCGTTCACCGTGACGATTCCGTTGGTATTCTCATTCACCACAATTCCATAAGGATTCATGCAAAAAGTACGCACCCTGTCCTCAAACTTGGAAGTGCGGTACACGATCTTGCTCTCATACAGTTCATCCGTGAGGTGGGAAAAAATCACAGCCGGAAGTTCCACCCGCACTCCGATGTCCACCCGGTTGGATCTGGTAGGAATCTCCAGTTCCCTGCAGATCTTCTCCATCCACTTGCTGCCGCTGCGCCCCACGGACACAATGCATTTTTCACAGGTATACACGGCCTCGCCGCAGAGAACCCGGTAACCGCCCTCTGCCAGGGCAATCCCGGTGACCGGCGTATCGAAATAAAAATCAACCTTATCCTTCAGTTCCCCGAAAAGGTTCTGAAGCACCACAAAGTTGATGTCCGTCCCCAGGTGACGCACGGAAGCATCCAACAAATTCAGCTGATTCTGCAGGCAGAGCTTTTTAAAATGTGTTCCGGCGGTGGAATACATCTTCGTTCCCGCTCCGCCGTGCTGCATATTGATGGTATCCACATATTCCATCAGTTCCACAGCCCGTTTCTTTCCAATGTATTCGTGGAGGGTTCCGCCGAAATCATTGGTAATATTGTACTTTCCGTCGGAAAACGCCCCCGCGCCCCCGAAGCCGCTCATAATGGAACAGGACTTACAGCCGATACAGCTCTTCACCTTCTCCCCGTCGATGGGGCAGCGGCGCTTCTCCAGGGAATGTCCCGCTTCAAACACCGCTATCTTCAGTTCCGGGGCCTCCTTTGTCAGCTCATAGGCAGAGAAAATCCCTCCCGGCCCGGCCCCCACTATGATAACGTCATACTGCATGGCAATTACCTCTCTTTCCATCACAGGTCTGCCGTTACTGCCCGCGGCTTCACCGCCTGCTCGCAGCACAGCCGGGCACACAAAACAGACCTGTACAGCCCATCTCGGCCGGCTTCCTGACACAGTCCGCACTTTCTCCGCAAAATCCCATCACCGCCCATGACTGGGTCACCGGTAACGAAATTCTGCTTTCCACGCCTTATTCTACCATAGTCCGGGGGCTTATGGCAAGCCTAGTTTTCCGTCCCGTCCCCGCCGTTTTCCCCGCTTATCCGGTTTCCGAGACTGGCTTTCTCGTCCTCTATCTCCTTCTGCACAGACTGTATCTTGGTATCCTCGCTGATGGCGCGCATGATCAGGTTCAGATCCTCCGGCGAGAACATGCCCGCCGCCTTGGACAAAAGCCCCAGACTGTCCCGGTTCACTTTCAGATGCCCGCCCCCGGACAAAGGGATGTTCAGCACGTTTTCCTCATCCGTCATATCCCCCAGGCAGATGCTGTTGGTTTTCTCGTCACATACGAAACAGACCCCGTTATAAACAATCACCCCATCCTTTTCCAGATATCCGTAGGGAACCTTTGGCGCCTCCCTGAGTCCTCCGATGGGGTTTGGTTTTCCCGAGACAGCGGCCTCATAGATTTTCACTGCTTCTGACCGGTCAGCAGGAGCTTCCTCCCTGTTTCCGTCTTCCGCCACATTCCCCTGTCCGCCCGTTTTGTCCTTTTCCTGCAGCCTGCTTCCGTTCACGGTCCACATACTGTTTCCAAAAGATTCCGCCTCAGCGTTCAGGTCGAAAAAACGTCTGTTCCTCTCCCCGGCGTTTCTCTTCGCCGCCGCAGGTTCCATTCCTGCGGTACCACTGCCAATTCTCATTTCTGCTTCCTCTTCTTTCTATAAATTCTGTTCCGGACTCCTCATGCTTCAGTGCAATTCGGTATGCCGTCCTGTACTGTTCGGAAATCCGCCTGCCGCATTATCCGCGAAAATTATACCTGCTCAGGTATGAACCGGCCAGAAGGCCTCCCGACGCATTGTACTGACTGAAAGCGCTTTCCGCATTGACCCTGGCATTGTCCGCCGCCCTGGATGCCACTGTGGTAATTCTCTTTGCCAGCTCCCGGTCAGCGCCTAAAATCTCTTTCAGCATCTCCGCCGGCGCCTCCCCCAGCTTCTCCCTGTCCAGGGAAAGGCTTCCGTCCGCCGCCACCGTAATGCCGATCTTCTCAAGCTCCTTCCTGTTGGTGGTAACAGCCTCCTTCAGCGACTGCCTGTAAAAATCATTCAGCACGCCGGATGTCTGTCTCAGGTTTTTCATGGTATCATTGAAGTCCTCCACCATACCGGCAGCTGTGTCGGCAATATCCTTTCCTCCCGCTTCCGCCTTCTCCCCCAACAGCTTCATATGATCCGCCAACGCACTGGCCGATTTCTGCAGACGGTCATATTTTCCCCGCTCCAGCCTGGCACCTTGGACGGTATTTGCCCTCAGCGCCCCCATTCTGGTAGTGTTTCCCATCCTGCCGTTCCTGGCGGACTGCACCATGGAAGCCCTTCTCCCCGACAGCCCCGAACGCCTCCTGCTGCTGTTCACTACCTGTACAGCGGTTCTCTTTGCCCCCATTCCCATTCTGATTCTCATTCCATTTCCCTCTTTTCCCATTTTATTGCGACTACAATGTATATTACCATTTCTCAGACGGTTCCCATAAGAGGCTTTTCCAGGTTAATGCAGCCGCTTTGGCTGCTTTAATCCGCTACCCAAAGAATTCACGAAGACACCTCGCTGCGGCGCCGGGTGAATGGCTCCTTCCAGTTCTTACACCAGGGCAGTTCCTTCTCCCTTTAAATAGCCGGCATATACCCTGGCAAAATCCGAATACTTCTCCCTGGCCAGATAGACGCTCTCATCATTCTTCAGCCGGATCATGCCCATTCCATATCCCGCCACACAGGCCAGGTTTACCAGGTATCCCCTGTGACATCTGTAAAATCCATCCCCAAGCTGCTCTTCCATCCTCTTCATGGTGACATAGACCGTTACGTTTTCCCGCAGGGTATGGATCTTCACTTTCCGCTTCTCGCTCTCCACATACAGAATATCGCTTTTCAGCAGGGTAAAGTTTCTGGCCCTGGTCCTGAAAAACAGCTGCCCTCCTCTCAGATCCTCCAACCTGCGCGCTTCCCTGCATGCCCCTTCAAATACACTGCAGAATTTTTCCATGGACAGGGGCTTCAGCAGGTAGTGGAAGGCTGATACTTCAAAGGCTTCGGCTGTATATTCCTTCCGGGCTGTCACAAAAACCAACACAGTATCCTCTCCTTTGGTCCGAAGCGCCCTGGCCGCCTCCATCCCTTTCATTTCTTCCATCTGAATGTCCAGCAGAAGGATGTCATAATGCCGTCTTGCCTCCAGGAAGCTCCCCACAGAATAAAAACAGGTTACCTCACAGTCCGGTTCCTCCCTCCTGACCAGGGTGCTCATCCAGGCACAACACCGTCTATCCTCATCACAAATCGCAACCCTCATGCCCCACCTCTTATGTCCGACGCAGCCGGATTTCCCCTTCCGTCCCGCATCCTGATTTCTATTTCGGCAGATCTCCCCCGGACATTTGGAAAATGTAACGAAATGTACATTTCAATGTCACAAACCGTCATTCCCCCTCCTGTTTCCGGAAATGCAAAAAGACAGCAAACCACTGTTTTCACATTGTCTGCTGTCCTTAGCTTTCATCTGTCCATATGTTATTATTTCGGCATTCCGGTCAAAAAAGTTTACAGGAAACCTCAGCAATATTTTTGAACAATCCGGTCCATATCCTCTCTCGCCCTCTCCATGTCGCTGACCAGCTTAAACTGGGTACGGCAGCGGTCAAGATTATGTCCCTCCCTGTGGATCTTGAAATAGGTGTCCCCGCTCAGATAGTCTGTCAGGAAACGCATTCCGCACTCAAAAGTCATCATCATGGCCCCCACGGGAAGCATTTTCTTCTCCATCTCCGTCATAAGGGATCCGCATTCCCCCAGAAATCCTTTTGTGTAACATTCAAAAAGTCCGATGTCAAAGCTGACCTTATCCAGATCCTGCTCGTCCTCGGCAGCATGGGTGGCGCCAAAACGGATACTGTCCCCGAAATCATTTATGGAAAGGCCGGGCATAACCGTATCCAGATCCACCACGGCAAGGGGCAGACCGCTTTCCCCGTCAAACAATACGTTATTCAGCTTCGTATCATTATGGGTAACCCGCAGCGGCAGCTCGCCCCGTTCCTGCATGTCCACAAGCACAGACGCGAAATCCTTTCTGCTCCGCACAAAGTCGATCTCCGCAGCCACCGAAGCCGCCCTTTTGCACACATCCGCGGAAACGGCAGCCTCGAAAGCCCTGTAACGCAGTTTCGTGTTATGAAAATCCGGAATGGATTCATACAGGCTGTCGGCCGGAAAATCCGCCAGAAGCTTCTGGAAATGTCCAAAAGCACAGGCACTGTCATAAAACTGCGCCTGGGTTTCACAGGTCTGCAGTGTAACCGCGCCCTCTATAAAGGTATAAACCCTCCAACAGTCCTCCCCTTCACGGAACAGGGAGCTTCCATCCATGGTGGGAACAACATTCAGCGTCTCCCTCTGGGGATCCCCTCCCGCCCTGAGGATCTTCTCCTTTAAAAAATCCGTCACTGCGACCACATTGTCCATCAGCGCCTGGGCATTATGGAAAATGGATGTATTGATCCTCTGCAGTATGTAACTTTTACCGCTTTCGGTCTCCAGACGGAAAGTGTCGTTAATGTGGCCGCAGCCATAGCGTTCTGCGCTTATGGCTTTACTGCCCAGCTGAAAATGACTGGCGATATCCAATATCTGACTCATATTCTTTCTCCCGCATCCCTGTCAGTCCGTTACGGAAACCGCTGTGCAGCCCCCGTAACCTGGTTTCCATTGTATTATACTCGTGAACGCATTTAATTGCCGCTTACTACGCCAGCATTGCAGAAGCGTTCACTCGTTATACATTTAGACTAGCAATTACTTTCGTTCATGAGTATAAATAACGTATATAAGTCTACCAACTAATTGCCGCCAAGTCAAGAGCATTCTTTCTTTTGCAGTAAATTTGCAGAAAATTGTCTGTAATTATCACCCTATCCTTATCGTCTCAAAATGCCTTTTAACCCACGGTAAAATTACAGGAATTATTTTCATATTTCCTATTGACATACCTACCGACGGTATGTTAATGTAAATACATACCAAAGGTATGTTTCAGGTTTAACATATATCCTGTTGGGTTCCGGTTTATCCGGCTCAGGAAAGGGGGAACAACATGTCGAGAAACAGGCATCCGGAAGAGACTGTCACACTGATACTGGACGTTGCCTATCGCTTATTTATGGAAAAGGGCTATGAGCACACTTCCATTCAGGACATAATCGGGCATTTAGGCGGATTGAGCAAAGGCGCCATCTACCATCATTTTAAGTCAAAGGAAGACATTTTAATAGCTGTTGCGGATCGAATGACGGCGGATTCCAATCAACTGCTTGCCGCAATCCGTGACCGCCGGGATCTCAACGGCAGGGAAAAGCTGAAGATGATTTTCAGGGAGTCCATCCGCAGGCCCGTACAGGACGAGATTTTTTCGGTAGCACCGGATTTCCATAACAATGCGAAGCTTCTGTTCAGCCTCCTGCATGATACCATTGAAAACGCCGCGCCAAACTATATTCTGCCCATCATTGAGCAGGGGATTGCAGACGGCTCTGTCCGGGCGGAGCATCCCAGGCAGCTGGCGGAACTGATCCTGCTTGCGGCCAATCTATGGATGAATCCCATGATATTTGACAGTTCCCAGGAGGAATCCTGCCGGAAGTTTATGGTTTTCAGCCAGATGATGAAGGGCTTCGGACTGGATATCATAGATGAGGAAATGTTGGAGAGACTGCAGGAGCTTACCGCTATTTATGCTGCACGCCCGATAGATCCGCAGCCACGTAATATAACGGAATAATGCCGGTAGTATTCCTGTCGGTTTCTCAGACACTCAGCAGCGGAATCCTGCGCAAAGCGGCAGAATTCCGGTTCCGGTTTATCCGGGTCAGGATGAACCGGCTGGCAGCTTCCGGCCGCCCTGAGTTTCCCACAGGAATAAGAATAAAAAACACTTCACAGAGAAAACGGAGGTTCAGACATGAAACAAAAACTATTTTCCAGGGACTTTACCTTAGTCATCATCGGCCAGATCATCTCCCTGTTCGGAAATGCCGCAATCCGTTTCGCGCTGCCGCTGTACTTATTGAATCTCACCGGCTCGTCAGCGCTTTACGGAACCGTCACGGCCTGCGCTTTTCTTCCCACCATCCTGCTGTCCCCTGTGGGAGGCATTGTGGCAGACCGGGTAAACAAAAGGAATATCATGGTCATCCTGGATTTCTTTACTGCGGCGGTCATCCTGGCCTTTTCCCTGCTCATGGACAGCGGAAACCTGGTTACGCTTGTGACGGTTACCCTGATGCTTCTGTACGGCATCGCGGGGGCATATCAGCCCTCCGTACAGGCAAGCATCCCC
>CAJTSY010000036.1:15640-30232 GCA_910578995.1 uncultured Acetatifactor sp.
CCCCTGGGCAACGCCCTCTACGGCATCCTGTTTGAAGTATGCCGTGGAAGAGAATATGCCGTGATTTTATTCTCCGGTGCCGCGTCTCTGTTCATTGCGGTCTGCACCAGAACCATTTTCAGGGATCTGGAGGAAAAGAAGGCGTCCTGAACTCATGACCTGATGTCCGGCACTTTTAATCCGCGCAGATACTGCTTCTGCTCTGCCGTCATCCGCCTGCTCTCGCATGCTTTCTGTACGGCCTTATTGTGGGTCCAGGGATCCAGGCGCTTCTCTTCCAGAAACGGCACGATGGCCTCATACTGTTTCGCCAGAGCCGTAGCAAAATACCATGCCCGCATCATATTGACATAGTAAGAAGGGGCGTCTCCTGCTCCTTCAAAATACGCATCCTCCCAGTGGATTCCCGCCACCCATTCCGGGTACTCCGGCCTGAAATCGTCATCCAGATAAAACCGCATCAGCATCCCCACCCCGAAACGGACAGTATACACTTTCCTGGATGCGATCCACCGACGGACAGGCTCCAGGAATTCTTCCCTGTGCCGGCCAAACACCTTCGGCGCCATCATATCGCAGGTGGCCCAGTTATCCACATAGGGCAGGAAACGCTCCGTCTGCTTCAGGCATTCCCCATAATCCCGGAATTGTTCCACCACAAAGGCGTGGAGGTTGTTTTCATCATAGTATGTATGGGGCAGCTGCTCCAGGAAATCTCCGATACAGGGATCCTTCGCCCACTTTCTGGCAAGCGCCCGCACCTGGGGCGTGCGTACCCCAATGATCGTCTCCGGCGCTACCGTAGGAATCAGCCTGGAATGAAACTCCCTATACGCCGGATCCTGCAGCTCCCATAATTCTGCCTGTATTTGCTCTCCTATTCGTTTTGTAGACTGTGTGTTCATCTGTTCTCCCATCTACCTCTTTGTCTGTTCGTCTGCTCTTCTGTTTGATTCCTTAATTTCCCACCAGAAGACGAAGCCTGCGGGGCAGCGGGTCATATCCCCATCATTTCCTTCAGGGTTCCGGGTCCCTTCCACTCCTTCTTTCCCCAGTACAGCAGCAGGTTCACCACCGGTTCCAGAACGTCTCCGGCCCGGTACCGGTATTTAAAATCGTCATCCGGCCCATACTTTACTTTGCGTTCCTCATTCCGCTCCTGTATGGCCTCTATCTCCCTGCCATAGGTAAGATAATCCATCTCCATAAGCCGCCAGGGGTACGTAAGGTTAACGGTCTGCTGATTCTCTATCCCCAACAGGAAGCGCAATCCCGTGTCTTCCCCTGCCTGTATCAATCGTTGGTCTTAAGCAGGGAGTTCTGAATGATAGAATGTCAGAATTGATAGTCCCGCGCTACCCGCCGCGGCCCGAATATCCTGCTTACCGAATCTGTCCGGAGCTGTTACCGCCCCTTTTGACACGTTCAGTATAGCACAAGCCCACCTTTACGGCAAGCCGTGCAGGAAAGATTTTGTACTTTTTCGGCGATTCCCCCTGAATTCTCCACACAGGGGATGTCATTTTTGAGAAAATGTCCTATACTTTCCTTATAAACAACAAACAGGAGGTACGCAGATGAATCAATCAGCCACAGGAAAATTCATAGCACAGAAAAGAAAAATCCAGAACCTGGCCCAGGAACGGCTGGCGGAAAGGCTCGGAGTCTCCAACAAGACAATATCCAAATGGGAAACGGGAAAATGCATGCCGGATTATTCCATAGTCAAAAGCTTATGCGCAGAACTGAACATAACGGTTGCGGAGCTGATGGACGGTGAGGAAGGAGAAGAACGGAGCGTCCGCGCTTATGACGAAGAACAGATTATGGATTTACTGCGGCGGACACAGGAGCTGGAGAAACAGAAAAATCTGCTGTACGGTCTTTTGCTGATTGTAATGGGAATCGCCCTCCTGGCGCTTTCCGCCTCCTTCGGCGGTTCCGCTGTAAAAGATTTTCTGGCAGGGCTTCTGTGGGGACCGGGAATCGGCGAGATTCTGGCAGGCGTTTATATAACCGGAAAAAATATGGCGGGGACACAGTAACTGTCCCCGCCCCGTCAGCTGACCCTGGCGCCGAAAGGCATCAGCGCCAGTTTGGCAATCTTGAAATGCTGCATGCCGAACGGAATGCCGATAATCGTCACACACAGGACGCAGCCCATAATGGCGGAGCCCACAGCCATGGGAATCCCTGACACTACAAGCCAGAGCACGTTCAGCAATAAGGACCCCACCCCGCCGCCGTATTCCACTTCCTTCCCGAAAGGGAAAAAAGAAAGGCTGGCGAACTTGAAACACTGGACTCCCCAGGGAATCCCCACAATCGTAATGGACCAGAGCAGCCCCGCAAGCAGCCATCCAAGTCCGCTGAAAAACCCTCCGCAGATAAACCATAATAAATTGCCAAGACAACCCATTCCTTCCTCCTCTCCGGCGCTGATGCCTGCAGCAGGATTCCCTGTCCAGGCTCTCTGTGCAGGCCTGCGCCAAAATGTTTAGGAATTGTCGAAAAATAACTGATACAATTTCTTCAGGAAAAAGCCCGGAAATACAACGAAAATGACTATGAACTCGTATCAGTTATTTGCAGACATTCCTTACGTCCGTCTGTCCGGAAAAGACCGGGACGCGCGGCGCTAAGAAATGCGCCTTTTATCAGAAGCGAAATGCCTGCTTCTGACAATACACATTATATGGCATCCCCAGTTACAATACAACCGGTATTTCCCGCACGGTTGGAAGGGATAAGGTGCATTTGAAAACCCCTGTCATGCATTGCCAGGACAATATTTCTTAACATCCTCCGTAACCAAAACCTGAATCTCCCATTGGGCGGAGGGCTGTCCGTCTGCCGTGCGCACAATTCATCCATTGCCGTCGTCAATCAGAATATCGCTTCCGTGCCAACAGGCTCCTTTTCTCCCGAATTTCATAAAAACAACACACCTGGCAGGTGATCAAGATGAATGGGCTACGCCCGCCGCCCCGCCTGTCCTTAACTCTTCTTCCCTTCACTCCTCCTATGTATTTAGAAGTCCGTTTTATAATAACCTCTGTAAAACGAAGCATTATTTGGTTTTATTGCTATGATGATAGAATTTATGATATCAGAACCTGCAATAATTGAATTCACCCATGCAATATAAATCATAATATCTTTTAATTTCCCTGATAAAAACACACATACTATTGCAGGGACAACCGTTAATCCGATGAACGGCAAAGACATAAAAATAAAAAACCTTAATTTGTTCAGAACTGCCCCACTGGTAATCCAAAAAAATATCACCGAATGTGTAATACTGATATCACCGGCTTTATAGATAACAATCAAATGCAGGAATTCGTGAATAATAAATATGCCAATAAAGAAGCCGGTCTTAATAAATGCATTTGAGAAACGCCATGCTCCAGATATGATTGAGAATAGGAGCAGCATCCCTTGAAGGCAATAAACAAAGTACATAAAATGATTTCGAAACCACTGATTTTTAATAACAGGTTCCCAATTGTCCGTATTTATTTTGCCATCCGGCAATGGTTTCATAAAGTATATCATATAAAATTGGCCCCAATCATTCAGCATACAGATTTTCGTTAATGAAATGATTCTACCATAATTCCGTGTACGCCTGCGCACATGGAATCAGAAGTTGACCAGATGTCCTTCTAAGTCAACATTCTACCATAAGTTCACTCACAGTTCAATGAAACAATTCTCAAAACCCACGTAATATTGTTGTTGGTATTTTTCCGCTTGCGGGAACAGGAGTCCATTTCATAAGGTAATATCCAAAAAGGCTATGACCGTCAATCATTGTAAATGATTTTGTCATAGCCTTTTCAGGATTGAGAAAGTCCCTTCCGCAGTATAACCCCTCTTTTCCACAGAGTCTTCCGGCGCTGCCTTCTCATCCCATCTTCCGCACGATCCGGTAGTAAGTCGCGGATGTACGCTTATAGCAGATGCTGTATACCAGGGCGAACACCAGGCAGCCTCCCAGGGAACAGGTGATCAGCAGCTTCGTCTCAAAGAATCCGATGGCTCCCAGCAGCATATACACCATCCGCATCCCCACTGCCGTATGGCACAGCGCCCCCACAAGGGGCAGGGCGAACACCATGCTGATCTGCTTCCGGATGGTCCGGCGAATTTCCCTGTCCCCCATTCCCACCTTCTGCATGATCTCGAAATTGTTCTGGTCCTCGAACCCTTCGGTGATCTGCTTGTAATACATAATGATCAGCAGGCAGATCAGAAAGATGGCCCCGAAAAAAATGCCGATGAACAGCAGGCCGCCATACATGCTCTCATCAAGCGCCATCCTCTCCCGGTGGTCAACATACCCGGCAAATCCCGGCAGAGTGGCGGCATACTGTCCTACTTCTGCCGAAAATCCGTCTATTGCCGCTTCCTCGGGGGACTTTTCCTGCGTGGTTTGGTCTTCTTCCCCGGAAAGTTCCCCTGCCGCGGTACTCACCCCTTCTATGGAATATTCGTTTTCCAGGTAATTTTCTTCCGCCATTGGACTCCCTGCCGCCAATTCCCCCTCTGCTGCAGGCTCCGCCACATCCAGCCAGAACCCGTAATAAAAGGACTCCTGCGTGCTGCTGTCCACATTGTAGACGGCGCTGACCCGGGACAGCTCCTCCTGGTCTGCCATTACAATGATGTAGTCTGATCCCATGGCATTATTGGTATGTTTTTCAATGATGCTGCTGTCGGTAAGCTCCCTTTTGACCGCATATTCCGTCTCCTCAAAGGAAACCGTCTCACCGGCGAAATCAGGGCCCGAAGAAAAGAGCAGAACTTCACCAGGCTGCAGGGTTTCCTCCGCATGCTCCAGGCGGTTGTACTCTTCCAACGTCATCAGCGACACATGTATCCATCCCGAGTAATCATAAGGCTCGCCTTCCAGACAAAGTCTGTTTTCTCTTCTGTATGCTCTTATGCCCACACAATTATACTCAAGTTCTTCCTCCAGGTTAATCCCGTGCCGCTGGGCAATCACCTGCACTTCTTGTTTCAGCTGCCCTGCATCCGGCTTTTCCGCACCGATAAAATTCAGCTCATACCCCCTGCTGAACCCTGATGTCAGGATGGATTCCATCCCCAGGTACACCGACACGGTACATACCACCGTGATGATGACCATGGTGGAGAAAACACAGATATTGGACAGGCTCGCCGCGTTTTTCTTCATCCGGTACAGCATCCCCGACACAGTGATAAAATTCTCCGGGCGGTAATAGAATCCCTTCTTTTTCTTCAGAATCCGCAGAAACGCGATACTGCCCGATGTAAAGAGGAAATACGTCCCCATCACCACCAGGAACACTGCCAGGAAAAAGTCCGTAAAAACCTGGCTCTCCAGCTGGGACATGATAGCCATCCTGTAACCCAGCACCAGAGCCGCCAGGCCTGCCAGACTCCAGAGCCCGATCCGCTTCGGCTCCTTCTCCCCTTTCCTGGAATCCCCCATCAGCTCCACCGGGTTGGATTTTCCCACCTGAACCAGGTTCACGAAGAGATTCAGCCCCATCACAAAGGCATAAAAAACCAGTGTGTTCACAACGGCTCCCGGTTTCACCATGAAAGTGACATCCACAGGCATCTTCGCCAGGTTCAGCAGGAGCAGGAAGATCAGCCTGGAAAACAAAAGTCCCAGGGCGATGGCCCCCACCATCACGATGCAGTAGATGAACAGGCTTTCCCAGAGCATCATAATGCCGATGTGTTTTTTCTCCAGTCCCAGCACGCTGTACAGTCCCAGTTCCCTTTTCCTTCTCTTGATCAGGAAGCTGTTAGTGTAGTAAAGGAAGGGCAGCATGATCAGCCCCAGAAGGACGTAGCCGATCTGTATCAGCATCACGGCGTAAGCTCCCTTGGGAAGCGTCCATATGATGTCGTTTTTCAGGATCAGCCCGAACACAAAGAACGTAAACATGGCAAAAACGCTGCCCCCGATGTAGGGGAAGTAGACGGAACCGTTTTTCCGTATATTGTTTGCCGCCATACGGGGCATCAGTGACATTGATCTGCTCATTTATTATATACCTCCTATTCCAGTTCCGCATCATCCCGTCCGCTACCCAAAGTCTGGGCATAGGGTTTCAGGCCGCTAAATGCATACGTCCTGAAACCCTATGGGGTACCGGACGGGATGATGCTGTTTATTCCAGTTCCGCATCATCCCGTCCGCTACCCAAAGTCTGGGCATAGGGTTTCAGCCGCTAAATGCATGCGTCCTGAAACCCTATGGGGTACAGGACGGGATGATGCTGTTTATTCCAGCTCCCCATCATCCCGTCCGCTACCCAAAGTCTGGGCATAGGGTTTCAGCCGCTAAATGCATGCGTCCTGAAACCCTATGGGGTACAGGACGGGATGATGCTGTTTTAAGCTTCGCATAACTCACTATGCCCTCGCAGCCGCCTCTGTGTGCAGAATGGTCAGCGTATCCGATATTTTCCTGTACATCTCGTCATCGTCCAATTTTCCCCGGTAGATCTGATTGAACACACAGCCGTCCTTAATAAAAAGCACCCTTCCCGCCCTGCTTGCCGCCTGGATGGAATGGGTCACCATCAGGATGGTCTGGCCGTCCCTGTTCACCTGGGCGAATATCTTCAGCAGCTTGTCGGAAGCCTTGGAGTCCAGTGCCCCGGTGGGCTCATCCGCCAGTACGATCTGGGGCTGCGTGATCAGCGCCCTGGCCACCGCCGCCCGCTGCTTCTGCCCGCCGGATACCTCATAGGGGTATTTTTCCAGAATCTGCGCTATGTCCAGTTTCACCGCCAGGGGCCCTATGCGCTCCTCCATATCCCGGTAGTTCCGCCCTGCCAGTACCAGGGGCAGGAAAATATTGTCCTTCAGGGACAGGGTGTCCAGGAGGTTAAAATCCTGGAACACGAAGCCCAGATTGTCCCGGCGGAAAGCACAGAGCTCCTTCTGTCTGATATCCGCCATGTTCTTGCCTGCCAGAACCACCTGCCCTCCTGTGGGCTTGTCCAGGGATGCCATAATGTTTAAAAGTGTCGTCTTGCCGGAGCCGGACTCCCCCATAATCGCTACGTATTCGCCCTGTTCCACCGTGAAGTTTACATTGTCAAGGGCCTGCACTTTGCTGCCGCCCAGGCGGGTGGTATATATTTTCTTGAGATTCTTGACTTCCAGTAATGCCATCTTTGTTCCTCCTCGTTTTCGCCGGTGTCCGCTTTTTGTCTGTAGAATGCGGGCCTGAAGCTGCCTTGTGCTGCACAGGTTGGCGGAAATACGCTTTCCTGCTTTTCAGCAGCGCTTCTTGGCTGTAAGATTAGAATACCGGAAAAGAGGAAAATGTGCCATAGATTTTCCTTACATTTTTCCTGTGCCGGCTTACAAAACTGTAAGGTTCGGGGACGGATAACCGTGGTCTTTATAACTCCACATATACCTGCAAAGTCCTGTTTTTCCGGCATTTCTCCCGTTGATGTGAAATCGTCACAAGGCTCCGGCTTCCACCGAGACGGTAAAGCTGCCGAAACATCTCATCTTTTGTTATCGGATCCAACGCTGCCGACGGTTCATCCAGTATGGATTCGCTATGCGAAATATTCCTCCGGCGTCCCCAGCCAGGAAATCGTCTGTCCGTCCCTTACCTCCAGAATCTCCGTGGCGCAGGCGCGGATAAAGGCCTCGTCATGGGACACGAAGACAAGAACGCCTTCATATTCGGAGAACATTTCCTCCAATGCCTCCACCGACGGGATATCCAGGTAATTGGTAGGCTCGTCCAGGATCAGCACATTGGCCCTGCCCACGAACAGCTTGGCGAACGCAAGCTTGATTCGCTCCCCGCCCGACAGCACACCGGCCTTTTTGCCCATATCCCTGGCGGACAACAGGAGCCTGGCCAGAACCGTCCGGGCGACTTTCTCCGTCTGCACGCTGTCCGCCATCACATTCTCCAGGACGGTCTTCTCCAGATCCAGGGACGCCATATTCTGGTCAAGCAGCCCGATGGAGGCTTTTGGCACCAGATATAGGTTACTGCAAATTTTATCGGTGCGTAGTAGATATTGCTGCCGGATCAGATTGAGGAGCGTGGTCTTGCCCGCGCCGTTCTCCCCCACCACGGCGACACGGCTTCTGTTTCTGATCTGAAAAGAAGCGTTCCGGAAGACCTCCGTGCCGTTTTCATAGGAAAAACAAATATCCTCCCCCCGTATCACCACCGCGTTCTCCGGCGGATCCGTGAGGCGGAAATCCGGGCGTATCCTGGGAATCTCCCGGGGCTTCTCCTTCACTTCCATATGCTCCAGGCGTTCCAGGACGTTTTTGGCGGAAGCTTCCATCCTTCCGGCCTTTGCGTCCTTGGGATGCTTTGACAGGAAATTACGCAGCCCTGCCTCCCTGGGCGACATCCCCTTCGGCAGCTTTTCGATGGAAGCGGCCTTCTGCTTTTTCTGTTGATACACCTTTTCCAGTCTTCTCTTCTCACTGGTATAATTCTCATATTCCGTCCACTGCCTCTGGAGAGCCTGCTCCCTCTGCTGCCTGTACGCGTCATAATTGCCCTCATAACTGGTAAGCCTGCCCTCCCGCACCTCCACAATCCTGGTGCAGAGCGCGTTGAGCAGTGCCCGGTCATGGCTGACGATGACCATAGTATCCAGTTCCTGGAGCTTCTTCTTCAAAAGCGCAATCCCCTTCCTGTCCAGGTTGGCGGTAGGCTCATCCAGGAAATACAGCATTTTCCTGCTGCTGAACATCCAGGCCAGACGCATTCTGGTGTCCTCCCCTCCGCTCACTGTCTCCTGCCATACCTTATCCTGGATCTGCATGGCCTTCATTTCTTTCCCGTCCAGGTCAAAGGGATCTACCCCCTGGGAAAACTGCCTGAAAAAATGGGGCTCACACATGAGCTTCACCGTCCCGGCATCCAGCTCCAGTTCACCACACAGTACCCGCAGAAGCGTGGTCTTACCTGCGCCGTTGACTCCTGTCAGCCCGATCCGTTCCCCCTGGTACACCACAAACCGCTCAAAATCCAGAACCTTCTGTTCCCCGAAGCTGACGACAATATTTTCCGCCTGTAAAAATAGTTTTTTCTGCATAAAAAATCCCTCCTGTCTTTAAGAGGGATTATCCTGATCTATGTCCTGCCAAATAAGGAATTGCTTTTCACAGCCGCAGAGGAAGTGTATACGACATTCCTATGGAAACGTCCCTGCCATTCCTAAGGAACGCCATCAACTTTCCTAAGGGCCTGCCTCTGGTATTCCCAAGAAAATATATCACGCCTTCCTAAGAAAGCATCTCCCGCATTCCCCTGGAAAATGCCTGCACTACTCCTACGAGAGTATCTGCGGCAGCTCCTTCACACAGACAGCCCCGAAAAGCTGCCCTGAAAACATACTTGTGACGTAAGCAAGATCATTATCAGCGATAATCCCCGAATCCCGGCATGCAAAGATAAGAGGCTGTCCCTCTTCTCCTCTCCATGTCCTGTTGTCTGATGGAAAACTATCAAATAATAATAATCATTCCCTGCGTCCTTTCTGTTTTCTTAAGATTTTATTTTCATTCCACTGGTATCATACTATAAAATCACCGAAATTTCAAGACTTTTCAATACAACCGGCAGACAGACATCGGGAGAAAAAACATATAATCCTTGACAGCGGCACAGCATACCGGGTATGATTTATACTGTGCACTGGCAGAATTTGCAGCACAGCAAATACGTCTGGCCGGATTTCTTTATGGGAGGAACATTTGCATGATAAACAGATTACATTTCGAAATGATAAAATTGTACAGCGGAGACCCGCAAAGGATACAGCACTTCTGTAAGGTCCACAGCTATGCAAGGCTGATCGCCGGGATGGAAGGCGTTGATGCGGACACCCTGTTCATACTGAAAGCGGCTGCCTTGACCCATGACATCGGCATTCATTATTGTGAAGAAAAATACGGCGACTGCAGCGGAAAGCTCCAGGAAAAAGAGGGGCCTGCCATTGCGAAAAGGCTTCTGGCAGACCTTCATTTTGAGGAGCAGATCTCCGGCAGGATCCAGTATCTTATCGCCCACCACCATACCTATGACGATATAGACGGCATAGACTATCAGATACTTGTGGAAGCAGATTTTCTGGTGAACCTATATGAAGGCGGGGCATCCGGCCAGGAGGCAGAACATGCATACCGGAAAATCTTCAGAACCGCTTCCGGAAAGAGCATATGCAGGGAAATGTTTCATTTGAATCTGGAATAAACTTCCCTGTATTCACACCTTATATTCATACTCGAAAGAAGCCCTGTCCGTCTCAAAACCCAGAAGCGTGCGGCCATCCTGCAGGAAGCGGTACTTAGCCCTGCAGGCCGCATTCTCATGGATGGTTCTCGACATTGCTCCCTCCGTTGGCGCCCTTAAAGCTTTCCCGGCTCCCTCCAGAAGCTCTGCCTCCAGTTCCATGCTGCCCTGGACTATCCTCACCCGCCCCTTCCGGATTCCGGCGGCCTTTGCTCCCAGGTAAGTGGCCATCCTGTACTCCCTGCCATCCAGGAGCACTACTCCTATAACCCCTTGAAAACGGAAGCCCGCCATAGGGATGCGGGCCACAGAGAGCATCAGGGAGCCCCCGGGAAAACTGCACTGCGTCCAGACATATTCCTCCGGAAAAGACCTCCCACAGTCCCCTTCCCAATAACCTTCTGCATTGTCAAATAGATACTCCTCCCCGTTTATAGAAACAGTTCCGTTCACCCTATGCCCCATGCTCCATATACTGTGGCGGCATTCCAGAAACGGCACCAAGGAAAAAGGCTCCATGATCCCGTACTTCAAAGGATGGAGATCTGCGAATCTAAGCTTTCCTTTTACTTCCAGTCCCGGTGCGTGTACCGCAATCCGTATCCCCTTCTCCCCAAGCCGGTTCTTTCCAATAGAAATCATCCTGCCCCTCCGCCGGAACGCTTCCCCAGGCATGGGAACCGTCCACGACTGCTTTTCTGTGATAACCTGGATAGAACAGCTTCTTCCCTTCCCTGTCTGATGCACCGCCGGTATCACCGCCAATGTCTGCGTATCGGACTGGCATTTGAAATACCATCCATAGAACCATCCACACCTTCCTAAAACCATCTCTTCTCCCATCCGCCATACAGATTTCTTACTGCGCAATCAATCTGTTGGTAACTTAAAGGCTCTCCCATCCTTTCTTGTTCACATAAGCGAGTATTACTTCTTTATCAATACCAAATGCTTCACTTAAATACTGTTCTGGCTTCAAAAGATACGCAAAGAGAGTAGTGTTATTTAGACTTTTCTTCTCTGCATATGTAATATCAAAACCACACAGAAAAGATTTTCGCATATTTTCTTGATCAGGATATTGTAATAAGAAAGTCCCTTTAACATCACTTACTATTTTTCCCATATAATCCCCCTTATTTGGTCAAGTAATTTTTAGCAATTTTCGCTTTTACATTTCAAATGAAGTAACAGTTCAGACACCCTAAAAAATATGCTGAAATTTTAGAAGCATTATTCCAATTCCAGCAGATTGGATTGTGGATAACTCCTCTTAGTTTTCATAATACCTGTGGGATGTGGATAACCTTTTTGTGTTTTCTTCCTGTATTGGCACTTTAGGGCTTCCGGTAAAGTTTTTCTGGTTTTTCAAGCTTTTTAATTCCCTGGGCTGGAGAACTTATCCACAGTCAAAATGACGAATGCCTGCGAAAGGAGAATTCGCTTATTTCCTGAAATTCTGTTATACTTATCTCATCAGAATTTCAGAAAGGGGAAACGGTATGGGCGGCAATTATCAGAAAGATCTCTACAAACAGCTGATGGAAGTCATGGCAAAGGTTGACAGCCTGGAGGCCGGACAAAGGCAGAACCATAAAGAGATCAAAAGCCTTACCGGCGAGGCCGTAAGCCTGCGCAGGGAGAATGCCGCCCTCCGTGAAGAGGTATCTTCCCTGAAAAAAGAAAATGCCGCCCTGGCAGAAAAATGCGGGGACCTGGAAAAGGAAAATACGCTCCTGCGCAATGATAATGAGCGGATGAAGCGGATACTGAATAACGACAGCTCCAACTCGTCCACTCCCCCCTCAAAGGATGAAGGCACAAAGCCGGCCAATACATACAATGGCAGGAAAACAACTTCCAAAAAGCCGGGAGCCCAGAAAGGCCACAAAGGGTGCGGGCTGTCAAAAGCAGCGGTGGAAGAAAAAATACAAAAGGGTACTGCAAATCCTTCAGTGACCGCTGCAGCCAGGAATGCCATGCCATTGAGAATGACCTTCTGAATTCGGCTGAAATCTGTACGGATGCAACCACGGTCAGCATGGATGGGAAACAGGCATATATCCGCAACTTCAGCACGGAGAAAAGCGTGCTGTACTGTGGCAGCGCAAAAAAGGATCTGGATACCCTTGGCGGGTTCTCCATACTGGAGAGATATACAGGCATTCTGACTCATGACCACGAGACAGCGCTCTATCATTTCGGGACAGGAATGGGGAGTGCAATGTACACCTGGGGCGTTACCTCCGTAAGAACACAGAGGAGACATCAAACAGGTGGAGCCATGATATGGAGATGTTCCTGAGGGGTCTGGACCATGCCCGTAATGAATTGAAGCGGCAGGGCGCTGCGGCATTCAGCAGCAGGCAGCTGGAACGGTTCAGCCTGCGCTATGATGAGCTTATCGCACAAGGATATGAAGCAAATAAGGGAACCAGAGGGAGACTGGCAAAGAAGGAAGAAAAAGCACTTCTGAACCGTCTTGTGAAATACAAGGCAAACCATCTGCTGTTTCTGTATGATTTCAGGGTCCATTACAGCAACAATATGAGCGAAAAGGACCTGCGGATGTGCAAGAACCGTGACAAGATGGCAGGCGGTTTCAGAAGCGCATCCGGCAGAGATATGTACTGCCGGATCATGAGCTTCATAGAAACCGTAAAGCGCCGGGGTATGAACATCTACCAAAGCATCATGGCTCTTATGAGCGACAGACCAGTTATACAGTAACTGGCTTATTTGTCGTCCTTTTATAATGGGGTGTCTGAACTGTTACCAAAAATCAGTATAAAATCCAATGTATTAAAACTACATAGCCCCCATCTGCTTTGCGAACTTTGGGATAGAATGCCGGATTTATGCGGGGTTGATGGATACTCTGTTTTTTGGTTACCAGTTTTTTGGTTGGTAAAGATTTTTTACCTTTTGTTTTCTTCTCCAAATCAACTAATTTCGGAAGTTGGTAAAATCGCTTTGAAAATTGGTAAACAACGGTTCCTTCTATATAAGAAAGAAGGAGGCAAACTCCTTACACTATTCAAAGCCACGAACAATCGCTCCTTCTTCTACACTTTTGCTAAAGCTATACATAATTGCTATCTTACTTCCAACTATCTGTCTAAGCAATATCTTAATTATTCCATAGAATTTTTATTTTGCTCTGCATTATCTTCCAACTCAATTTTCCACTTTCTTTTCTCCGCCTCTCCAGCTGTCAAATATTTTCGGATAAGCACCCAACTCTTTCCACTCGCTTCATCTGCAATATATATCTCCCCAGAAGTTTTTGATTCATCATCCCATTCCACACTCGTAATAATAAAATCTCTCATTTCTGTTTCACTATATAATTCAAATATTGCTCCTAATAAAGTAACACTGATAGGACCCTCGAAAAAGTTCATTGACACTTTTTCTTTTCCAAGTATATCTTCTATAGAATAAGATTTTATATTCAACCCGTTTACATGAAAATGTTCAAATGGATGATTCCACCTTATTCCTTTTCTCTCCAAAAGGCCCACTTTTAATTCAGACAAAAAACATATCTTCATGCGGGAAATCTGCTGCCGGATCAAATGTTACTCCTAAAATATCTTCTAATTGTTTTAATGTAGTCCACAAATCTAACGCCGCTTCAATCTGTTCATTATCAAACTGACTATCAGTAGTAATAGATGCCGTCTGCTTTTTCCCGTTTATGCTTGCTGTTCCATTATAAAGTCCCTTAAACACATTAAGTGCTACTATTGCATCGGAAACTTTCTTTGCTTTTGTTGGCGTTACTGAATACTTTATTTTTGATTTTTTATTCTCTTTTTCGTTTATGATTACTATCATTTTTAGTGCAGGAAAATCTATATTAGACAGCCTAATCTCATCCATGCTCTCGCAGGGTTGACGTTTTATATTTAATTATTTATAATACTATCGGCCAGCCTTATTTTCATGATATGTCTACTCTGCTGCCTAAAACAATTTCAACAATTGAACGTACTTTGTCTGATCTACATCCGAATACCGCTCTCCAAAAATCTTAAACCGATTTTTGTCATTCTGGTAAAATTCCAAAAGCTTCGGTCTATCCTCGCACTCCAAATACACGATTCCCCCACCTATGTCTCTCTGGACTCGCCCCAATATCTCAAACACATCATCCATCAAAGCATTTCCGGACAATTCCAGATTACCTTTAAATCCATAATTTTTTCCAAACTGTGCAATTAAAAAAGCGGATACTGTGTAGGAGTTTGTATTTCCATCCAACTGTGCATATCTGGACAGTTTTCTTC
>CAJTSY010000037.1:0-15657 GCA_910578995.1 uncultured Acetatifactor sp.
CGGAGGAAGCCGGGGAAGGTGAAAAGAGCTGCTACGACGCGGAGGGGAACCTGGTTTGCGGAGTTTCGGAATTAAAGGAGCATGTGCATGGAGAGGACTGCTTTGTGACGGTAGAACTCACAAAGGAAGAAGTGGAGGCCATGCAGGGAAGTAATTCAGCAGCTTCTGAAGAATCAGGAAGTACGAATGACGGGACAGAGGATGACGAAAATCATGAAGACAGCGCAACAGGAGAACTGATCACTAAGGTCTATGAGGATGGTGTGATTCGGATCGTGGCTGAGTATGATGAAACTGCGAATATTCCGGAAGGAACGGAGCTTTTTGCGGAGCAGACCATCAGCGGGGATACTGCGGATCTGGCAGAAGATGAATCCGGGGAGGAGACAGCTCCTGATGATGAAGATAACAATGCGGCAGAGGGGAGCAGTTTGGCAGAAGAGGTTGGTTCTGATGCGGAGGAAAGCGGAGGGGAAGTCTCGGAAGCCGTTGCAGAAAACGATAAAGTTACTGACGGAACAGACATGGACGGAATTTCTGAAGAAAGCGAAAGCGATCTTATAGAAAAAGAAGAAACAGATAATGTAACAAACAGTGTAACAGAGGAGGTAAGTTATAACGTAAGCTTCCGATTGGAGGGAGAAGGAGTCAGACCAGAAGCAGATGTCATGTTTACGGCGTACTTCCTGGGAGAAGAAGGAGCTGTGATCGGGGAACCTACGACAGCAGTATACCTGGCAGGGGAGGAAAGCCTGACGATTATGCTCACAAGAACTGTAACTGTGGAAGAGAACATTGAGCAGAAGGGCGTTCTGAGCAAGATATTTGAAGATGATAAGATCAGGGTTGTGGCTGAGTACAAGGCAACGGCGAACATTCCGGAGAATGCGGAACTGGTAGTAGAGCAGATCACAGACGAGGATTATTTTGCAGCAAGGGAGGCTGAGCTTCAGGAACATTTAGACACGGAAGATGCTGTTATGGAAATGCTTCTGAATATTGGTTTCTACGTGGATGGTGAAGAGATAGAGCCGGAAGACATGGTATCCATAACGATTCAGTTCCTGGACAGTGAAAGCATTGCAGTGGGCGATCCCATTGATGTAGTCCATTTTGCAAAGGATAAGACTGAGGTGTTGAGCGGAAGTGTGGTAGATGAAAATGGAGCCACATCATTTGAGACAGATTCTTTTTCAGATTTTGGACTGACTACCATGCTGCTTGCTGCGGCTAATGAAGATGCGGAACCCTTTGCAGTGATCAGACGGGCCGCCGCACGGCAGGAAAAAGGAATTTTTGTGAAGGAAGGGGATGTGTGGGAAAAAAAGAGGAATTTTGATCCTCAAGATATAGCTGAGCCAGGTATGAGCGGGTATATAGATGGCAGTTATTATATATCAATAGATGTTTTTGACACAGATGGTTTATATGGGAGTATACTGCCTGACTATAATCGGGATAAGTTAGTCCAGACCAATATTGACGGAACAGTGGAGGCCACAGATGCCAAATGGATAGCTTATTCAACAAATAGTGAAGAACCGATTAGTATAACTACGGCAAAACTTGAACGAGTGCCTCTAGTAATAAATGGAATTAGTGTTGGAGATATAACTGCATGGGTATTTGAGGGAATTAACGCAGAAACTTTAAATTCTATAACAGGCCTGTATTATCTCAAGGACAATTCCACAGAGTACAAAGATATAAGCCTGAACGATTTAGGAAACTCACATAGCGTTATCTTTGATCCTGGTAACGGAAGTATTCCCGGCCTTCGGGTATCTGTGTCAGTAGTGGTGGATGATAATGGAGAGACAGTATCTGTCAGATTACCCGGGAATGGAGATTTTGGGAATGAGTTTGCTTTTACCGAGACGGTTTCGAAACGGATTAATAAACCGAAGAACCGGCCTGACCGGAGACTGGTCGGATGGTACAATATCGAAGACCACACCTATTATGATGTTGAGGAAGGGGCAGTAACAGCAGCAATTGATCCCACTAAAGAGAATGTGTTCTATGCGGACTGGGTTTCGGATAATTATAATTTCCATTCGGGTTCCAGTAAGGCGGCAATAGAACTGACAGAAAAAGAACTGGCTACTAAAAATTTTGTCACAACGCGTGTTATCGACTATAATGAGCTTTTTAACATTTATAGTTTAAATAAGATGAGCTCATCTTCTGCAGGAGAGGTATGGGAGGACAGCGGAGTCTTTCATCCATATAGATGGGATAACAGCGCTGCGGTACGTACCCTGGATATTCCTGATTCGGAAACAAGTGCAGACGGGTTACCTAAAAGCATGCTATTTGTAAAAGCAGACGGAGGATCTTTTCTGCTACCAAAGAGGGAGGAGTGGAATACATCTCTTGAAAATTTTCAGGATGGGTTAGGAAACGAGGAGGTTATCCGCTATCTGTTTCCTTCAGGTGATTCTAACAACAATGCATTAGGTGTGCATTTTGTGGGGTATGGGGATTATCTGTATAGATATGATTCCTCTACGGGCTACTATGAATACGACAGTAACAAGAATGCGGTATCTTATGAGGCAGATGCAGGGCAATTTTATCTATACAACGACAAAGAAAATTTAAGGTTGGGGGGCACAGAACATCCTTCATTTCTTCCGTTTAATGAATATAAAGAGGACCATGGCGCGGCGGATGGTTATGATGTGAATTACCATTTTGGAATGTATTCCGAGGTTCAGTTTTATCTACCGGCAGTACCCGGTTCTGTAACAGATCAGAACGGAAAAACTGTTTCGAATCAAATCATGGGGGAAGATGGTAAATTACATGATATGATCTTCAGCTTTTCCGGTGATGACGATGTATGGGTTTTCGTGGATGACAGATTGGTACTGGATATGGGCGGTATTCATGGAGCGTTAGACGGCCGTATAAATTTTAGTGAAGGTAAGGCTTACAAAAGGCATGTGAATGGAAACATGGTCGGTTCCATACAGGAAGACATAACTGATATTGGCGCAGGTGCACATACGCTGAAGATATATTATATGGAGAGAGGGGCAGGTCTATCAAACTGTAAAATATCCTTTAATATTGTTCCTCAGTATATGATTGAAACACCTACTGCGGATACAGTTACAGTTGAGAAAAACTGGGTAAAGCCAGATTATGCCACTCGTCCGGATAAGGTCACAGTTCAGCTTTATCAGGACGGTGAGCCATACGGTAACCCGGTTACGCTGGATGAGATCGGACACTGGAAACATACCTGGAGCGGGTTGGAAACTGGTAAAACCTATACGGTAGAGGAAGAGGCGGTCGATGGGTATAAAACAACATATGAACTACAGCCTGGTCAGAATTATAAATATCTGGCGGATGCAGATAGTCTCAAAGATACTTCAAAAGAACATGATGAAAATATTGTAGTAATTCTGAATCAGGACAATGGGCATCCGAAAGCCCTGTCCGCTAATCAGGACGGACTTAATTTGAACGGGGAAGAGGTTAATATTGTAAATGGTGTGATTTCCCTGGAAAATTTAAGCCCAAACCTACAGTGGGAGGTAGAGGAAAAAGGAAACGGGTATGCCTTGAAAAATCTTGGAAACGGTTTGTACCTGACACTTGATGATAAGGGGATCGGGCTTTCTGGCACATGTGGAGCGGACCAGATTTTCAATTTATCTCGGGATGCAGATAAGAGGCTTGTAAATAGCGACGGGGATCAGGCAGCACGGAAAGTTGCATATAAGGATGGCCAATTCAGCGGTGAGTCTATCACGGTGAATAATGCCGAAACTAGTGTGCGTGTATTCAGATATCATACGGTTAGTTCTGTCGTAAGGAATTACACAATCACAAATACCTATCTGCCAACTATAAGGATTCAGAAGGTGGATAGTGATAATCCTGAAACATCACTGGCCGGTGCAGAATTTAGATTGTCGCGTGCTATTGAAGAGATTCAGACAGATAAGTCAACTGTAAAAAAATACAGTTATTATACAGAAGACGGTTGGCAGGATGTTGACAGCAAAGAAGACCTTGAAAAAGGGGATGCCCTAAAGGCAAAAATTGTAATAGATAAGGCGGGATTAAGTCTGGCCAATTCTCAAAATGCTGTTTATACACTGACAGAAGTAACAGCTCCCACTGACTATTTGCTACCTGAAGGAGGAGCGGAAAAAATTGAATTTACTGTCAGCGGGGGAAAAATTTCGGAAGTCAAATGTATGGATATTGATGGTGGTGAAGCAAATCCGGTGAAAATTGCGGAAGTATTAGGTAAGTCCAACGGATTGGTTCTAATTGTGAGAAATAAAAAGGAGGCGGTTGCTGCTGTGGATACCAGCTTTATCAAGTACAGTACAGCCACTAGAAATGAAGAACCTCCAACACCATTGTCAGGTGCAGTATTTGACATGTATAAGGAGGATAAGGAGGGAACGTATCTTATCCAAAACGGAGAGATTATTACTGCAGATGAAGGAAGCGCATCCGGGGATACAATAAGAGTTTCCTTGGTAAGCGGGAGTCACATGTCAGACAAAAGCGGTGTTTTTTACCGGGATGAGAAATTGTCAGGAACCTATTACCTGAAAGAAAACAAAGCGCCTGATGGCTATAATCAGTTAACAGGACTGGCAAAGATTACAGTAAATCCAGATGGTACCGTAACTGCACAAGTTTATACACAGGGAAGTAACTGGAAAGACTCCCAGATGGTTAAAGCAGAGCAGGATCCTGTGACAAAGAAATACGAAATAAAAGTATTTAACATTCCCGGCTACGAACTTCCCGAAACCGGCAGCATTGGAACCAAAACGTTTACAATCGGGGGAGCGATGCTGATTCTGTCAGCTGCCGCAATCCTGATGTACGGATACAGTGTGAGGCGCAAAAAAAGTGAAAGGAGGTTAAAAAAATAAGCCTCCAAAACGGCGAAAAAGCAAAAGCATATCGCAACACCGCAGCTGTTTCCGAAATATAGCAACTATAAAATTTTTGAAGAGGAAAGGAAAACGATTATGAAGAGAATGAAAAAGTTTTTAGCGTTTGTTCTGGCAATGATTATGTGCCTGGGCATGGCCGTGACGGCTTTTGCTGAAGAAGGCAAAGGAACTATTACCATCAGCAATGCAACTAAAGAGGAATCGTATATTGCCTATAAGATTTTTGATGCAGACCCTGCCACAACGGGTACGGCGATAGCTTACACAGCGACCGAGGCACAGATGAAGTATTGGACAGGGGAGGCAACTGAAGAAGGAAGTCTCAATGCTTTAGTAAATCCGTTTACCTTTACCCTGAACCATGTTGGAACCTATAACGTAGGTATAAAGGAAGAGTATGTAAACAAAGATAAAGACGTGACAGACATTCTGAATAATACATTTTATAAAGAGATAGCTGATGGCACTGAGACGAAAAAGGTACTTGACACGGAAATAATTGGATCTTTGATTGAGCAGGGTGTTATAACACAAGAGGCAGTCGCAGAAGCTGGGGAAACAGGTGCTGTAGGGCTTGAGGTACCATATGGATACTATTTAATTACCAGTACTCTGGGTGCAGTTGTGACAGTTAATTCTACACAGCCTAACGTCAGTGTAATTGATAAGAACCAGAAAGGACCTCAGTGGCCTGAAGACGGTGGCAAGGTTTTCTTACAGGCAGGTGAAGCAGGTAAGCCGGATACTGTAATTCTGGGGAATGACGGTAAACCGGTAACATCCAACAGTGCAAAAATTGGGGATACTCTGAAGTTTAGAGTTAGTGTGGATGCAACTAACTATGTTGGTGAGGATTTTGTCAAGGAGTATTTTATCAAAGATACTATTGGCACAGGAATGGAATACATTGGCACTGGTGAAGGTGATGCTTTTAAAGCTACTGTAACTGTAAAGGTTGGAAACACTATATTGCAGCCGACAAATTATACATTAACTATGAATGGGAAAAATGAGTTCGTAGTTAAGATTGACTGGGCAATGTATGGTACTTCCGTAGTAGATGGAAAAACGGTGGATACTCTTAGCGCGTTTAACTATCCCGGGGCAACAAATACCATTGTTATAGAATATCAGGCAAAAGTAACTGAAAATGCAAATATGGCTGCACCTGGAAATAAGAATACGGCTGCATTTGCATATAACACAGGGGCTACAGGCACATCTACACCTGAGAATCCGACCTTTAATACAACAACTTCAGAAACTACTACTTATACTTATGCATTAGGTATTCAGAAAGTTGACGGAAATAGGAATGCTCTGGCAGGAGCTGAATTCATTGTTAGTTATAAGGATGACCAAAATAAGACACAGTATATCCTTGTGAAAACAGATAACAATGGACAGCCGGTGAAGGCTCAGGATGGCAGTTATATTTATGCAGGCGTCACTGAGGTAAAAGATAGTGCTTCCAAGCTTACTACGGACACTAGCAAAGGACAGATTGTTATAAAAGGTGTGGGTGAAGGAACTTATGATGTCACCGAGACAAAGGCACCCGCAGGTTATAATCTGGCAACAGGAGCGGTCAGCGTGAAGGCTGAACTTAATACCGTTAGCAGTTATACCACTAGCGTTACCACATATTTTGACAAGGATGGAAATGTAGTGGACACAGAGGTAACAGATGGGAAGACAGAAATTTATACCTTCCCTGTTAACATTACATCTGCGACTGTTGTTAATAAGGCCGGCTCCCTCCTTCCCTCCACCGGCGGCATCGGTACCACAATCTTCTACGTGGTAGGCGGCCTCCTGGCAGCAGGCGCAGGCGTTCTCCTGATCACCAAGAAGCGCATGAGGAAAGAGCAGTAAACAGAATCGACGAAATCTGTTAATTTTGCAGACAAAAGATAAGTCACAATTAACAGCAGAACACAAGGCAGAGTAAATAAATTCTCCCCGGGGACGGAAATCCCGTCCCCGGTTCTGCAAAACAAACGTCAAACCGTTAATTCCATGCCGCACCAGCTGACACCTTCCCGCGGTGTGCGGCGAACAACGGAGCAAAATCCGGCGAACGTCAGCAAAACTAGAAAACCGCAGTATCCTCTGCGGAGACATAAAAACAGTAAGGAAACCCGTGAAAGAAGAAAAGAACAAACAAGAAGAATCCGCAAAAGAAGCGTCTCAAAAAGAACCAAAACAGCAAAAGCGCAGAAAAGAGAAAAGAATATCAGTCTCCAACATCATCCTGACCCTGATCCTTATTGCCGGAGTATCTGTGATGCTCTACCCCACCGTCAGCGACTGGTGGAATTCCAGGCATGCCAGCCAGGCTATTGCCAATTACGTGGAAGCGGTGACGGGCATGGATCCCCAGGTGAAAGAGACCATGCTGGAGGCGGCCAGGCAGTACAATGCGTCCCTGTCCGCAGGCGTACATTTCAAGCTTAGCGACGAGGAGTATGCGGAATATGAATCTCTCCTGGACTTAACAGGAACCGGAATCATGGGATATATCCAGATTCCCGCCATCAACGTGAACCTGCCGGTTTACCATGGGACGGAAGAATCCGTCCTCCAGGTGGCGGTGGGGCATATAGCGGGCTCCTCCCTCCCGGTGGGCGGGGAAGGCAGCCACTGCGTGGTATCCGGGCACCGGGGGCTTCCCACGGCCAGGCTGTTTACGGACCTGGACGATCTGGGCGAAGGGGATATTTTCATGCTGAATGTCCTGGAGGAGACCTTCACCTATGAGATAGACCAGATCCGTATCGTACTGCCGGAGGAAGTGGATGACCTGGCAATTGTATCCGGAAAAGACTACTGCACCATGGTCACCTGTACCCCCTACGGGATCAATACCCACCGGATGCTGGTGAGGGGCCGCAGGATAGACAATGTTGACAATAAGGTTGTGATCGTTCCGGCGGACGCGTCCCGGATTCCCAATTACTACGTGATTCCGGCGGTGGGGATTCCGCTTCTGTTTATCACATTGGTGGTCATGTTGGCGTATTCCGGCAGGAAAAAGCCGAAGAAGAGCCAGCAGGAAATGTTGGATTCTCTGAAGAAACGGAAAGAGGATGAATAGCCCCAGGGCTTGTTTATAAATCAGGCAGAAATGGCAGGGACAGGTTTAGGAGTCGAGAAAAAAGGAGGAAACATCCATGAGAAGAAAAAGGCAGAACCGGAAGGGGGCCGCAGGCCGGGTGCTGTGCCCGCTGTTGGCATTTGTCCTGACGGCAGGCTTCATCATCGGGATGCCGCCCATAAGCGGGGAGGCGCTGGCGGTGGAACTGGACCGGGAATGTTCGCTTCAGGTGGTACCGGTGGAAGAAGGCGGCAGCGCCGCGGAGGGACAGCCCGGGGAGCGGGTGGACGTGTCGGTGGATCTGTATCTGGTGGCAGAGGCCCGGGAGGTCCGGGGCCAGGACAGCTATGATTTTATTGTGAAAAAGGATTCCCCCTATTATTCCATGGCCGCGGCCTTTATGGAGGAACAGGGAGAAGGGGGATGGGAATGGGAGGCAGGTGCGGAGGGATTAACGTTCCGCTACAGTCCGGAGGCGGATTCCCAGGCTTCGGGATGGGAGGAATTTTCAGCCCGGGCTTCAGCGGCCATCCTTGTGGGAGAGGAGGAACCGGAGCCTTTTATCACCGGTGAGGCGGGAAGCAGGATAGAGAATCTGAGGGCAGGCCTTTACCTGATGGCTGCCAGGGGAAGCTCCCTGGAGAGCAGGGAAGAGTATGTTTCCGTGGACACCCTGGAGGGGGAGGAGGTTCTTTCCACCATTGCCTATACGGATGAATCCATTTACAGATTCAGCCCCCAGCTGATTTCCCTGCCCGCCAAAGAGCCGGAAGGGGGAACCGTCAGCACGGCAGGCAGCGGGGAATGGCTGTACGCCCTGAATGGGATGGAGTTAAAATTTGACCTGGATTCCAGGTACACTTCTCTGGAAATTGTGAAGAATCTTGACCAGTATGTAAACCCGGCTGCCTTTGTCTTCCAGGTGGAGGCGAGGGAAGGCGACAGGGTGGTTTACAGCGACATAGTGACAATTTCCTTTGACGGCAGTTCCGGAACCGGCAAATCGGTGGTTCTGGAGGAGAAAATTCCGGCGGGCTGCGACGTGACAGTGACGGAAGTGTATTCCGGGGCTTCCTACAGCCTGACGGCCCTGGACGCCGGGGCGGAGGGGGAGACTCCGGACACGGCGTATGCCGCGGACCTGGCGGCTGGCCGGGCATCCGTTACTTCCATAAGCGCGGGGACAGTCACAAGGGTAACTTTTACCAATTCTTACAACGGTTCCGGCAACAGCGGCGGAGCGGTTACCAATCACTTTGAGCGTGAAGGTGCAGACGGTGACTGGAACTGGAACCAGTACCAGTACAACGGGAACTCCGGCCTCTGGGAGTGGAACGGTTCCCTTCCGGCAGTCATGGACGCTACGGTGAGGTAAACAGATATTCCGCCAGGGACGGGCGCAGGGATGTCCGGATAGCTGGCAGGGAAAATGAACAGGGTTGCTCCGCCAGGGACGGACGTAGGATTGGCCCGGGGGAATAGCCGGGAAGGGAAATGAAGAGACG
The DNA here is from genome assembly GCA_910578995.1 of uncultured Acetatifactor sp. GTDB lineage: Bacteria > Bacillota > Clostridia > Lachnospirales > Lachnospiraceae > Acetatifactor. The sequence goes on from CAJTSY010000037.1 coordinate 9,540, forward strand.
GAAACCGAGCAGGAGGTAGGAAGATGAGAAGAAAGAAACTGATGCTGGCGGCGGAAGCTGCGGCCTCCGTTCTTGCAGTGGCTTTGGCGCTGGCCCCCGCAGTGGAGAGCGCGGATGCCTATTTTACCACTTACACAGGGGCATCAGGGGGGCGCGTCCTCAGCGTGGGAAGCCAGCCGGACATAGAGGAGACCTTTTCCGGTTGGACCAAGACCGTGACGGTGTCCAACAGCGAAGATTCCCAGCCTGTGTATGTGCGGGTGAGGGGCTTTGGCAGCAGCCATACGCTGAACTACCAGGATGACTCCGGAAAGTGGTCCGCAGGCGGGGACGGATTTTATTATTACGGCGAAATAGTCAATCCGGGGGAGACGGCGGATCCCATCAGAATCGGAATCGGCGATATTCCGGAGGGAGAAAACAGCTTCAACGTGGCGGTAATCTATGAGACCACTCCGGTACAGTACATGCCGGACGGCACACCCTATGCGGACTGGGAGGTTCAGTTGGAGACACTGGGGACGGAGACAGGCAGTCCGGATGCGGTAGACGGATAATGGCGAAAGGAACGGATATCATATGAAAATGAAAAAGATAAGGAAGATTCTGGCATCCCCTGCCGTCACACTTTCAGCCTTCGTACTGGCGGCCGGACTGCTGCTTTTCAGCTCCATAGGCGGCGCAAGGGCGGCCCTGACCTATTATTCCGACACCTATGCCTCCAGTGTGGAACTGTCCGAGATCGGCATCCAACTGGTGGAAAACGGCATGGTGACCGCGGGAGAACTTCTCCTGCCCGAGGTGGAGGCGGAAGTGAAACTGGGGAAGACTTATAAGGAAGAGTTGGCAGTACGCAACAGCGGAGATATCAATCAGTATGTCCGGGCCACTGTGTATAAATACTGGTTGGTTCCGGGGGAAGGCGGCGTGCCCGCAGGCGGGGACACTGCTGACGGAGAAGAAACGGGCGGCTGGGTGAAGTCCCAGGAACTGGGGCCGGATCTCATAGACCTGCACCTGACGGAGGGAAGCGGGTGGATAGTGGATCCTGCGGCATCCACGGCGGAGCGGACCATGCTCTATTACGGCAGGGTTTTGAAATGCGGCGAGGGCGGAGAGGGCGAGACCACGCCTTTGTTTGCGGATACCCTGACCATCCAGGGAAGGACGGCGCAGATTGTGAGACAGGAAAACGTGGACGGCATCCTGAGAACCACCTACGCCTATGACGGGGCAAGGTTCTGCATTGAGGTCAGGGTGGATGCGGTTCAGGAGCACAATGCGGAGGCTGCCATCTGGAGCGCCTGGGGCCGTAAGGTGACTGTGAGCGACGGCATTCTGACACTGAACTGAGGCCGCGGCGGCGTGTCTGTCCCGGCCTGGTGGTGAGCGTCCGCATCCGTCCGGCAGCCCGGGATGGACCCGGGGGCTTGTCCTGGCCATGCGGCAGTTGCCCGGCACCGGGGGCCAGGGCGCATACGGGTACATGTGCAGGCTGCATCGGGGGGATCCCGATGACACAGGGATTCTACTGTAGGGGCAGAATCCGGTGGGAAATGCAGGTGTACCGGAAAGTTGAGACATAGACGAGTGCATGTGCAGGCAGCAGCGGGAGTCCTGCTGGCACAGGGATTTCGCTGTACAGGGAAAATAGTTCCGGTATATCCGGGTTAGGGGAGAAAGGAAATGGGAAAAAAGAGAATCGCAAAAATAATAACGGCCTGTATCCTGTCCGCGGGAATGCTCTTCCCCACAGGAACGGCAGTCCGGGCGGAGACCCTGGGCTCGGAGTGGAACGTGGCTTTCACGGCAGATAATGAGATGGAAAGCGACTACACCGCATCGGACTTGAACACGGCGGCATACGGAATGCAGCCCGGGGACGACATGGAGATCCGGCTGAACCTGAAGAATGACAATGCCTCCGCGGCTAGCTGGTACATGACCAACCAGGTGCTCCAGTCCCTGGAGGAGACCGCGGGAAGCAGCGCGTCAGGGGGCGCTTATGAGTATGAACTGACCTACACGCCGCCGGACGGGGAGCAGGAGATACTCTTCACCAGCGACACGGTGGGAGGGGAAAACACCGGGGACAGGGTGGGTCTCCATGGCGCCACCAGCGGCCTGGAGGACTATTTCTACCTGGACACCCTGCAGCCCGGGCAGAGGGGGCTGGTCACCCTGCGGATCGCCCTGGACGGGGAGACACAGGGCAATGACTACCAGAACACCCTGGCCAGCCTGCAGATGAATTTTGCGGTGGACACCACCACGGCCTACACCCAGACCGTCACGGAAGTGGTGGACGGGGAGCCGGGAGGAACCCCCGGTGACGGCGGAAATCCTTCCGGGGCCGCAGGGGATGGAAACGGTTCAGGAAGCGGAGGCAGGGGAACCGGCATTGTCCGCACCAGTGACGAGAACAATTTTGTGCCCTTCCTGACAGCGGCAGCGGTGAGCGGACTGCTGCTCCTCATCCTGGCCCTTTACGGCATGAGGGAGCGCAGGAGGCAGAAAAAGGCGGGAAAAGCCGGCGCTGCTTTACTTGCCCTGGCGCTGTGCGCGGCACTGTCCGTACCCGGCACGGTCCGGGCGGCGGGGGGAAACGGCGGCGCAGGATACACTTACACGGTGCGCCTGTACTCCGGGGCCCAGGGAAGCATAGACGGAACCCGTGTGTGCCGGATCCTGGGAGACACGGTTCCCGGAAGCAGCGGTGAGGTGTACGAGATCAGCGGGCTGCGCTACGGGCAGCAGGTGACCTTCAATGTGCAGGCCGGGGTGTCCCTGGAGGGGGACAGCAAGTACTATGTCAGGGGGATCCGGCGCAGCGGCGAGGACAACAGCAGCGTGGGAACCCTGTCCTTCACGGTGACCGGCGACCAGGACTACGTGGTGGCCTACGGAATCCGGGGAAACATGGTGGCATATACGGTGCATTATGTGGACGGTGAGGGGAATGCCCTTGCCCCCAGTGAGACATACTACGGAAATGTGGGCGACAAGCCGGTGGTGGCCTACCAGTACATTGAGGGATGGCAGCCCCAGGCCTACAACCTGGGAAAGACCCTGGTGGAGGATGCCGCACAGAATGTGTTTTCCTTTATCTATTCCCCTGTGCCGGTGGAGACCGTGGTGGATCAGGTGGTTATACCCGGCCAGGCGCCCCAGGTTCCGGCAGCGCCCCAGGCTCCTGTTCAGCCGGCAGCGCCCCAGACACCGCCCCAGCCGGGCGTGCCTGTAGTGCAGCCCCAGGAGGAGCCTCCCGTGGAAGTGGGGGAGGAGGAACCGGTGGAAATACCGGACGATGAGACACCCCAGGGGCAGCCGGACGAATACAGGGATCTGGATGACCAGAGTAATCCTCTGGGCGGTTATGAGGGAAACGGGGATGAGGACGGAAATGTGCTCACTGCCATCATAGACGATTTTGCCACCCCCATGGCAATGCTGCCTGTTCCGGCCAGGGTGGGCATAGGGATCGCCGTGGCAGCGCTGGCAGGGGCGCTCATATGGTTCCTCCTGTTCCATAGAAAGAGGAAGAAGGAAGATGGGAAGTAAGGGAAAAACGTCCGGAGGGAACCCGGAAAAAAAGGGCAGGAGAGTAGTTCCTGCCCTTTGCAGCCTGTTTGGAACCGTGATCCTCCTGGGCGTGATAGCTTTCTGCCTTCCCGTGGCAGTGGCCCGCCTCCGGGGACATGAGGTGTACAGTGTGGTCAGCGGGAGCATGGAACCCGCCATTCCGGTGGGAAGCGTGCTTTTCGTGAAACCGGCGCAGCCGGAGACGGTGGAGGAAGGGGACGTGATCGCCTTCCGCAGCGGGGGAAGCGTGATTTCCCACCGTGTGGTCCGGAACCGTGTGGTGGAGGGGGAATTTGTCACAAAGGGGGATGCCAACCAGGAGGAGGACATGAACCCGGTGAAGTACGCGGATCTGGTTGGAGTGGTTACAAGACACTATCCCGTGGCGGGTCACCTGCTGTTTCTGTACACCAGCAGCGTGGGAAAGGTGTACATGGTCTGTCTGGCGGCCTGCGGGGCCATGCTGAATATCCTGGCGGGGAGACTGCGGGAGAATGGCCGGGAGGAAGAGGATGAAGCGTGACGGAAAACGGTATGGCCAGGCGCTGTGAAGGCAGGAGTCAAGGCCAGGTGCTGTGAAGGCAGACAGCAAAGACAGGCACTGTGAGGGAAGACGGCAAAAGGCAGGTGTTATGGCGGCAGATGCGGCAGGGCAGTTACGGGACGGGAAGAAGGCTGTATTCTGGAAATATGATGCCAAGGCAGGAGGGAAGGTTCAGGCATGATGCCGGGCCAGGAGAGCAGATTCAGGGGAGAAGGAGGACATACCGGGTGGAAGAGAACAGAATGGATACAGGTATAAAGACGGATGCAAAATCCTCCCGCCTCCGGATCAAGGACTGGGTGGGAAGGATTTTCGGCGATCTGACGGTGGTTTCCTATGACGGCAGACGGGGTGGGAAACATTACTGGAGGTGCCGCTGCAGGTGCGGAGAGGAGACGGTGGTAAGCCAGTCAAATCTGCAGGACGGTCACACCAGGAGCTGCGGCTGCAGGGCAAATCCTGCGGGAACACGGCATTTTGTGGACGGTACCTGCATCGAGAGCATACGCAGCCGGAAAGTTTCCGTACGCAACCGCAGCGGCATCCGGGGGGTATACAGGAATCGGAGAACGGGGCGCTGGGTCGCCCAGATCACTTTCCAGGGCAGAACCAGTTATCTGGGGAGTTTTGAGGAGCTTGAGGAGGCTGCAGCCGCCAGGGCAGAGGCGGAGAAGACATTCGAGAGATTTTTGGAAAAATATGCGGACAAGAGTGCGGGGGAATAGCAATGACGGAAAACGAAGGGGGAGGAATCCTCAATGTCCGGATGTTCGGCGGTTTTGCCCTGGACTGGAACGGGAAGGCGGTAACGGGAAACACAAAGTCCGGTGAGTCGCAGTTTGCGTATCTGCTGCAGCTGGTACTGCATTACCGGGAGAAAGGTGTCAGCCGGGATCTTCTGGAGCGGGTGCTTTTCGGGGAGAGGGATATTGACGATGTTCATCATGCCACCCGGAGCGTCATCTATAATGCGAACAGGAAGCTGAAGACCATGGGGCTTCCGGACGCGCACTGTATCCAGCAGCGGAAGGGCGTGTGCCACTGGACGGATGCGGTGGCGGTACAGGAGGATGCCGGGGAGTTTGAACGGCTGTGCAGGGAGGCGGAATCGGAAGGGAACCCGGAGAAGAAACTGGAGCTCTACCTGGATGCCTGTCACTGTTACAGGGGAGAATTCCTTCCGGCCCAGACAGGGGTGTTGTGGGTGGCAAGGGAGGCCAGGCGGTATCGGGAGATATTCTGCAGCTGTGTGGAGGCTGCAGCCGGGCTGTTAAGGGAAAAAAAGGATTTCGAAAGCCTGGTGGATCTGGGCATTTATGCCGCGGCGGCCAATCCCCTGTCCAACTGGGAGACTGTGTCAATGGAGGCCCTGGTGGAGCTGGGGCGCTATGAGGAGGCCCGGAAACTCTATGACGACACAGTGGATCTGTATTTCCGTGAGCAGGGGCTGCGGCCCTCCCCCAGGATGATGGAGCTGTTCCACAGACTTGGAGAACAGATGGAACACCGTTACGCCGCCCTGGATGACATTCAGGAGAAACTGGAGGAAGAAGGGGAGACGCACACAGGGGGATACCTTTGCTCCTATCCGGTTTTCCAGGGAGTCTACCGAATGATACGGCGGATGATGGAGAGAGGCGGACAGTCCGTGTACCTGATGCTGTGTGTGGTGGTTGACGGTAAGGGGAACCGGCTGGAGGACAAGGAACTTCTGGGGGAACTGAGCAGAAAACTGGGAAATGCGGTGATGAAATCCGTGCGCAGCAGCGACACGGTGACCCGGTACGGAAACGGACAGTACCTGGTGCTCCTTGTTAATACCACCCGGGAGAGCTGCAGCATTATCCAGAGACGCATTAACGCCAACTTCTTTGCGGGAAAACGCCGTATGGATCTACAGTATTATGTCAATATAGTAGAATGCCTTTTAGGCGGAGAACGGAAGAATCCGGCCTGACATGCGGAGATGGCATGCAGGGGTGGAAAATCAGG
>CAJTSY010000037.1:15757-19511 GCA_910578995.1 uncultured Acetatifactor sp.
AGGAAATCCGAAAAAGCCGGAAGGAAGGAAATCCGAAAAACCGGAAGACGGGAAATCCGAAGAAGCCGGAAGGCGGGAAATCCGAAAAACCGGAGGGCAGGAAATCCGGGAAGATCCGGAAGTGTAAATCCGGTAAAATTCGGAAAGCGGAAAATGCGGGGGATATCCGTCAGTGAAAGATGGGAGAGGAAATGGAAAGATCACAATGGTACATGGGAACACCCAACGGGGTGGTACTGTGTGTGGACCGGGCGGAGGGACACCGGTTTGCCGGAAGGTTTTACCATGCCTACAGCAGGGAGGCCACGGTATTTTCAGATATGGACGGGGCTATTTTTGAACTGGAGGGCTTTTATGATTCCCTGAATTTTCCCCATCCCACTACGGACAGCCGGAGCTTTGGGGAAGCAGGGAAGAGAATGGAGCACCGGGGACAGGAAAGGAAGAGGGCAATGAAGGACGAGGAACTTTTGAGCAGACACGGGGATCTGGGGACATTCATCATCCGTGTCCAGCACCGCCAGAACAGCAGTTGGCAGGGACGCATCACGTGGATGGACAAAAACAAGACGGTCTGCTTCCGTTCCATCTGGGAGATGATCAAACTGGTGGCAGGAGCCCTGGACACCGTCAGCAGTCAGGAGGACGACGGGAAGGAAGCCTCCTGGGAGGACGCGGTGGAAGGATGACCATATGGAAACTGTTCCAAATGCAGAGAGCGTTTGGGGCAGTTTTTTTGATGTTCCGGCAGATCCTTTAAAAGTCCTTCATTATGTGGAAAAGATGTGCTATAATGCTGCTATGGGGAATCCTCTTCATAAAGGAAAAGGTACATAAACAGGAGAAAGGCAGAATAAGGAGGCAGAGAATGTATATCGCAAAAGAGACTCGCTACGACAGAATGCAGTACAACCGCTGCGGGGCAAGCGGACTGCTGTTGCCTGCGGTATCCCTGGGGCTGTGGCACAATTTTGGATCCAGCGGGAATTTCGACAACATGATGGATATGTGCCAGACCGCTTTTGACAACGGAATCACCCATTTTGACCTGGCAAATAATTACGGCCCGGCTCCGGGCGCGGCGGAGGAAAATTTTGGCCGTATCCTGAAGAAGAGCCTCGGCGTATACCGGGACGAACTGGTGATCTCCACCAAGGCAGGATATGATATGTGGCCGGGGCCTTACGGCGACTGGGGCAGCCGGAAGTATCTGGTGGCCAGTCTGGACCAGAGCCTGAAGCGGATGGGCCTTGACTATGTGGATATCTACTATCACCACAGGCCGGATCCGGCTACGCCGCTGGAGGAGACTGCCGGGGCACTGGACAGTATTGTCAGGAGCGGAAAGGCATTGTATGTGGGTATTTCCAATTACGATAAAGAACAGACCATTGCCATCGGGGAGCTGTTCCGGAAGATGGGAACTCCTTTCATCATCAATCAGAGGCGCTATTCCATGCTTGACCGGGGCATCGAACAGGACGGGCTGAAGGACTATGCGGCGGAACATGGCATAGGGATTATCACTTTCTGTCCCCTGGCCCAGGGACTTCTGACAGACCGTTATCTCAATGGTATTCCTGCGGACAGCCGTATCCGGACGGACGGAAGATTTCTGAAGGAAAGCGCGGTCCGGGAGGAAACCTTACAGAAGGTGCGGGCCCTGGGTGAAGTTGCCGGGGAACGGGGACAGAGCCTGGCCCAGATGGCCCTTGCCTGGATTCTCAGGGATGGGGATATCACCAGCGTGCTTATCGGCGCGTCCAGGGCTTCCCAGATACTGGATAATGTGGGAATGCTGTCCAACCTGCATTTTGATGAGAGGGAACGGGAACGGATTGACAGCATTCTGGGATAAACAGGGGAAAATAAAGGAGAGGCCATGAGCGCTTGGATGGACCGTCTGGCCGATGTAGATGATGACTATCTGATCGGCCTGAGCAATAAGGGAATCGTAAAAAGGGCATACAAGGATAAAGGGGAGGTGGCCGCCCGGATCGGGGAGACGGGGGAAAACGTCTCCGTGGAAATTGGCGGGGAGACCGTGACGGTGTGCTACCCGCTGGGTGAGAGCAGGTGCACCTGCCCCTCCCGCAGCATGTGCCGCCACATTGTGCAGGCCATACTGGTGCTGAAGGAGCACTGCGCGCAGGAGGAAACGGCAGGCACTGCGCAGGAACAGGAAGCGGCGGCAGGTTCGGTGCAGGCTCAGGAAGCTGCGGCAGACTCTGCGCAGGCTCAGGAAACGGCAGCAGGCTCGGTTCGGGAACAGGAAACGGCGGCAGGCTCCGCTCAGGAACAGGAAACGGCGGCAGGCTCTGTGCAGAACCAGAAAACGGCGGCAGGCTCTGTGCAGAACCAGAAAACGGCGGCAGGCTCCGTGCAGAACCAGAAAGTGGCAGCAGGCTCGGCTCGGGAACAGGAAGCGGCAGCAGACTTTGTGCAGCGGCAGGAAACGGGGTTGGGAGAGGAGCCGGAGGAAGGAACACGGGAGACCGGAATCGGGGAGATCCCGGGGGAAGAAACCCTGAAAACAGGGGCTGGGAAAAGTCCAGGCGAAGGAACCCTGAAAACCGGAATCGGGGAGCAGGGAACGAAACAGGCACAGGATTCAGGGATGAAGAAATCGCGTGTGTGGGAGGAAATCTGCGCATATCCATTTCCCAAACTGAAAAAAACGTTGGGAACCAGGGGTTTTCAGACCTTCGCGAACCAGGCGACCGCCGGAATCCGCCCGGGAATCCGGTCCGCTTCGGTGGTCACGGTAAACCTGCCGGAGCAGGGATTTGTGGTGAAGCTGCTGTCTCCCCTGGAATATTCCACCTGCACCTGCCACAGGAAGGAACTGTGTGTACATAAGGCAGCTGCCATTCTCTGGTGCCAGATGGAGGCAGGAACCCTGGCAAAGGAATCCCTTCAGGGGGAGTTGGCGGAAGTCCAAAACTATGACATGGAGGGAGTCAGGGAGGCAGCCGGACAGATGAGGGCATTTATGGAGGAGCTTTTTGCCACCGGTCTTTCCAGGACTTCGCCGGATATCCTGGATTATCTGGAGAGACTGGCCATCGTCAGCCATAACCTGGGTCTTGCCAGGTTTGAGGGATATTTTCGGGCTCTTTCCGACTCCTATGACAGGTATTTTGCCAGAAAGGCCGCCTTTCGGACGGAGGATCTCATGGCGCAGATGGCGAGACTCTACCGCCGTGTGGAAGGGCTTGCGCAGGCCCGGGACGCAGGCGCTGTGGCAGAATTAGCCGGTGAATTCCGGGCATCGTACCTGCCCGTGGGAAATCTGGATCTCATCGGAATTGCCATGGAACATTTTCAGAGCCAGACTGGCTATGAAGGGGAGACCATTTATTTCCTGGAGGAAAACACCCGGAAGTGGTACACCTATACCAATGCCAGGCCTGTGTTCTATGATTCGCGTACAAGAAGGGGATATCGGGAGAAGGCTCCGTCGCCCTGGGGACTGAATCTTGCCATGGAAGATCTCCTCAAGGTCAGGATTCATTTAACCGGGGCTAGATGCGACGACAGAAACAGGCTTTCTTCCAGCCAGGACACCAGGGGTGAGGTTACAGGGGAGCAGAAATTGTGCGTGTCTGATGTGCAAAACTGGTATTACCGGGATTTCGGGGAACTTTTTTCCGGACAGATCTGGAAGCAGCAGAGAGGATGGCTCTCGGAACAAAGCCCTTCCCAGGGAGGAAGTGCATTCTCCCAGGGAGGAAGTGCATTCTCCCAGGGAGGA
>CAJTSY010000037.1:19611-25218 GCA_910578995.1 uncultured Acetatifactor sp.
TCCCAGGGAGGAAGTGCATTCTCCCAGGGAGGAAGTGCATTCTCCCAGGGAGGAGATTCCCAGGCGGGGGAGGAGTCCGGAGAGGGGACCAAAGGCACGGAGCTGGTATTTGTTCAGCCGGCAGCCTGCGGGAAATCGGAATTTTCCCAGACGGGCCAGATGCTGACGCTGCCCCTTTACGACGGAGTGGGCAGGGAAATTCTGGTGGAGGTTGCCTATTCGAAACAGGAATCCGGAACTATCCGTTACCTGGAACGGATTTCTCAGAAAAAAGTGCCCTGTTTTCTGGGGAAAGTCTTCCTGCGGAACGGACGGGTAAGAATGTACCCGGTGGATCTGCCGGAGATAGGGGATTCCTCAGGGGAGACAGAAGAAACCAGGGAAGCGGAGGTGTCTGACACAGGGGAAGAAAAGCTGCCGACAGCGCGGGAAGAGGACGGCCTGGCGCGCAGATCCAAGTTTGAAGTGGTGGAGGATCTGGCGGCGGAGGTCATGTCCCTGATGGAGGATTTGTGCCAGAGCGGTTTCGACACAGTCCATGACAGCACCCTGAAAGACATCCGGAAGGCCGCAGAATGCACAGAACAATACGGCATAGCCTGGCTGTCGCAGATGCTGGCGTCCCTCGCCGGGGAAATAGAGGCAGGCCGGCACCGGATGGAGCGGAAGACCACGGCCATGGCTGTACTTTATACGGATATCAGCGAATATTTATATTTCTGCAGACAAAAGAGCGCATATGACCGGGGAAGAGACTATTACGAAGGATAATTGGAACTGAAATAGGAGGATGGAAAATGATCAACCCGCAAAACCAAAGGATCGTAAAAATTGTTGAAATCCTGGAACAGACGAATCTGTTTACGGAGGATGAAACCGTACTGATGGAAGACTATCTGACAGGAAGGCATGATGACCAGGCACTGGAGAAACTTGCATTCCGGGATCTCTCCGTGGTACCCGGCGAGCTGTCAGCCCAAATAAGGAATATCGGAAATGAGCTGGCCAACAGGGGAAGGGGAGAGGAGGCGGCCAGGCTAGGCAGACTCCTTTTTGCCCTGGGCCAGTCCACCTGTTATGAGATGATACCGGGACTGACCAATTACGCGTTGGAAAAGAGCAACATATTGCTGGAGGAGCCGGAGAAGAAAGTGGCGGTCCAGGCAGCCAGGATCAGCATGAATGAGTACCAGCTCAGCCGCTATACATTGTCCGGCCTGATAAAGGCGGCCGGGGAGGATCCGGAGGTCATTCGGAAGGCTATGGACTACCAGAGAAATAAATACGATAACGGGAGACTGATTCTGCTGGCAGTTTATTTCCGGATGAAATACGAAAATGTCACCCTGATAGAAAAGGAAAGAGGAAAGGACGGCAGAAGTGGCGGATTTCTGGCAGGGATGGGAAAACTTCTGGGACGCGGGGAAAAAGAAGAGGAAAAAGTCATTGAGATCGATGTCGAGGATGCAGTGCTTCTGAAACAGTATGGTGATATATTGACAAACAGCCTCCGCAGCCTTTTTGGCAGCCAGATGCCGGAACTGGAGGTGAGGGAACTGGTCAATGCGGTGGACCGTGACACGGTAGGCCCGGACATCCTGAAAAAGGTCAGCCATAACTATACAGTCCAGCGCTTTATGCTGCGGATTCTGGGAGGAACGGCCTTTATCAATTATAACCAGTCCCATCGCCTGAAAAACGTGGTGAAGATCTGCCTGGCCGCAGGAGGCTCTACCATGCTGGATTTAATGGAAACCATGGACCTGCGGGGCGTGCTTGGCACGCAGGGCGGAGACTATGACGAGATCTTTGGAGCGGACAGCAGGCAGCTGATTTCATGGGGGGCCGCAAAGGGCAGGATGGATATACTGAGAAAGCAGTTCAGGCGTAGCAGGGATGTTTTCCTGTCATACATGAACTCTGCGGATTTTGAATTATACAGCCGTATGAACTCGGTGATCAGAGAACTGGATCCGGAACTGTACAATGCAAGAAAGGACAAGGAGATTTTCCGCCAGCAGGCTAAGGCGGTGGAGGCCTTTGTGGAAATTGTGGACAGCAGCCTGGGCAATGTAGTGCGGGATTACCTGAGAGGGGATGCCGGGCTGGAGACCCTTTATGCCAATGAAGACAAACTTCAGTCAACGGGACGGCGATGGGGCGGAAAGCATCTGAATATCCTGAAAAGTTACCAGGAAGGGTACGGACATGATGAATTCAGCCGCCGGTGCGACACGTTTTGGATGCTGTTCAGAGGAACCAATTATAATAATCTGAGGGATGGCGATACCGTCAGGGCAGACAGGGTTAAGCAGCTGTTCCATGATGTGAACCTGGAGGGACTGGATCTGCGGCATCAGGTGGACGGATACTCGGATATTTATGACTCTTACTATTTGGATAAATGGAAGGAGGCATTTCAGACAGTAGCAAAGGGCGTTTTCCGGGAGTATCTGCAGACAAGGCATGATGAAATGGTGCAGGCGTTTCAGGCGGCAGGCAGCAACGGGAGAAGCTTTGGCCTCCTGGTTCTGGGGGAAGCTGCGGAGGAGAACAAACAGGTCATCCTTGGCTTTGCCCAGGACAGTTCCAAACAGGTGAAGGAGACTCTCCTTCATATCCTTGTGAAACAGGAGGACTGGGAGGAGGATATTTTAAAGCTTCTGTCATCCAAAAAGGCAGGGGAGCGGGAGACCGCCATCCGGGTGCTTACCGGTTGGGACACCGGAAAATACAGTCCTGTCCTGGGGGAAGCTCTGGAAAAGGAAAAGAACGGAAAGGTGAAGAACCTGTTGGAGACAGCTCTCCATGTCAGCCATGAGGAAGGGAATGGGGGCGGAAAGGCCATCACCCGGGAGGATCTGGTCAAAGAGCTTCACAAGGGCGGAAAGAAGCGCAGCCTGGCCTGGGCCTATGAGACTCCTTTTTCCACGGTGCACAGAAAGAGCGGCGATGAGGCGGAGGAGGAGTATCTGCAGGCCATATTCCTGAGCTATTCCTCCATGTCTCCCTGCGGGGTAAATGCAAGTGCGGTCACCCTTGCAGAGGATCTGGATCAGAGGGAATTCGCAGTTTATGCCAACGAGCTCTTTGACAAGTGGATGGAGGCGGGGGCGGAATCCAAGAAGCGCTGGGTACTCTACGCGGCGGCCATTCACGGGGGCGACGAGATAGTGAGGAAGCTTCAGCATCAGATTCAGGAGTGGCCTCAGGCTGCCAGGGGGGCGATCGCTTCTGAGGCAGTTCAGGCACTGGCGCTGAGCCCTCGTCCCCAGGCGCTTCTTATTGTAGACGGAATTTCGCGGAAATTTAAGTTCAAACAGGTGAAGGCTGCCGCCGGGAAGGCATTGGAATTTGCGGCAGCTCAGCTGCATATTACCACGGAGGAACTGGCAGACCGGATTGTTCCGGATCTGGGCTTTAATGAAAACATGGAGCGGATTTTTGACTACGGGGACAGAAAATTCACTGTGGCCATCACTACAGCCCTGGAGATCGAAGTGTTTGACGAGAGCGGAAAAAAACTGAAAAATCTTCCTTCACCGGGAAAACGGGACGATGAGATCAAAGCTCCGGCGGCCTATGAGGAATTCAAGCAGATGAAGAAACAGATGAAGACCACTGTGAGCAGCCAGAAGATGCGTCTGGAGATGGCCCTGTCCACCGGGCGGCAATGGACCATAGAGTCCTGGAAGAACCTGTTTGTGAAAAATCCGGTGATGCATCAGTTTGCCACCGGGCTCATTTGGGGCATCTATGAGGACAGGAAGCTGGTGTCCACCTTCCGCTATATGGAGGACGGTTCCTTCAACACTGAGGACGAGGACGAATTTGAACTGCCGGAGACGGGAGAAGGCGGGGGCACCGGACAGGGGCAGGCTTTTGTGGGCATTGTGCATCCTCTGGAACTTGAGGAGGAATCCCTGAAAACCTGGAAGGAACAGCTCGAGGACTACGAAATCAAGCAGCCTGTAGAGCAGCTTGACAGACCGGTTTACCACATGACAAAAGAAGAGGAGGAGCAGAAGAGCCTGGAGCGGTTTGGCGGCTGTATTTTAAACGATCTGTCTCTTGGCGGAAAGCTTCAGGGCATGGGGTGGTACCGTGGTTCCGTGCAGGATGCAGGCGGTTTCTACTGCTATTACAGAGAAGACAGGGAACTGGGACTGGGCGTGGAGCTTCATTTCTCCGGAAGTTATGTTGGCGGAGCAAATGAGGATGTGACAGTGTATGAGGCAAGATTCTACAGCACAGGCGGCATCCCCACTGCCGTAGACAGCAGTGCATCCGGGGGAACCGTTGTAACCGGAGGAATCAGGCGTGGAAGTTATGTGTATGACGAAGCGGACGACAGCAATTCCTGTTTCCTGAAGGAAGTACCCAAACGGTACTTCAGCGAGATTGTACTGCAGCTGACCAGGGCCACGGCTTCCAGTACGGAGCGGAATGCGGACTGGAAAAATCAGAAATAAAAAATAGAAAAATATAAATAGTAAAAACAAAAATAAAGCAAAATAAGAAGAAACAAACGGGGAAGCTGCCGCATTGAGATAAGCTGAATGCGGCAGTTATCCATTTTTGAATGCTATTTTGACGAACTTTTTACAATAAAGCGTTAATTGCGCAGCTGTATGGGATTGGAGCCGTCTGTATACACTGCACCGGGGTTACAGCTGCGCGAATACTTCCCCGATGGGCGCCTGGATCAGCAGATCCGCATGGGAATCCCTGGGGGTGGATGCCTTGTTGATTACGACCAGCTTATCGCCGCTGAAATAGTCGATGAGTCCTGCCGCCGGATATACGGCAAGGGACGTGCCGCCGATGATCAGCACTTGAGCATCGTGGATGAAACGGACAGCATCGTTCATTGTTCGGGAATCAAGTCCTTCCCCGTACAGCACTACGTCCGGTTTCACGGAACCGCCGCATTTTTCACACTTAGGTACGTCGGTGCTGTCCGTAATATAGTGCACATCATAAAAGGAGCCGCATTTTTCACAATAATTGCGTAGAACCGAACCATGGAGCTCCAGGACCGTTTTACTGCCGGCTGCCTGGTGGAGGCCGTCAATATTCTGTGTAATTACAGCCCGGACTTTTCCCATGGCTTCCAGCTGCGCCAGTTTTAAGTGGGCGGCGTTGGGCTTCGCATTCAGAAAGAGCATTTTGTTGCGGTAAAAACGATAGAATTCATCGGGCCTGCTGCGGTAGAAGGCGTGGCTGAGGATGGTTTCCGGGGGATAATCATACTGTTGGTTGTACAGGCCGTCCACGCTCCGGAAATCGGGGATGCCGCTCTCAGTGGAAACACCGGCGCCTCCAAAGAAAACGATATTGTCATAGTTCTCAATGATGCTTTTCAACACTTCGATTTGATCTCTTTTTCCCATAAATGATCCCAAGTTTTCCTTTCGTAGAAGATATATTTTTTGGGTTCTGTGCATTGTTGATTTCATCAGGGGACAGGCCGGTCAGTCTCGAAAGCTCTTCTGCGGTCAGGCCGTTTTGGAGCATGGTGTTCAGCAGACGGGTTCGCTCTTCCATTCTGCCTTGCTTCCGACCTTCTTCCCTGCCTTCTTCCCTGCCTTCTTCCCTGCCTTCTTC
>CAJTSY010000037.1:25318-30228 GCA_910578995.1 uncultured Acetatifactor sp.
GGTATCCTCTCCTTCCTATGATGGCCGGCAGAGAATATACATGAACTGCTGTCGTGCATTCCTGCCAGTGTGTGAAAAATCCGGCAGAAACTGCCTGAATGTGCGATATGCACTCTCCACAGATAAGTAGTTGATAGAAACATCATAATATGAACAGAGGAGTTTGTCAAGCCTTCAAAGAAAATTGACGAAAAAACGTCAAAATAAGGAAAACTTAAGAAATGAAAGCACCAAAGCTATTGAGAGAGCTTCGGGCTATATGATATAATAACCTTATTCTTGCAGGGAAACGGCCGGATGGCCATCCTGCCATGAGCGTTGCTGTGCTCAATAGTGACCTTACTAATTTTACAATGGAATGCAGAGGTGTAGTTTTGAATATACGAAGAAGAAGCCAAGGAGACAGACTGGTTCCTCTGGAGAGGAGCCGCAGAACCATACAGTTGGAAAAGAGGGGACGGAGACTGAAGCGCTATCTGATTCCATGCCGGATTTTTGCTTTGGCGGGTATAGCCAGTATCCTTTACTGCGCAGGAATTGCCCTGGCGGGATTCGGAACATGGTTTTTCCTGGTCTGGGCAGGAATAGGGGCAGGCTGCCTGATCCTCAGCGCTATATTCCGCAATGAGAAACTGATGACAGCCATCCCGAGATGGATTAAGGGCGTCTGTCTGGGAATTTTCTGTATGGGAATGCTGCTGTTTATTTCTGTGGAGGGGATGATTCTGGCGAAGTATAACGTCCAGGCGGCTCCGGGGGCCGATTATGTGATTATCCTGGGAGCCCAGTGGAAAAGCACGGGTCCCAGCGAAGTGCTGCGCAGACGCCTGGACCAGGCCATAAGGTATCTGGCCGGGAATCCCGGTACAAAAGTGATCGTATCCGGAGGAAAGGGCGGAAACGAGCCCGTGGCGGAGGCTGAGGGAATGCAGGGCTATCTGATACAGCGGGGAGTGGATGCCTCCCGCATTCTGGTGGAGAACGCCTCCTCCAATACCTGCGAGAATCTCGTGTTCAGCGGAAGGCTCCTGGATCCGGGAAAGGACAGTGTGGTGATTGTGACCAGCAATTTCCATATGTTCCGCGCACTGAAGATTGCACAAAAGCAGGGGTACGCCAATGTAGAGGGACAGTCGGCCGGCTCGGTGCCGGGAATGGCCCCGAACAACCTGCTGAGGGAGTTCCTGGGGGTGCTGAAGGATTTCTGGGTGGAGAACCTGTGACATAGGATGCGGTCTGCGGTTGGGACGGAAAGATGGGAAAAACGATAGGTTTGGAGGAATGGAAATGGATATCAATGTAGGAGATGTAGTCAGATTGAAAAAGCAGCATCCCTGTGGAAGCAGGGAATGGGAGGTATTGCGTTCCGGCGCGGATTTCCGGCTGAAATGTAAGGGCTGCGGCCATCAGGTCATGATATCGCGGAGACTTCTGGAGAAGAGCGTGAAAGAAATATTATAAAAATGCTTGAAATATCAGGAAAATTATGCTATCATATGTATTTGTGATGAATCAAATTCCTTGCTCGCACAAACTGCGGGCCAGAGACCAAAAGGAGGTAACAGGATGAACAAGTATGAATTGGCCGTAGTCGTGTCTGCCAGAATTGAAGACGAAGAGAGAGCGGCTGTTGTTGACAGATGCAAAGCTCTTGTGGAGAGATTTGGCGGCGTCATCACAGAGGTGGACGATTGGGGCAAGAAGAGGCTTGCCTATGAAGTCCAGAAGATGAAAGAAGCTTTCTATTACTTCATCAGATTTGAGGCTGAAAGCACTGCTCCCATCGAGATTGAGAGCCGTGTCCGCATTATGGACAATGTGATCAGATATCTGATTGTCAGACAGGATGAGGCTTAATGTATACTCATGAATGAGTATAGAAAGCGAGAAGTGGAATATGAATAAAGTAATTCTTATGGGACGTTTGACCAGGGATCCGGAAGTCAGATATTCACAGGGGGCAAGCCAGACTGCAGTGGCGCGTTTTTCCATTGCGGTGGACAGGCGTTTTAAGCGCGAGGGCGAGCCGGATGCGGATTTCTTTAATTGCACGGCATTTGGAAAGCAGGCGGAGTTCATTGAGAGATACCTGCACAAGGGAATCAAGATTCTTATGAGCGGCAGGGTTCAGAATGACAATTACACTAATAAGGACGGGCAGATGGTTTACAGCGTCCGTGTGATGGTTGATGAGATTGAGTTCGCCGAGAGCAAGAATGCGTCCGGAGGAAATGCAGGCGGTTACAATAACGGAGGCGGTTATAACAATGGAGGCGGCTTCAACAACGGAGGATTCGGGGGAGGCAGCAGCGCCCCGGCGGCATCCGGAGCCGGCGATGATTTTATGAATATTCCGGACGGAATAGACGAGGAACTGCCGTTTAACTAAGGTAAATATGACTATGTGAGAACAGGAGGCATGGATATGGCTTACAATAAGGCAGAAAAGCCCGATGGCCCTATGAGAAAGAGGGGCGGGGTTCGCAGAAAGAGAAAGGTATGTGTGTTCTGCGGTAAGGATAATGTGATTGACTACAAAGATACCAACAAGCTGAAGAGATACGTTTCCGAGAGGGGCAAGATTCTTCCCCGCCGTATCACAGGCAACTGTGCAAAGCATCAGAGGGCTCTGACAGTGGCGATCAAGAGGGCGCGCCACGTTGCACTGATGCCTTACGTTCAGGATTAAGACCAGAAAGAGACCAGCTGTCCTTACGGGCGGTTGGTCTTTTCAGCAGAATCCCTTCTGTAATCCGGAAAATTGGGTTCGTTTCTACAAAACATTTCCATTTTAGACAAATTAAATTGTGGCATAGTGTTGAAGAGTATGCTATAATGGTTTAGTAAGCGGTTTTGACCGCCGGACTAATTGTCATCTGAATTTAAAAAGAAACAGCAGGAAGGAATCTGGGGCCTGCGAGGTATCCATATGAAAAAGAGAATAAAATTAAAAGGCCGCATAAGGACATTTATTCAGTTCGGCATCTATCTGGGTGTGCTTCTCTGTGTGGTGGATGTTGCCGTATGTGTGATTGACCTGCGTGCAGGCGCTTTTCTGACAGGATATATTCTATTTTACTTTGCAATCACTCTGTCCCTGTATTTTTACAACAAGCCTGTGGTTATGAATGAGCTGATCAGCTTTGCCACGGAATACGGACAGATACAGCGCAGGCTGCTGCGGGAACTGGATCTTCCCTATGCCCTGCTTGACGATGGCGGCAAAGTTATCTGGACCAATGCCGCTTTTGAGAATATTGTACACCAGCCCAAGGGATACAGGAAGTCCATCACGTCCCTGTTTCCCACCATTACCAGGGACCGGCTGCCTGACAACGGCGGGGTGGATGAGGCCCAGTATGAGTTGGAGTATGAGGGGAACGAGTATGTGGCCAAGTTCAGGAAGATTTCCCTGAAGGATATGGCGGAAAACAGCGACATGATTGACAGCGAGGGATACCAGGGATACCTAACCGCGATGTATCTCTATGATGAGACTGCCCTTCATATTGCACTGAGGGAAGTGGACGACCAGAGCCTTGCGGTGGGTATGATTTATCTTGACAATTATGACGAGGCGCTGGACGGCGTGGAGGAAGTGCGCCGTTCCCTGCTGATCGCCCTGATCGACAGAAAGGTGAACAAATATATATCCGCCCTTGACGGCATCTGTAAGAAGCTGGAGCGGGATAAATACCTGATCATCATGCGCAAGCGGGTGGTGGCCCAGCTGCAGGAATCCCGCTTTGAGCTGTTGGAAGATGTGAAGACGGTAAATATCGGTAATGAAATGGCGGTGACCATCAGTATAGGCGTAGGCCTGGACGGTCTGACCTATGCGCAGAATTATGAATTTTCCCGCAATGCCATAGACCTGGCCCTGGGACGCGGAGGCGACCAGGCTGTGATCAAGACGCCGGAAAGTATTATCTACTATGGCGGCAAGACCCAGCAGGTGGAGAAAAATACCCGTGTGAAGGCCCGTGTAAAAGCCCAGGCCCTTCGTGAGATTATTACAAGTAAGGATCAGGTGCTCGTGATGGGCCATAGGATGCCGGATGCGGACAGCTTTGGCTCAGCCATCGGCATATACAGGATTGCCCTGACCCTGGGGCGCAGGGCCCATATTGTCCTGAATGAGGTGATTCCGGCGATCCAGCCTACCGTGGAACTGTTCGGCAGCAACCAGGAGTACGGCGATATGATTATAGGCAACCAGCAGGCCATAGAAGCTGCAGGGAGCAATACGGTGCTGGTGGTGGTGGATGTAAACAAGCCATCCATAACGGAGTGTCCGGAGCTGCTGAAGTTCTGTAAGTCTGTGGTGGTTTTGGATCATCACAGACAGGGGGCGGAGACTATTGAGAATGCCACGCTTTCCTATGTGGAACCCTATGCTTCCTCCACCTGTGAGATGGTGTCCGAGATATTGCAGTATATTTATGATAACATCAGGATCCGTCCGGAGGAGGCGGACTGCATGTACTCCGGTATTATGATCGATACCAACAATTTTATGATAAAGACAGGAGTGCGCACTTTTGAGGCGGCTGCGTTCCTGCGCCGCAGTGGTGCGGACGTGACCCGGGTGCGGAAGCTGTTCCGGGAGGATGCCCAGGGATACAAGGCCAAAGCGGACGCGGTAAGCCAGGCGGAGATTTACAGGCAGTATTTCGCGATTTCCGTCTGTACGGCGGACGACCTGCCCAGTCCCACCATTATAGGCGCTCAGGCTGCCAATGAACTGCTGAACATCAGGGGTATTAAGGCGAGCTTTGTTCTGACGGACTACCAGGGCAAGATTTATATCAGCGCCCGTTCCATAGACGAAGTGAACGTGCAGCTGATCATGGAGCGCATGGGAGGGGGCGGACATCTGAATACCGCGGCCTGCCAGATGGAAGGGGTGG
>CAJTSY010000038.1 GCA_910578995.1 uncultured Acetatifactor sp.
CTCAGCCTTTGATACCCCCCTGGTAAGTAATACCGTCCACCAGGTATTCCTCCCCGTAAAGGAAGATCAGCAGGCTAGGCACCATGTAGATGGTGGCCACGGCAAAGGCCAGTCCGATCTCCCCCGCGTTAATCTTGCTTAGGAATACCGAGAGGGGATGGGTCTCCGCATCGGTAAGCAGGATCAGGGGCTGTTCCACCATGTTCCAGTAGTCTATGAAGACCAGAATGGCCGCGGAACAGATAGCCCCCTTACACAGCGGCATGCAGATTCTGCGGTAAATCTGCCATTCCCCCGCCCCATCAATCTGGGCCGCCTCCATCACCGACTCGGGAATCCTGCGCATGAACTTGGTCAGCAGGAACACGGCAAAGGGTGACATGATACCCGGCAGCCAGATGGCCCAGTTGGTATCCAGAAGGTTAAACCAGTCGCTGACCAGGTAATTGGGCACCAGCGTTACCTGGTAGGGCATCAGCATCAGTATGATATACATGAAAAAAATGATTTCCCTGATCCTCCCCCGGTACCTGGCAAATCCAAAGGATGCCAGAGATGCAACCAAAAGCTGGAACACCACGATGGGCGCCACCAGAATCACGGAATTCCAGAACTTCAGCAGATATTCCGGGCTCTTGAAGAGCACCGTTACATACTGGCTGAAGGAAACCATGTCAGGAATAAATTTCAGGTTCACCCTTTCCGCTATGTACACCTTTCCCCCGTTGGCATCCGTGGCAAATACGGAACCATAGTTTGCGGAAATCTCAGATGCCGCCATAAAGGAATTTGTGATGGTCAGCACGATGGGCATCAGGAAAAGGATTGCAAATGCCGCCGCCACCAATGTAGCCAGGCCGATCTTCAGCGTCTGTATCCGCTTCCTCCTTCTGGCTGACAGACGGTCCATCGCTGCCAGGTTCTCCCAGTTCTCCGAGGCCTCCATCTTTTTCAGATTGGATTTCCTCCAGTTCTTCATCCCTCCACATCCTTTCCGAAATGATTCTCCGCAATAAACAGGAGCCCGATGATCACGATCATCACCATGGACATCAGTATCGCCGCAGCCGACAGCGTCTGGTAATCCAGGGATCTGAACTTATTGTTCATGAAATGCTGCAGCGTATAAATAGAGTCATATGGATAGTCCCCTGTCAGCAGATAGACCTCCCTGAATATCTTAAAGGAATTAATCAGGGACATAATCGTCACAAAGAGCAGGGAGGAGGACAAGTACCGTATCTTAATATGGAAGAAAGTCTGCAGGGGCGTGGCGCTCTCCAGCCTGGCCACCTCCAGGATGTCCTTCGGAATACTGGCCAGGGCCGCCATAAACAGAATCATGTTATACCCCAGGTTCTTCCAGAGAAACAGGATTACGATCACAATCAGCGCGTAATCCGACTTCATCCAGTCGATCTTGCTCCCCCCCAGCTTCACAAGCGTCTCATTGACAGCGCCGTTATAATGAAACAGCACCTGCCAGATCAGCACGATGGAAGCCACCGGCACCATCATGGGGCTTAAGAAAAAAGTCCTGAACTGGCTCCGGAAGGGAAGCTTCGACTCCAGCACAATGGCCAGGAGCAGGGACAGCACCACCGCCAGGGGTACGGCCACCGCTGCAAAGGTAAAGGTATTTCGCACCGCCGTGCGGAAGGAAGTGTTTCCCATAATACTGCTGTAATTATCCAGGAACACAAAATTTGCGCTGATGGGGTTGTCTATCAGCGAGTAATATATGACCACTATAAAGGGAAGTATAAAAAACACCATCACCCCCAGAAAGCTGGGGGCGATATACACCCCCGAGCTGATCCTCAGTCTGCGGTTTCTCCGGGTAGTCTTGATGTGGTTTTCCAGTACAGGCGCCTTCCCGCGCCTTTCTTTTCGCTTTTTACCCATTTTCATCCTCATTCCAGATACATTTTCCATCCGGCTTATTTGGTCTCGCCCACATAAATCTTGATACGGTTCTGAATGATGCCCGCCACTTCGTCCACCGACTTCTGGCCTTTGAAGAAGCCCTCCGCCTCCTCATTGATGATCTGTGTGATCTCATCGTTTCCATTGTAAGACACCGGCTTCGCGTCATTCATCAGTTCCATTATAGTGTCCACTTCTTCCTGGGTAGGCATGCGGTATGTATAACTCCAGCCATCCTCATATCCCACGGAAGAATTTCCCTGGCTGACAATGGGCTCGCCATTCTCATCCTTCATTATCTCTCCGTTCTCATCCGTGATATACTCCGGCTCGACGGCCTCACGGGCCATTTCCTCCAGTCTGGACTTCTGTGTGGGAAAGCCGTTCCGGAAATGGTCGCTGTCTTCTTCCGTGAGGATGCTCTCCAGAAATTCCCAGGCCCCGTCCTTGTGGGCGGACTTGGTGGTGATACCATAGGCGTCCCCTGTGGCAAGGGCATGGCCTCCCCTGCCGTCCACCGTGGGAAATCCGATACAGGTATATGCGCCCTTGAAGATCTCACTGTACATCTGAATCTGCTCAAAGTCATACAGATACGCCGTAGCCAGGAGCACTTCCCCGTTCTGGATCCTGGTGGGCTCCGAATCCATTCCCTCTTCCCATTCCACTTCATCCGGGAATTTGTTCACGAACTTCAGTATGTTTTTAAACGCATCGGAGTCAAAACTGCATTCTCCCGTATTCCAGTCAATAAAGGCATCCCCATTAAACATCATGGCCGCGTTCAGAATGTACTGCTTGGAAACCTGGTCAAAAAGCTCCGCGTCCGGATGCGCATCCGCAAGCGCCATCAGCTCCTCCAGCGTCCAGCCGCTCTCACTGCCCACCATGGAAGCGGCGCCCACCACGGTCTGCATGTTAAAGTAGGCCGGAATGCACACAAGCACACCGTCAAAGGTATAGGAATCCAGGATGGATTCCACAAAATCCGTCCGGTTCAGCCTGCTGCTCTTCTCCAGGTAAGCATCCAGATCCTCCAGGATTCCCTTGGCCACCAGTTGGTTTATATTCAGGCTGGACAGGTCGATCACATCCGGACAGTTGGCGGAAGTAATATCGTTGTTCAGGTTGGTCAGCGCGTCTGACCAGGTATTTTCGTTATAATTGTCATAGTTCACATATTCCCTTACCGAAATATGGTACTGGGAACTGGCTTTGTTAAACTTTACGGCCTTTGACTGCAGGCTGTAGGAACCGCCCATGGTAGCGACAGTGATCGTCTCCTTCTGGGGCACCTCATCGGCTTTCTTTTTCGTCAGCAGGGCAATGCCGCTGTCGCCGCCGTCCCAGTCCTCTATGATGGCGATGATCCTGCCGTCCTCCATCTCCCCGATCCCGCGCACGCTGTTGCCGTTAATGTCGCTGTCCAGCCAGTCGAACAGATATTCCTTTTTCTGGTTCTTCAGATTATATCCGTATACGGAGATACTGTCCTTGAGCAGAAAATCATAATCCCTTCCGGGGGTGAACTCACTGTTGCTGGGAAATCCCTCATAAACCGTACCCAGCTTCCTGCCGTCAAAATCAATCTCCGCCAGGAAATAACTGCTGCTATTTCCGTCATAATTGTCATACCCCAGATAAACCCTGCCATCCTTGCCGCAGGCGACCTTGTCGATCCAGACATTGGCGCCCTCCAGGGTCACCTGTCCCTTCTCATTCCCATCCGCGTCATAGAGCCACACCACGCCGTCACCGGTGACATAGACCCGTCCCTCGCCGTCCACAACCAGCCTGTCCGTGTATGTATCCCCCCACTGGTCCGTTGTATCCTTGGAAAAGACCTGGGTTCCCTTTGCGTCAAATTTGTCCAGGGCCTGCCAGCTCTCACTGTAATCCTCAGAATAGGAATTCACAATGGCATAGAAGCTTCCGTCCTCCAGGAAATATGCCCTGTTAATGCTCTGTTGGCCGATCTCCTCCGACCACACAATGGGAAGGGTGGTCAGGCTTTTGTCCGCCAGGGAGTACCTGCATACGCTCTGGCCGCTGGTCCCCGATTCCTCATCCCAGTCCCAGGAAATGTAATAAATGTCTTCTCCCACGATCTGCATGTCATAATAACTGACATTCTCCCCTTCCACGGTGAGAAATTCCGGTACATATGCCCATTCCTTCTTCCGTGCGCTTTCACCGGAGTCCCCGGATTTGCCGCAGGCCGCCAGCGAAACAGCCATCACCGCCGCCACTGCCAGCGCAGCCAGCCGCCGTCCCGTTTTGAGACCGCACGAAAAGTTTTTCATATCGTTTCTGATTCTTTTTTTCATATACACCACAATCCTTCCTGTATCCGTTGCACAGGCGCCGCACCAGGCTCCCTTTTGCATAAACTCAGCCGGAACCGGAGAAGCTTTACAGGGAAATACTCAATACGCAGCCTGCAAAACGCCACATATTGAGTATATCATACTATTTCAAAAATGCACCTTAAGATTTTATGAATTACAGCGAAAAAACACCTAAAATTGCAATAATTCCGTAACAGTTCTCCGGTCATTTTACCCGGATATAATACTTGCGCAGCTCCCGTATCCTCTTCCGGTACCGCATCATGCTTCCCAGGTGGTTGTAAAACCAGAACCCGTCCACCAGCAGGCTGTTGGCCCTGCCGATCTTCTGTTTTGTAGTGCGCTGGTAATACTCCCCGCCGCAGACACAAGCCTCTCTTCCCTTTTCCTTCACCAGCCGGATCAGGTCTGATTCACAGGTGATCTTTCCGGCAAATTCCGTAAACCCAAGACCTATACAGTCAGGCTTGTGGGCATCACTTCCGCCAAAGACAGGCCTGTCATACATTTCCGCAATGGCCAGGGCCCCTGCATTGCTCTCCGGCGACTCACAGGCGTTAAACCCTTCCAGGAAGTCAAATTTATCCATCACCGCCAGCTGGTTTCTGTGTTTCCTGGTGTTTGTGATGCTTAAGTACTTCTCCCCGCAGGGGTGGGCCGGTCCCAGGATTCCCCCGTTTTTATGGACAATGTCTATGAGGAACTGCACCGGCAGCCCCCTGAGTTCCAGAATTTTCAGTTTAATATTTTCCGGCATGATCACCAGAATGTGCCCTGCGTCTATGGTGTCGTATTCCACACCCTTCAGCACAAGAAAGCCCTTGTCCCGTCCCTGCTCCCTCACCTTTTTCCAGACACGGTAACCCTTATAGGAATCATGGTCGCTGACCAGCATTCCGTCAAAGCCCTTCTCCTTAAGCGCCGCCGCGAATTCCTCAATGGGAACCTTTCCGTCCAGGGATCCCTCTTTTGTGTGACAATGCATATCAAACTTCATTTTCCTTAGTCCTTTCCTGCCCATTAATCCACACTCTTCAATGATTCCGTCATGCTGATCTTCTCCAGTTTTCCCTCCATGGCCTTGTTCACGCACCATGCAAAGCCCAGGGTCAGCAGCCCGCTGTACACAAAACTCATCGGCTTCACCCGGATGTCAAAGGACATCAGATCCACCTTGATTTCACTCATTACAAATATATGGAGGAAATGCCCCAAAACCATTCCCAGAGCCATCCCCATCAAAGCCAGCATGATATTCTCACGAAAAACATACGCCGCCGTCTCACGCCTGTAAAAGCCCAGGACCTTGATGGTGGCAATCTCCCGAACCCGCTCCGTAATATTGATATTGGTCAGATTGTAGAGCACTATAAAGGCCAGTCCCGCCGCACATACGATGACCACGACCACAATGATGTCCAGGCTGGCCATCATGTTGCCGATCCGCTCCATAAAATCCGCGTTAACCGTCACATTTGACACCTGCTTCAGCTTCATCAGTTCCGCGGACAGTTCATGGGCGGAAACCCCCGCGGGAGAAGACTCCTCCCCTTCCCGGACTTTCATGTTGAGGTATACCGTCTTCCTCTCCGGCTCCTCCCCTGACATATCCTGCCAGGTATCCTCGGAAATATGGACGTAATTATAAATATAATTTTCGTAAATACCGGATACCTTAACTTGGAACGTCTCCAGGTCCTCGTCCCTCAGTGTTATGATATCACCGATCCGGACATTATAATCCTCCGCCAGCCGGTTGGTAATAACTGCCTCCCCCGTCCCCGGGTACTGCACCTGTTCGTCCTTTGTGGTATGCAGGTTCAAAAAGGGCGCCATTCCTTCTTTCGTCCCCGCAACCAGGTAAATGGATTTCACGCCCTCCTCCGACACAAAATCCATATTTTTCTCCATGGCAAAGGTGTATTCCGCCACCCCTTCCATCCCCTCCAGCTCTTCCGCAAACTCCCCGTCCGCGGCTTCCTTCAGGGAAATGCCGATGTCATAGGTCTGGATCTCCCGAAACTGCCGGGACGCCACATCCGCAATGGAATCCTTGATGCCGAAACCTGTCACAAGCAGGGCCGTGCATCCGCTGATCCCGAGCACCATCATAAACAGTCTCTTCTTGTACCGGAAAATATTGCGCAGGGATACCTTGCGCAGGAACCCCAGCCTCTTCCACACGAAGGATATACGCTCCAACAGTACACGCTTGCCCGCCCTGGGCGCCTTGGGACGCATCAGCGCTGCCGCCACCTGGTTAAGCTCCGCCCTGACAGACAGCCATGTGGTACCGATGGAGCACAGCAGGGACACCGCCAGGGATATCAGCGCCATCTTCCAGTCAAATACATAGACAATCGCGTCCGCCCTGTACATAATGCCATAGCAGAACCATATGATTTTTGGAAAGGCCCATGTTCCCGCAAAAAAGCCGAACACACAGCCTGACAGCGCCGCCAGACCGGAATAGGCCATATACTTTGACATTATGGCCCCCTCCCCGTAGCCCAGGGCCTTCAGCACGCCGATCTGGGTCCTCTGTTCCTCCACCATGCGGTTCATGGTGGTTATGCACACCAGAGCCGCCACCAGAAAGAAAAACACGGGGAAAATATTGGCGATTCCTTCTATAATATTTGAATCATTTTCAAAGCAGACATAGCCGATGTTGGTATCCCGTCCCAACACATAGACCTCCGGCTCCCCAAGTTCCGCAAGGGCGCTTTCCGCATCTGCCAGTTCCTCCTCCCCCTGTGCTATGCCGGTGTCAAATTCCTTCCTGGCATCCTCGTATGCCTTCCTTCCCTCCTCGTATTCCTGCTTTCCCTTCTCAAACTCCGCTTCCTTTTCCTCCAGGGTGCTGCGGCCCTCCTCCAGTTCCAGCTTTCCCTCCGCCAGGGCCTGCTCCCCCTCCTCCAGTTCATCCCGGGCCTCCTCTATGGCCCTGCGCCCGTCTGCGATTTCCTGTTTTCCCTCCGCCAGGGCAATCTGTCCGTCCGAGAGCTGCTGTTTCGCATCCGCCAGGGCAAGCCACCCGTTGTTGAGCTGCTGCTCGGACTCCGCTACCT
The DNA here is from genome assembly GCA_910578995.1 of uncultured Acetatifactor sp. Lineage (GTDB taxonomy): Bacteria > Bacillota > Clostridia > Lachnospirales > Lachnospiraceae > Acetatifactor. Next base: position 7,346 of record CAJTSY010000038.1, read on the forward strand.
GCTGCCAGGCCGCCTCCAGCTGCTGCTCCCCTTCCGCAAGCTGGGCTTCCGTCTCTGCCAGCCTCTGCCTGTAGCCCTCCAGGGTCTGTTCCCCGCTTTCAATCAGGGCCAACGCCACGTTTAGAGCCTCCTCCGATATCTCCCCCGCATCCACCTTTGCCTGCAGCTGGGCCTTCTGCCTGGCCAGCTCCTGGGCCTGGATATCGATCTGGACCTTCCCCTCATTCACCAGGGTCCTCATGGTTTCCACGGATTCCTTTTTGCTGCGCAGTTCGGCCTTGCCGTCCGCAAGCTGCCTTTCCCCGCTCCGCAGGGTTACTTCATTGCTGTCCACCAGCTTCCTGGCATCCGCAAGTTCCTTTTCCTTCTCCTTCAGGGTGGCCTCCCCCTGGTTCAGTTCCGCTTCCTTTTCCCTTATAACGACCTTCGCATCCGCTATCTCCTTCTCGTTCTCCCGGATGGTCTGCTCCCCTTCTTCCAGTTCCCGCCTGGCCTCAGCAAGCTGCCGCTCTCCCTCCTCAAGCTGCGCCTGCGCCTCCTCCAGCTCCCTGGCGGCATCTGCCAGTTCCCCCTCCCCCTGGGTCCTCTTCTCCTCCAGTTCGCCGCGCCCTTGCGCAATTTCCTCCCCGGTGTCCTCCAGGAGCTCTTCGTATCTTGCAAGGGCCTCCCTCCGGGCCAGTTTCTCCCAGATTCCTTCCTTCTCCTGCGTCAGCGCCTCATATTCCTCACTGTACAGCCCGTAATCCTGGCGGAACCTTACATAAACATCCGTAAAATAGTCCGTGTCAAATCCCTCGGGCAGCAGGCCGATAAAGCCAGACAACCGGCCCGTCCCCAGTGTGGTATTCCCCCTCTCGTACTGCAGATAGAGCGGGGACTGTACCAGGCCCACCACCGTATATTCCCTGCAGGAAAAATGTTCCAGGGTCTCCCCGTCATTGTCCTCCGACAGGAAAATGACGGCGCCGATATCAGACTTTCCTAACATTGCGCTGTCCACCACGCACTCGTTTTCCTCCCGGGGCATCCTGCCGGAAACCAGCTTCATCGTGTTCAGCTCCTCCGTCACGGTGAGGGCCTTCACCACGCCCTGGCTTCCGTCCTCCAGGTTGTAGAGCACATCGAAGGAAACGCTTCCCTCCGCCGCCTCCACATCCCCGGCCGTCCTGAAGGCATCCACATTTTCCCGGGTAAACCCCAGCGTGGAAACCAGACGGAAGTCATAGAAACCGTGGTCGCTCAGATATCCCCGCACGGTAGAGAGCATGGCCGGCTTTGTGACCTTCAGCCCTGCAAAAAAGCCCACGCCCAGGGCAATAATGCCAAAAATGGCCATAAACCGGCCAAAGCTGGATTTGATTTCCCTGAATGTAGTTTTTCTGATTCCCTCCATGCCCTTCTTTCCCATCCGCCTCTCCCGTCATCCTCCTGTGCCCTGCCGGTGCGATTCCGGCAGCCTGCGGAGGCCATCCCCGCTACCACTCGATATCCGCCACATCCACGATATTCTTATTCAGAACCATACTGGCGATGGTTCCGCTCTTAACTGTGATAATCCTGTCCGCCATGGCAGTCAGCGCCTGGTTATGGGTTATGACGATTACGGTCTTCCCCATGTCCCGGCAGCTGCTCTGGAGCAGCTTCAGCACCGCTTTCCCCGTATTGTAATCCAGCGCCCCCGTAGGCTCGTCGCACAGCAGGATTTTGGGATTTTTGGCCAGGGCCCTGGCGATGGCCACCCGCTGCTGTTCGCCCCCGGAAAGCTGAGCAGGGAAATTGCCCGCCCTGTCCCTTAGGCCCACTTCCTCCAGGACTGTGGCCGCATCCAGGGGGTTTTTACAGATCTGCGCCGCCAGCTCCACATTCTCCAGGGCCGTGAGGTTCTGCACCAGATTGTAAAACTGGAACACAAAACCCACATCGTAACGCCTGTAGGTGGTCAGCTGCTTTTTCTGGAAGGATGAGACTTCCTCCCCGTCCAGGAAAACCTTTCCGTTGGTGAGCGTATCCATCCCGCCCAGGATATTCAGTATTGTAGTCTTTCCGGCGCCGGAAGCCCCCACTATAACGCAGAATTCCCCTTTTTCAATCTGGAAATTCACCTCATGAAGGGCCTGGATCTCCACTTCGCCCGTCCTGTATATTTTACTCACATTTTCAAAACTTACATATGCGCTCATGCATAATCATCCCGATTCTGTCCGGACCCCGTTCCCCCGCGGTACATTCCTGCCGCAAATACACTGCCTTCCGTGGAGAACATGCGCCCGTCGGTGGTTTTCCCACACAGACATGGAACATTATAACATAGAAGTTAGATTCGTCTCAATAGTATTTGCTTCCTGATTTGTTAAATTTTCGTGACTTTCACAACTTTTATCGCAATTTCCTCTTCCACCTTTTCATCCCCCCGGCTTTTTGGTATAATGAAGAGGCAAATTTAAACTATCCAGGAGGCTGTATATGATTTTCATTCATCTTTTTGCCCTTGCGGGTTTCCTCCTTTTCATGATCTGCCACAGAGGAGCGGGCACTTCCGGAAAAATGCCGAAATACGCTGTTTTCATTCTGTTTGTAACGGCATTTGCCCTGCGTCTTTTGGCTGCCGCCCTTTCCAGGGGTTTTGACAACGACACCGCCTGCTTTGCAGCATGGGCCGACAGGATTTTCCAGGTGCACCCTTCCGGTTTCTACTCCCCGGACCAGTTCACGGATTATCCGCCGGGCTATATGTATGTGCTGTGGCTGATCGGGGGGATACGGCATCTGGCCGGTATAGAATACTATTCCATCCCCCATCTGGTGCTGCTGCGGCTTCCCTCCATTTTCTGCGACATGTGCTGCGGACTGCTGCTGTACAGGAAGGCTTCCAGAAGACGCTGTGCCAGTGCCGGCTTCTTCCTGTCCGCTGCCTACCTGTTTAACCCTGCCGTCATCCTGAATTCATCCGTGTGGGGCCAGGTGGACTCCATCCTGGCGCTGCTTGCGGCCCTCATGTGCCTTTACCTTGTCCGGGGCAGGATGTACGCGGCCTATATCGTTTTCGGGCTGGGCATCCTGGTCAAGCCCCACATGCTGCTGTTTGCCCCGGTTCTCCTGGCGGGCTTTCTGGACCGGGTGCTTCCGGAAACGCGCAGCAGCCGCACCCCGGGTAAAAGCGCCGTCCCGTGCATACAGGAGGCTGTCCACAACTGTCTGCAGGCCCTCACCGTGGCCATGGGAATGGTCATTCTCTGCCTGCCCTTCGGCCTGGGGAATGTGTGGGAGCAGTATTTCAGCACGGTGGCATCCTATCCCTACGCCGCCGTCAACGCCTGCAATCTCTGGGGACTCCTGGGCATGAACTGGGTCAGCCAGGATACTGCCGTTCTGGGTATTCCCTGCCGGATGATCGGCGGGGCAGCCATTGTGCTCACTGTGGCAGCAGTCCTCGCTTTAAGCCTGCGCAGCCGCAGGAACCGGGAAAAGTACCCCTTTCTGGGCGCGGTGATGATTTTCTGCATCTTCCTGTTTTCCGTGCGGATGCATGAGCGTTATCTCTATCCCGGCCTCCTCCTCCTGCTGCTGGCCTACATTTTCAGGCCTTCCCGTCCCATTTACCTGTGCTACGCCCTCTTTTCCCTGCTGCACTTTTACAATACGGCGGATGTGCTGTTCTTCTATGACCCTTCCGCCTACGACAGAAAGGCGCCGCTTACCCTTGCAGTGTCCGCGGGAATGCTGCTGTGCGGGGGACTTCTGTTTCATACGGCTTACCGACTCTGTTGGATTGGAAAAACGTCTTCCGGACAAATCCACGGCCAAAAGACTGTGTGGGGAAATGCCCTGGACAAACCGGACGCCCTTCCGGAAAACTCAAAACCGGATACCGCCTTCCGCAAGGGCCGCGTCCCCCGGCCCTCCCGCCCTGCGGCGCCCCTGAAAAAGGCCGACCTGCTGGCCATGTCTGCCGTAACCCTGCTCTACGCCTGCTTTGCCCTCTACGGCCTGGGTGACCGGCAGGTGCCCGCGACTTCCTATGACATGGTCCAGGGCCAGTCCCTGGAGTTTGATTTCGGCGGCACGGCCCCTGTGTCCCTGTCCTACTACATTGCCCCATGGCATGGCAGGACTTTCACACTGGAAGGCAAGGAGGATGCTTCCGACGACTGGACTCTTTTTGGCGAAATCAAGCTGGACAATGTCTTTACCTGGCAGACCCTCAGTGTGGATACAGGCATGACCCATCTGAAACTGACCCTGGAGGACACCCAGGCATCCCTTCTGGAATTCGTTTTCCTGGATCGGGAGGGAAATCCCCTGCTTCCCCGGTTTGCCTCCTTTTACGAGGGGCTCTTTGACGAAGGCGCCCTCTATCCGGGAGAGGGCACCTGCCGCAACAGCATGTATTTTGATGAGATTTACCACGGACGCACGGCCTACGAGTTTCTCCACGGGCTCATCTCCTACGAAAACACCCATCCCCCCCTGGGCAAAATCTTCATCGCCCTGGGAGTGGCCGTTTTCGGCATGAATCCCTTCGGATGGCGGATCGCGGGCACGCTATTTGGCATCGCCATGGTGCCTTTGATGTACCTGTTCGCCAGGCGGCTGTCCGGCAGCACGGCCCTGTCCTCCCTGGCCTGCGTACTGTTTGCCTTTGATTTTATGCACTTTACCCAGACCAGGATCGCCACCATAGACGTGTACATTACCTTCTTTGTCCTGCTCATGTACTATTTCATGTACCGGTACAGCCGCCTGAGCTTCTATGACACGGAATTGAAAAAGACCCTGCTTCCCCTGGGAGCCTGCGGGACTGCAATGGGCCTGGGCATCGCCTGTAAATGGACGGGCGTATATGCAGGCTGCGGGCTGGCTGTCATCTTTTTCGCCGTACTGTACAGAAGATATCAGGAATACGTTTATGCCGGGGAAGATCCTTACGGTGAGACCGCGGGCATCAGCCACCGGCAGATTCTGGAACGGTTTGTTCCCTGCACCAGGCGCACCGTTTTATTCTGCCTTGTGTTCTTTGTACTGGTTCCCCTGGCGGTGTACCTGCTTTCCTACCTGCCCTTCCGGGACTATTCCGGCCGGGGGCTCATAGGCCGGGCACTGTACAACCAGTACACCATGTACAGTTACCACAGCGGCCTGGAGTCCACCCATGCATTCTCGTCGCCCTGGTATGAATGGCCTCTTATGAAACGGCCGGTCTGGTACTATTCACGCATCATCCGTTCGGGTCTGGAAGACACTGGCCTCCGGGAAGGAATCAGCGCCTTCGGCAATCCGGCGGTATGGTGGATGGGGATACCCGCCTTCCTTGGCATGGTCTGGCTGTGGATCAAAAAAAACGACGGGAAAGCCTCCTTCCTGGTCACCGGTTATATGGCGCAGTACCTCCCCTGGTTTTTCGTCACAAGGATCACCTTCATCTACCACTACTTTCCCTGTGTCCCCTTTATGGTTCTGATGATTGTGCACTGCCTTGGACAGTACAGAAAAAAAGCCCCCCGGGCCTTTACCGCCATACTTATCCTGTATGGCGCCGTGGCCGTGGGACTGTTTCTCCTCTTTTATCCGGTGCTGTCCGGAAGACCGGTGGAAGCGGCCTTCGTGGACAAATATTTAAGGTGGTTTGAAACCTGGGTGCTGACTGCACGGTGACCCCACCCCCAGGAGTTTTCCGCAGAAAAGCTTCCACACTTCCCTGCGGAAAACCCTTCTCCGGAGAGTCATCCACAGTTCGCCCGGGGATAGGCTGTCACAGTTCCCCCTTTCCCCGATACGCGTCCTCATACATGGAAAACATTGTCTCCATGGTATTTTCAGCGTCAAAGATGCTGAAATATTCCCCCTCGTCATAATATCTCTGAATCAGCCTCTCATGTCCCCTGCCCCAGTAATCCTTCCCGGCTGCCGCAGGAGCATCCTCCGCCGCCAGACAGCCGTTTACCCACAATTTCTGGTCCATGTACCTGGCCACCCCTTTTTCAAAGGAGATCTCCAGGAAAGGCGCCGGGTTCTCACTGTACCCGTTGGTGGCGAAAAAGACGCCCCTGACCCCGCTTTCCAGTTCCAGGTGGGCCGCCAGGGTGTCCTCCACCTCGATAACCCCCTCCAGGGTATGGTTGCACATGTCCGTCCTCACCTTCCGGATATCCCCCAGCAGATAACCGATAAGGTCCAGGGTGTGGATGGCCTGGTTGATCAGGAGTCCGCCTCCCTCCGTGGCCCACCTGCCCCGCCATTCCCCGCTCCCGTAATAAGCCCGGTCCCTGCTCCAGGTCAGAACCGCCCTGAAGGCCCTGGCCGACCCCAGGCTTCCTTCCTGAATCAGCTCCCACATTTTCTGGATACAGGGGTTTAAACGGTTCTGGAGCACCACACAGACCCGGTCCGCATCCTCCAGTGCCTTCAGGGCAGTCCATTCCTGCCGGGTTCTGGTGACGGGCTTTTCCGCCACCACATCCTTCCCGGCTGCCAGGGCCTTTTGTATCATCTCATAGTGGAGCCAGTGGGGCGTACAGATATGGACGCTGTCCACTGCCCTGTCCGCCAGCACAGCGTCAAAATCCGCATATTCCGCCGCGCCGTACTTTTCCCTGCACAGCCTGCGCCTCTCCGGGTCGATATCGCAGACTCCGTACAGCCGCGCCTGTTTCGTCTGTTCCAGGGCCATTCCATGTATGGGTCCTATGGCCCCGTATCCTACTATGCACACATTTTTCATTTTCAGCAGAATCCCTTTCCGGCCAGGTAGTCATAGCTCATCTTCATGGATACAAAGGGATCTCGCCTGCACACATCCTGCTCCACCAGAGCCCATTTTGCCCCCGCTTCCTCACATGCCGCTATGATGCCGTCCCAGTCGAGGCTTCCCTCTCCCACCTCGGCCATTTCCGTGGTATTGTCCGCGTTTGCCTTCAGATCCTTGAAGTGGATGGCCATGGCCCTGCTTCCCAGGTTCCGGATGAAAGAAGCGGGATTCATCCCACCTGCCTGGAGCCAGTAGGTATCCACGATAAAACGGAAATTCTCCGGATCCGTCTCCTCTATCAGGCGGTCCATGATGAACCTGCCGTCGATTCTGGCAAACTCCAGGGCATGGTTGTGATATCCGAAATACAGCCCCTCCGCCCCAAGCTTCCCTGCCATTTCATCCGCCTCCCGGATAAAGCGGCCCAGCGACTCCCCGCTCTCTCTGGCCCATCCGGGCATGCAGCCCACCCCGCAGAGCCGGCATCCCAGGGTACGGTTGTAGTCCATGATCTCCCCCAGGTCCTTCTGGAAATCGTCAAAGCTTCTGTGGGTGGTGACCACTTCCAGGCCGTAATGGTCCAAAACCTTCTTCATCTCTGCCGCTGCCAGAGGTGTCCCGGAGATCTGGACGGTCTTGTAGCCTATCTCGCTGACCTTCCTGCAGGTCTCCTCAAAGTCCCCTATGGTTTTCGTATAATCCCTCACTGTGTAATACTGTGCGCCTATCCTTCTGTCCATGGCTGTTCAATCCTTTCTTTCCCGATTTTTTCCTTCTGTGCTGCCTCAATATGTATTGCTGGTATCCGAAATCACCTGGGATTCCTTCTTCACCACGGTGGATGTCCGGATCTTCTCCTGGAGGAGCTCGTAAAATCTGTCGTCCGGGAAATGCTTAACATCCACGGTCTCCCCGGTCCACGCGCTCAGGTGGATGGCGTTGGAGATGGTCAGCCCCAGGATGCCCTCCTCCCCCTTCGCAAGAAGCTCTGTTCCCCTTAAAACCGCAGAGGCAAAGTTATTGAGGATTCCCACATGCTGCGGGCCGCCGGAAAAGTCCGCAGGAATATTGCACTCCCAGCACTCCGGTTTCCCGAAGGCTTCCGTGTTGATCCTGTTGAATTCCCTCTCCGACACAATGTTGCGGTGGAAAAGGATCCTGTTGTTCTCTATGACCACCTTCCCCATATCGCAGGCAATCTCCAGTCGGTTGGTTCCCGGCGCTTCCCCTGTGGAAGTAATATATTCCCCCGTAGTGCCGTTGTCATACTCAAAATAAGCCATCACGTCATCTTCTACTTCAATATCGTAGTACTTTCCGAAACTTGCCCTGGCATAGATTCTGTCCGGCATGCCGAAAAGCCACTGCCACAGATCCAGCTGATGGGGGTTCTGGTTGATCAGGGCGCCGCCTCCCTCCGTCTGCCAGGTGGAACGCCAGGTACTGCTGTCATGATAGGCCCGGGGCCGGTACCAGTCCGTAATGATCCAGGTGATTCTCTTGATATGCCCCAGTTCTCCCCTCCGAATCATCTCCCGCAGTTTCTGGTACACCGGGTTGGTTCTCTGGTTGTACATGATGCCGAAGAGCCTGCCCGAGGAGGCGGCTGCCGCATTCATCTCCTTTACCTGCCGGGTATACACGCCCGCAGGCTTCTCCGTAATCACATGAAGCCCGTGCCGGAAGGCCTCCATGGCCAGGGCCGGATGGTCATAATGAGGGGTGGCGATAATGACTATGTCGCATAGTCCGCTCTCAAACAGTTCCCCCGCGGAGGCAAAAACCGGGATTTCCGGATACTGCTTTCTGGCAGCCTCCTGTCTGACAGGGGAGATGTCGCAGATGGCCCCTATCTCCATCTCCGGCACTTTGCCGCCTGTCACATTTCCCACATGTCCCGTACCCATGTTTCCGAAACCGATAACGCCTAACTTTAACTTCTCCATAGCGGTGATCTCCTTCTTTCTGCATCTTGGTGTCTTTATTGTTTTTCTTATTCCTGTTCTGTTTCTTCTCTTTATCTTTACTACCTTTTAAGAAAAGTGAATATATTATATACTTGATTATAAAATATTTGCCTGCGGGATCCGGTCCAGGATCTCCTCCAGTGCGCGGTACGCAAGGGTAAAGGTTCCCTCTCCGCCCTCCGGAAGCTGCAGCATCTTATCGTCCAGTTCCAGATCCGCAAGCCCCGCAAAACTTCCCAGATGGGGTTCCAGGCTTAAAAATCCCTCATACCCGCTTTCCAGGAGGGAGCCAAGCACATATTCCAGATTCCCGTCCCCGGCTCCCGCAGGAACCACGCGGCCGTCCCTGAAAAGCGCATCCTTGATATGTACATAAGCAATATGGTCCCTCAGCCTGTTATACGCCTCTTTCGTATCCTGCCCGCACTGCACGAAGTTAGCCGGGTCGAACACCGCCTTGAAATGCGTGCCCCCCAGTTCCTCCATCAGGTCCGCGCAGCGGTCTATGGTGTCCCCGTAAACATCCTTCTCATTCTCGTGAAGCAGTATCACGTCATGCTCCGACGCATAGCGGATCATCCTGCCAAGGCGTGCCAGGACTTCCGCCCGCTGCGGTCCGGTCCACTCCCCGCCCTGATGATAAAAGCTGAACATACGGATGTATCCGGCCTCCAGTTTCCCCGCAGTCTCCACCACCCTCTTAAATTGTTCAAAGTGGGCTTCAAAGTCGTCCTCCAGCCTCACCTTGCCGATGGGGGATCCGATGGAAGAAGCTTTTATTCCATAGGCGTCCATTTTTTTCTTCAGCTCCCCTGTCTCCGCATCCGAGAGGGAAGCGATGTTCTTCCCGTCGATTCCCCTGGGCTCAAAAAACCCGATTCCCAGTTTGTTCAGAACCCTGAACTGCATCTCCACATTATCCGTGATCTCGTCTGAAAAACCGCTTATTTTCCCATATTTCATTCTGCGTCCTCCTTCCGGCTCTGCCATCCGTTCTCCTGCAGCCCTGTTTTCCTTCTCTCTTCCGGGCCTGCTGTCCCTCCGCTTCCGGGCCTGCTTCCCTTTCCATCCCATCTGTCTCCTACATCATAATACATCCTTTTTACAATTAACATACTATTTATTGCGAAAAACATTGCAATTCTTGTTCCATTAGTATAGACTGGAAAAGGGTCTGGCACAGACCGAAAAGAAAAAAGAGAGGTATCCTCCATGGCATCCTGTTACAACATCTCTGAATCCTACACCGCCTGCCCCACCAATGCCCACTTTGTGCTCCACAACCACAATGAATATGAGATCCTGCTGTTTCTGGAAGGGGACGCAAAATACATTGTGGAGGACAACGTGTACACCCTGGAGCCCGGGGATCTGATCGTCATACGCAAACATGAGCTCCACCGGGGCTTACTGTCCACCAGTATATCCGCCGGAAAAGGCTGACAAAAGTCCGGGAACTGCACAGCCAGGGGATGCGCATCGGCGATGCCGCACTGGAGGCCGGATTCCGGGACTACTCCTCCTTTTACAGGGCCTTCCAGAAGGAGTACGGCTCCTCCCCCCGGGAGGCCATGGAGTCACTATAACCCCCCGGAGGCCATGGGGTCGCGATAACTCCCATGCATCGAGCCCTGCTGTGCCGCAGAATCCGGTCTGAAGACTTTCACAATAACGGCGCAACCGCCTTCATCAGATGTCCGGTAAGCTTCACAGTCCATTTTTCCTTCCTGACGGTCTCCGGCGTCACCTGCCTGCATTTTGTCAGCACCTCCCGGAAATCCGCCTCGATATCCGGAATGCAGTCCGTGGCATACATGTAAGTGGCGCACTCGAAATGATGGTACAGGCTGCGGTAATCCAGGTTGATGGTTCCCACCACAGCCTCCCGGGAATCGCTGACGAACACTTTCGCGTGGACAAATCCCGGAGTATATTCATATATTTTTACCCCGGACTCCAACAGGGAGGCATAATGGGTCTTGGCCAGGGCATAAGGTATGGGCTTGTCCGGAATTCCCGGCAGCACCACCACTACCTCCACTCCTCTCTCCGCGGCGAACTTCAGGGCCGTCTCCATCTCCCCGTCCAGGATCAGGTAGGGTGTCATGATATGTACATACTCAGACGCCCGGTTCAGGATATCCATGTACACCCTTTCCCCCACCTTGTCATTATCCAGGGGACAGTCCCCGTAGGGAATCACATAACCCCCCGCCCCTTCTGCCGGGCACACGGGATAGGAGAGGAAATGAGCCGACTCGTCCTTCCTCTCGTCGATCTCCCAGGTCTGCAGAAACATCAGGGTAAAGGTCTTCACCGCCTCCCCCTTCACCATTACTGCAGTGTCCTTCCAGTGGCCGAACCTGGATGTAAGATTAATATATTCATCCGACAGGTTCACGCCCCCGTTAAAGGCTGTATGCCCGTCGATCACCAGGATTTTCCTGTGGTCCCGGTAATTGTAATGGGTTGAGATGAAGGGCAGCACCGGCGCAAATACCTTGCACTTGATCCCAAGCTCTCCAAGCCGCCTGGGATAATCCCGGGGCAGCAGGGCAAATTCACAGGTTCCGTCATACATCAGCCGGACATCCACGCCCCCGGCTGCTTTCCTGGCCAGTATCTCCAGGATTCTTCCCCACATGAGCCCTTCGCTCACAATAAAATACTCCATGAAAATGAAATGCTCCGCCTTCTCCAGCTGCACAAGCATCTCCTCAAACTTGTCCTCCCCCAGGGGAAAATAAGTCACCGCCGTCCTTTCATAAACCGGATGGCAGCCGCTCCTTTCCATATAGTGCGCCAGGGCAGCCGCCCCCCTGTTTTCTTCGGAAAACCTTTCCATCACGGCCTCCTGCCGGGGTATGGCCTCCCTTGTCTCCGTGATGATCTGGTCGATCCTTTTCTTCAGGGCCCGGTGGCCGATATCGCTCTGGGTAAAGGAAAACAGCAGCACCCCGAACACCGGCATGAGAATGAGCACCATAAGCCAGGTAATCTTGGCCGTCGGATTAATCCCGCTGTTTAAGAGGTACACCACCATGACAAATGAAATCAATACCATTGCCCCCAGGAAATGAGGCAGAAACTCCTCAAACCACTGGAAAATCCCGATCAGGAACATCATCTGCGCCACCAGCATCAGCAGCATCAGCCCAAAACGGCTGAAAATGGCATGAATGATGCCCCTTTGTCCTTTTTTCAGAAGGGTCAGCCCCTTGTTCTTGTAATCCTCAACCTGCATCCCTTTCTCCTTTGTACCATGGCGTTTTCGCCGGCTCACTGAAGCACTGCCTCTCCGGCTCTCTCCATGGCTGACTGTCCTGTATACGGTTCTGTCCTTATTATAGTACAAAACTTACCGGAACGGAACAGACAGGGAGAAGATTCTTTCGGTTTTCACCGGAATATTCCATCCTCCTCAGTTCAGGATAAAATAGGCATACACCGTGTATTTGTCATAATCCCCGGTTCCCCGGAAATCGTCCACCCCCTTGCTGATTCTATACTCCCCCGGTTCAAGCTCCCCATAAAGCCATTCCCAGTCCAGTTCCTTTTCGGTGGCTTCGCCGGGAGCCATGACATAGGCAACGGCGTTAAAACCGTAATTTCCCACCACCACCACGGGCACTTCCTCCCACTTTCCGTCCCGCAGTCTCTCTATCACATAGTCATCCCCAAACTGCAGCGAGCCTGTGGGGGCTTTCCGATCATACTGGTTGAACACAAGGGTTGCCCCTGTTGCAGATATTCCTCTAAGAGACAGGTTCAGGCCGATTTTCTCAATCTCGGAGTCCTCCTTAAAAATCCAGGCTCCGCCTTCCCGGATATCCGGATCGTAGACAGCCGTGTCCAGAATCTCCATGACCTGGTCCCCATAAGTTCCCCACCAGTCCCCAACATCGTAAGCTACGGCCACCACACCGTCCATTTCTCCCTGAAAACAGATAAAATTCCAATAGGGATGGCCGTCATATGTCCCGATGCTCACCGTATTTCCGGCAATGACAGCGTCCCGGCTCTCCAGTCCCGTACCGCAGACTCCGAAAAATTCTTCATACATCAGCTCCACATATCCCTGGGCCGCGCCTTCCGGATGAAAACGGATCCCGTATCTGTTGCCATAGGATTCCGCGCTGTCCGTGGAATAGGTCTCATGGCTCCATCCTTCCGGTATACACAGGGAAAGCTGTCCGTAAGGACCTCCCTGTACCGCCTCCTCCCCGGCAGCCGCATCTTTCCCGCTGTGTTCTGAAGTTCCCGCTCCGCCTTCCGTTCCGCTTCCGTCCGAAGTTCCCGCTCCGACTTCCGTTCCGCTTCCGTCCACGGCTCCCGCTCCGCTTTCCGTTCCCCTTCCGTCCGAAGTTCCCGCTCCGCTTTCCGTTCCCCTTCCGTCCGCGGCTCCCGCTCCGACTTCCGTTCCGCTTCCGTCCGCGGCTCCCGCGCCGTTCTCCGTTCCGACTTCCGTTCCGCTTCCGTCCGAGGCACCTGCCCCGTCTGCCATCCCTGCGGTCCCGGATTCCCCTCCGGAACCTGCCCCGGAAGGCGCTTCTCCCCCCTGGCACCCGCACAGCAGCAGCCCAACAAGGGATAGCAGTACAACCATTCTTTTTCTCATTTTTCTCTCCTCCTCCAGTTACCCATGGTGCTGCCCTCCAGTTCATACACCCATTCTAAAACCCGCCCTGCGGCAGCGCTTTCCAGAGCCCTGCGCCCTCTGCCAGCCCCCATGGTTTCCTTCCATAATAGACGAGAAATATTACGAACAGTTCCAGAAAAATTCCCTTTGAAATGCAAAAGAAAACAGCTTCACCGTTTTCCCGTAAAGCTGTCAGACAGACAGGTATAAATCTGAATCCATAATCTCCGCAATAATCTCCCCCGCCCGGTCGGCCGTATCCGCCGAAACACCTAATACAAGCCTGTCTTCGCACCTGATATAGCGCTGCATGATAATATCCACATCCTGTATGGCCAGACTTGAAACAATCATGCCTATCCTGCGGGACGTCATCTGTGCGTTCTCAATATAGAGCATGATAATATCCCCGTTTATGTAAACCTCGGTCTGCTTCAGCTCCTGCTCAAGGTTGGCGGCAAACCCGCTTATCTTCCCGCGCTCTGCCTCCCTTACCACGATTGCCAGCCAGTCGATGTTGATAGCCATACACTCACAGGGAATCTGGCATTTTTCCAATACCTCAAATATCTTCTGGATACTTTTCTTATCCCTGGCCAGTTTCCTGCGTTCTATTGTAATGCGGACTGCATTTATCCTCTGAATCCTTTTTTCCATTCAATACTCCACCAAACCTTTGCATCTAAAAAGAAGAACGTACTAATACTATCATATCCGTCCGTCGATTTCAATAAAAGTTTGCAAGTTATTCCATCCTGTTCCCTACTTTTTTGATAAACTGGAAAAAAACAAGGAGGTTCCCTATGAACAACTTACAAAAGAATATTCAAAACTACATGGATTACTGCAGAAACCAGAAACGCCTGGACAAAAAAACGCTGAAGGCCTATCAGATCGACCTGACACAGTTCCAGGCACGGATTCCCTGCTCCGAAGTGCAGGAAATCAGCTCCGACATGCTGGAGGCTTTCATCCGAAACCTCCACCAGCAGTATAAGCCAAAAACGGTTAAGCGTAAAATAGCTTCTGTAAAAGCGCTTTTCCATTATTTTGAATATAAGGATCTTATTGACCGGAACCCTTTTAACAAAATACAGGTGCGCTTCCGGGAACCGGCCATTCTTCCCAGAACCATTCCCCTGCACACCATAGAAACCCTTCTTTCCGCCCTGTACAGGCAGCTTGAGGAAACCCACAGCTGCTACCAGCGCAAAAATGTCCTCCGGGACATCGCCGTAACCGAGGTTCTCTTCGCCACGGGAATGAGAATTTCCGAGCTCTGCTCCCTGAAGTCACATGACGTGAACCTTGACGACGGAAATATCCTGATCTACGGAAAAGGTTCCAAGGAGAGACATATCCAGATCGAGAACAAGGACGTGATAGATGCCATGAAAACTTACCATGAGGCTTTTGCGGAGAGCATCCGGAAATGCGGGCACTTTTTCGCCACCCAGAACGGCAGGGCTCTTTCAGACCAGTCAGTCCGCAGGATGCTTAACAAATATACTGCCATTGCCTCCATAGACATGCATATTACACCCCATATGTTCCGCCACACCTTTGCCACCAGCCTGCTTGAGGAGGACGTAGACATCCGCTATATCCAGGAAATGCTTGGACACAGTTCCATCCATATCACCGAAATATACACCCATGTCTCCACGTCCAAGCAGCGGGATATTCTCGCCACCAAACATCCCAGGAAGAATTTCCGCCTGTAAACATAAAGATGCAGCAATCCGTTCCACTCCAGTGCGGATTGCTGCTTCCCTTACAGATTTCCAAGCTGCCCCAGAATATAACTTACCTTCCTAATGGCATTTTCCACCTGCCTTTTGGAATCATTTATCTTGGACTGCACCAGCCAGTCCGCTATGATGCCGTCAAAAAAATAATCCGCAAAGGTAAGAAAATCGCCTGTCTCTATGTGTAATTCCGGAATGTTCTCCACATCCATCAGCTCCCTCTGGAAGCGTTTCAGCGCGCCCCTGGCCTGCTGCACCAGGTTGTCCGCATCCTTCATCCTGGACCGTTTGATCATGGTGGTAAGGAATCCTCCCCCAAGCAAGTCCACAATCCCCCAGTTTCCCGCGCTGTTCAGACAGTCCCTTGCTTCATTCAGACATGCCAGCGCCTCCTGCCCTGCCCTTACAGCCTCGTCGATTTCCCTCCTGTAATTGACGTCTGTCATACCATTACCTCCTTGTCCGTCCCTGACGGATATGCCTTTTCGTCTGGTTCCGTAGTTCTCTTCCATACTTTGGCTATATTATACCCCTCCGCATCCATTTCTTCCATCTAAAAAAATGCACTTTCTCCGTAGAAAAAGTGCATTTCCTGATTGTCTGTCACGCTTCGGCCCTAATCGCTTCAGTTCTGCCGCTCTTCAGTCCTTACGCTTCAGCATTCCGGGATCGTGATCTCAATCTCATGCCCCGCCTCGGCAGACTTGAAGATGCCGTCGATGATGGCCTGGTTATAGATGATCTGGGAGCTGGGCACCGGCGCTTCCGTGTGGTTTTTGATGGCATCGATAAAGGAGCGGATCTTTTTGTCGAAAAGCTGGCCGAAGTTATTGTTATTCTCACCGATAATGGGAATCCTGGTCTCCGTCTGCTGTCCGCACACCTCCTGGTACAGAACCATCTCTCCGCCCACGCTGCCGTTCCAGCACTCCGTGGAAGGAATCCGCAGGCCGCCCTCCGTGCCCAGGATGATGGTGTCGCCGGGGGTATCCATATTCATGGCCCAGGCAATCCTGAAATCCAGGACAATATCTCCTTCCAGGCGTATAAATGCGGCCGCAAAATCGTCTACCTCAAACTTTTCGGCATACTCCGGGTGCGTCGGATAGTAATCCGGGCGGGTTCCGAAAAACGCGGATTTATAACCGGACACGGTGAGAGGCTTCGGATATCCTATGGCATTGAGCACCATGTCCAGGGAGTAACAGCCGATATCGCCCAAAGCGCCGATTCCTGCTGTCTTATCCTCGATAAAACTGGTTCCGTAAGGGGTAGGGATGCCTCTCCTCCTACCGCCGCCTGTCTGGATATAATACACCCTCCCCAGTTTGCCGCTCTCCACAATCTTCTTTATCATCTTCATGTTCTCGTCCAGCCTGGGCTGAAAACCGATGGAGAGAACCTTTCCGCTCTCCTTCTCGGCCCTGCGGATTTCCAAGGCCTCCTCCAGGGTGACGCACATGGGCTTCTCCAGGAGCACGTTCACGCCCTTTTTCAGCGCATAAATGGCACATTCCGCATGGGTCCTGTTGTAAGTGCAGATGCTGACGGCATCCAGATGCAGGGATTCGTCGTCCAGCATCTCCGCATGTGACCTGTAGCACTTTACCTCTTTCATGCCGAATTTCTCGAAGAACGCCTCCGCCTTCCCCTCCACCAGGTCTGCTCCTGCCACGATCTCCACATCGGGCTGATTCCTGTAGCTCTCCAGATGCGCCTCAGCAATCCATCCCGTGCCGATGATGCCCACCCGCATCCTGCGGGAAGTGTCGATCACGGTTTCTTCTGTATTTTCTTTAAAACGGTCTAAAATATTGTCTGCCATAACGGTTCCTTTCTGTTCTCATTGCAATATGTTCTCATATGTCCTTGATGCCTGCCCTGATCCATCAAAGCAGTCGAATCTCACTGCCCTCATATTTCAATACTGCTCCAGAATGCCCGACAGATACCGGATGCTCTCCTGCGCGCATTCCATCCTGCCCAGTCCCATGCTGGGCTCATCCTGCTCCACGATCAGCCACTGGGCGCCGCTCTCGACAGCCGCCTTTACGATGGCCGGGATGTCCTGAAGCCCTTTACCCAGGGGGCGGAACTCGAAGGCGCCGCTCTTTTCCCCATTGTCCTCCATTCCGATGAGGCCGTACATCCCTTCGGACTTGCTTCCTGCAAAGTCTTTGAGATGGACGGTGGGGATTCTGCCCGCATATTTTCTCACATAGGCGGACGGATCCTCCCCTGCCACGTTCACCCAGCAGGTATCAATCTGGGTCTGCAGGAGCTCGGGCCCCACCTCCCTGTAGAGCACATCCAGGGCATATGCACCGTCAATTTTTGCAAATTCAAAATCATGGTTGTGATACTGTAAAACCAGTCCCCTGCGGGCGCAGATCTCTCCCAACAGCCTGGCATACTTCACGACTTCCTCAAATTTCTCCGCCCCGGGCCTGTACTCCTCTGTCAGATAGGGAATCACGATATAGCGGCATCCCGCCTGCTCGTAGCACTCCACCGTCCCTTCGGGATCCGCCATCAGCTCCTGAAGGGGCACATGGGCGGACAGGGGCACCAGTCCGATCTCCCCGCACAGTTCCTTTACTTTCTTCGGGTCATTGCCGTACAATCCCGCGAATTCCACGGCACTGTAGCCCATCTCCTTCACCTTCCGCAGCGTTCCCTCAAAATCTTTCTCCAGATTCTCTCTCACGGAATACAGCTGCAGGCCTACCTTTTCTTTCCACATTGCAGTTTCCACCTTTCTTTTTCGATTCACTTCTATTTACATTTTACCTGTTTTGCTTTATAATTCCAGTCAGAAACAGGTAACTTTCAGACAAATATTGCGGTGTTGGAATAAAATGATGAGATACACGATTGAGAACAGAAATAATGACATATCGTCGGCTTTTTCGTTTACATCCCTAAGCCCCATCCCCCATCTGCACACGCATCTGGAGCTGGCTTATCTGGCGGAGGGGGCCAGTATGGCTACTTTGGATTACCGGGAATTCCTCATCGGGGCGGGGGATCTGTTTCTCGCCTTCCCCAACCAGATCCACCTGTACCACGACCTTCAGCCCTGCCAGGGCAGTATGGTCATCTTTTCCAATGATTTTTTCGGAGAATTAAAGGATCTGTTCCAGAAGAAAGTCCCCCTGTCCCCCGTGATTCCAAAGGATCTGCTGCCCGCGGACATTCGGCTCAGAATGGAAGCCATCATAGAAAAGGCCCTCTCAGACCGCCCCTATGACCGCCTGGCCGCCAAGGGTTATCTGCTGGCGCTTCTGTGCGAGCTGCTCCCGCTGATGGAACTGCAGCCCAGCCCCTGCAGTTATGACAGTGTGAAGAATATCCTGCACTTCTGTTCGGAGAAGTATACACAGCCCCTGAGCCTGGATATTCTCTCCCGGGAACTTCATCTGAATAAGTATTATGTGTCACACCTTTTTAAGGAACGCATGAAAATCAGCTTCACGGATTTCATCAACGGGATGCGCGTGGAGCATGCCTGCGGCCTTCTGGAGACGGATCCTGACATCACAGAGGCCGCCTTCTCCTCAGGCTTTAATTCTATGCGCACATTTAACCGGGCTTTTTTAAAGGTGATGAAAATGACTCCAAGGGAGTATCTCCGGAAGGGGGAGCGGTGATTTCAGAAGATACTTCCTAACGCAGTTTCATTTTAAAGGTCACCGGCGCGTCGCTCACAAAGCCGCTGTGAATATGCAGGCCTTCCCCGTCCCTGCGCCACTCCGGCTTGTCCCCGCAGCCCAGAACCTCCACATCCTCGATGATTCCGCTGAAATGGGCCTGCCTGGAGGCATCCTGTACACTTAAGGAGCGGACGCAATAGTTCCCGTCGTCACTGCATTTCAAGGCAACGGCATACAGGAACCCGTTTGCCGTGGTAAACCGGAAATCCTGGGATGTAAAGTTCTTCTTGATGCCGTCGGAGAACTGTCCTTCCACAATCCGGGTGGGGCCTTCCCCGTAATTTCTCCAAATCCTGGAATCGTAGATGGCTTCGCCGTTGACCTTCAGCCATTCCCCGATCCTGCACAGCACTGCTGTCTCTTCCTCCGTGATGGTACCGTCGGGCCTGGGCCCCACATTCAGCATCAGACAGCCGTTCTTGCTGACGATATCCACCAGGTCGCAGAGGATATCCTGAGCGGGACGGAAATCATTGCGGGCCGTATAGCCCCAGGAATTCAGCGCGATGGCCGTGTCCGTCTGCCAGAAATAGGGCTTCACGTCCGCAAACTGCCCCCGCTCCACGTCCGGCACCGCCGTGCCGAAAAGGAAGGCGTCATGCTTGTAGTTGATGACGGCATCACTGCCCCACTGCGCCGCCCGGTTGTAATAATAGGCGGCAAATTTCTGCAGATAAGGCCTCACCGCGTAGTGCTGAATCCACCAGTCAAAATAGACGATTTTCGGGCGGTATTTGTCCACAATCTCACAGCAGCGCACCAGCCAGTCCTGGAGGTATTCCTCCGTGGGCGCGGGTTCGCTGTACATGTCGAAATGATCCTTGGGCTCCGGCATGGCGGGCCAGTAGAAGTCCCCTCTCTCCATGGGTTCTCTGACATCACTGTCATATTCCCTGCCGTGGCTCATGAAGAACCAGTGCTCCACCCTGTGGCTTGACGCCCCCACCTGGAGCCCCTTCCTGTTACAGCTTTCCTTCAGCTGTCCCAGTACGTCCCGCTTCGGCCCCATCTCGGCGGCATTCCAGCGGGAAATGGCGCTCTCGTACATCTGGAAGCCGTCATGGTGCTCCGCCACGGGTACCACATACCTGGCCCCCGCCCGGGCAAACAGCTCCGCCCATGCGTCGGGATCGAATCTGTCCGCCGTGAACATGGGGATGAAATCCTTGTACCCGAATTCCGAGTGCTTCCCGTAGGTCTCCACATGGTGTTTGAATTCTGCGGAATCCTTTATGTACATGTTCCGGGAGTACCACTCGCTGCCGAAGCCCGGCACGCTGTAGATGCCCCAGTGGATGAAAATGCCGAATTTGGCGTTTTGGTACCATTCCGGCACCCGGTAATGGGACAGGGACTCCCAGTTTGCCCGGTAGGGGCCTTTCGCGATGACTTCCTCTATGGTGTCCAGGTATTGCTTCATATCATACATGGTATTCTCCTCTCAGTTTTCGTGTTACAGAACCAGCAACAGTTCCGGTGATAAAATCTTGGGTACTCCTTTTAACATAAAATCCCTCTCCTTTCTCTTACTCATTTCCTTTGCGTTCTGCTTTTTCCTACTGCACGATCGCGCCCTCCGGATCCAACAGATCCCACAGATCCTCCCATCCCCGGGCGCCCTTCCACAGGAAGACCTGTCCCTTAATCAGGCGGCAGTTCCTGTCCTCCCGGCAGATGGCCTCCATCTCCGCCTCCGTAAGCGGATCCTCCGTAACGCATTTCAGGTTTGACTGATACTGAGCTTCCTTCACGGAAAAGGGAATGGGAACCTGTCCCCTCTGCACCGCCCATTTCAGGCAGACCAGAGCCGGATGTACCCCGTGGGCCCGGGCCGCGGCCGCCACCCCGGGCAGTTCCCCGTCCGCCACATCTTCGGGGGTCCTGTCCCTCTCCGGCCTGGAAGGCGAGCCAATGGGGCAGTATCCGATGGGCAGAATGTCACGAGCCACCGCATAGTCAAATAATTCCGGCTGTTGAAAGGAGGGGTGAAGCTCCATCTCCAGGGCGGCGGGAGCTATTCTACAAAGCGGCAGGACCGCCTCCATCTTGGGAATGGTCATATTGCTCATGCCGATGTGCCGCACCAGTCCCATCTCCACCAGTTCCTCGCACTGCCGCCAGGTATTCATGAACTCCTCCACCGAAAACGGCCTGGAATCCGGATTCCGGGAATCCCCGCCGCAGCCCGGCGCATGGTAGTTCGGAAAAGGCCAGTGGACGAAATACAGGTCCAGGTAATCCAGTCCCAAATCCTCCAGGCTCTTTTTGCAGGACTCCAGGACTTTCCCCTCTCCGTGCATGTCGTTCCAGACCTTGGATGTGATAAACAGCTCCTTCCGCTCCACCGCCTTTTCCGCAAAAAGGCGCTCCAGTGTCTTTCCTATCTTATCCTCATTCCGGTACACCGACGCGCAGTCGATTAACCGGTAACCATATTTCACCGCGCCGTACACCGCCTCCGCGATTTCCTCCGCTCCGTATTTGTCCGAACCGAAAGTCCCCAGTCCCAGACAGGGGATCCGCTCCCCGCCCCGCAGAGTTCTAACCGGGATTCTGCTTTGCTCTATTTTCCTTTCCATATCCATGTGCCCTTTCCAATTAGCCCACTGGTTCCTTTCGCCGGAAATCGGCTGTCTTTTCTGACATGCCCCGGCAAAATCGGCTGTACTGTCCAATATATACTCACGATCAGATGAAAGGTATAACGAGTGGACGCCTCGCCCTCCTGCAAGACCCCTGCCCCAACAGCCACATGAAATATAGGGCAGGAATGCATCATACGGTTTTTAATCCGGGAATGTCACCGCCACCTTGCCGCAGTTACCTTCTTCCATCAGCCGATAAGCTTCATCCGCTTTTTCGATGGGGAACTCGTGGGTAACCAAATCTTCCGGATGAATCCCCCAGCGGACCAGGCGCTCCACCAGTTCCTCCATTTTCCACAGGGAGGTCACCCAGGAACCGTAGATGGTCTTCTGCCCGTGGATGATGTCGGGACTGGGATTGAAGGTGCAGGTTCCTCCCTCTCCCACGAAGGCAATCTTCCCCCATTCCCTGGCGGCGCGGATGGCAAGCTGTCTGCCCGGGTCACTGGCGGAGGCGTCGATGGCCCGTTCCACCCCTTTTCCTCCGGTGACCGCCAGGATTTTCTCCAGGGTATCGGCACCGGGCTTGAACACATGGTCCACCAGACCCAGCTTCTGCGCAAGCTCGATACGGTAATCATTCATCTCCACGCCGATGAGCTTCTCAGCCCCCATGGCCTTAGAAAGCATCAGGGCCGCCAGTCCCACAGGCCCCAGTCCTACTACAAGCGCAGCGTCATTTCCGCAGACGCCGATCTTCTCGATGGCCTCGTAAACCGTGCCGAACCCGCAGGCCACCTGGGCGCCGTCCTTGTAGGTCAGTTCGTCAGGCAGTTCAATCAGGTCCTTCTCCTCGGCCAGGATATAGGGCGCCATGCCGCCGTTTCTCTGCCATCCGTAAGCCTGGCGGAACTTACTTTTACAGGAAATGTAATATCCCCTCCGGCAGTCGTTGCAGACCCCGCACCCGGAGATATGGTACACAATTACCCTGTCGCCCTTCTTGAAACGCCTCAGCCCTTCGCCTTCCTTCACAATGATACCGCAGGGCTCGTGTCCCGCCACCATGCCGGGGATATAGCCTTCTGGCCCCTTTCCCGTGTGTTCCCGGTAAATGCACCGGATGTCGCTGCCGCAGATGGTGGTGGCTTTGGTCTGGACCAGCACCTGCCCGTGCCCCGGCTCCGGCACCTGGAAATCCCTTAGCTCCACCGTGCTGTTTCCCGGCAGTACGGCTCCCTTCATCAACATTTTTACTGCCATTTCCTTCCTCGCTTTCCGCACATTAGGAATTGTCGGAAAATAACTGATACAATTTTCTTTTGATTACAGGGTCCGGGAAGCGGTTCCTGTAATATGTTCAGAACAAAGCCCGAAAATACAAGGAAAACAGCTTTAAACTCGTATCAGTTATTTGTAGACACTTCCTTGCCATGCCTGTATTTATTATGCTATTGTAGTTCTCATTTTCG
>CAJTSY010000039.1 GCA_910578995.1 uncultured Acetatifactor sp.
AGTAATCCAGCACTTTCTCTTCAATATTTTTAATGTATCCTTTATCCAGAGCAATACCAAGCAATATTGAAATAACGCTTTTTGTTACAGAATAAACGTGAACACGGCTTTCCGCTGTACAACCTTTAAAATATTTTTCATAGGATACAATTCCATCTTTTATTATGACTATACCTGTGGTATTTGCATATTGACTGTTTATTTTCTGTTCCAAGTCTTCCATTTTTATCTGATTCATACTTTCTTCCTTCATACATTTCACAATATCTGCCTGCCATTCCGGGCTTTTGAAACCCTCTTTTTAACCGGATAATAGACCTCCATAACAAGTTCACTTTCCTTTAAAGCCTCTGCCGGATCTGTTACATATACCTCATACAACGCATTGCTGTTTTCATACCCTTCCCTTTTTGCCCACTCTATTTGTTTTGCATAAACCGAAGGAAGCTGTGAGTAAGACCCCCGCACAACTGTTTTCAAACATAGTCCGGGACAGAAATTCCTTGTTCCGGTCGCATACTCTTTTATAGGGATTGCAAATTCTGTATCTAATCCAAATGGTGTATACTCATCGTCATGAAACAGTACCATTGGCGGAGCAGCCGCTGTCAGTTTCTTCTCTTCCATTTTCCGAAACAGTTTCCCAAAGCAAGTGCCATATTCTTCTGAAAACTCGTGTTCTAAAACATTCTTCCGTATCGACAGAAGATACATCATCGGTATCTCAACCAGCTGAACATCAATGCTTTCCATATATGACATAATGGATTTTCCTTTCCTCAAATTTGATATATCGCTGTCTATCTGATGCAGAGTATCTTCAAACTTCTGTACCTTTACCGCAATCTCCTTTTTCTTTTTATTCAGCGCAGTAAAAAGCACCTCATCCATCAGCTCTTCTGATTCAAAAATTAATTTGATTTCTTCCAAAGAAAAGCAATACGCCTTCAAACGATTGATCAGCAGCATTTTCTCTAATTGGTTGATAGAATAATACCGGTAGCCATTTTCCGGATTGATTTCATCCGGCAGGATCAATCCTATTTCAGCATAATATCTAAGCGTTTTTGTAGATACCCCGCATATATTTGAAAATTCTCCAATTGTAAGCATATGCGAACCCTCCTTCCAAGTTCAGTATAAACTTTACCCTACGGGGAAAGTCAACGGCACTTTTAATCCCCTGTCCAGCAGTTTGGATAAGCCAAAGCGCCTCCCCTTTATTTTGAAGCGTAAAAGCGTGTTGATTCTCACTATTTCGAATCAACACGCTTTTCTTTTTGTTCGGAATCAATGATTTTCTATTTTTCCCCGCAGTCCGTCACGGATGGGCTTGAATTTCATCGTAATCTATTTCTTTTGGATAGACAAAATTATCATAAGAACGGCTCCCTTGTCCAATCGCAATGATTGCTCCAACTGATTTTCCTGTAATATTTCTACCCGCGCTCGCGATGTCACAATCTCGCAAAATAACATTATAGATATGAGCATTTTGGGCAACACCAAATAGCCCTATAATCTCTGCATCCGGGTCGGTCATGGTAAAGCCTGCAATTTCAAATCCATTACCATTAAATGTGCCTGTAAATGGATTGTCCCATGTTCCAATGGGTACCCATTCGTCCGAGGATAATTGAATGTCGGCCTGTTGCATATAATTCTGATCCATGCCATACTCACCTGTTCCAATCGATCTGAGTTGGGCTTCGTTAAAAACCAAATAATATGTTGTTCCTCTAAACTCCAGGGCTTCCATTGCCGGCATATCATCAGACTGTATCGATAAATCGTTATCTATGTTAGCAGGCATAGATGTGCCCAACCTTTCTTTTAGCTGTTCTGCTCCCTCTGTCAAAGCGACGGAAGCCAGAAGGGTGCCCCTACTCCCGATAATCGCTTCTGACAAACGGCTCCATAATGCATTGTTCCATTAAAAGCCCGTACTTTTTCGGGCGCCGATACGCATTTCCGTGCACTTCCCTGTTCCGGTAATCCCGAAGCTGCTCCAGGTCAAGCTCCGCAATATAGATTCCCTCCTGCCCGTCCGCCTGCAGGATACAGGTATCCCGGGAGCCCTCCAGATCGGGAAGATAGGCCACGCCGTCAAAAACACTGGAGCCGCCGTTACAGTCAGGCACTGTTTCCGGGTAATTGCAGGTGGCAATGGCGGTCATATTTTCATAGGCTCTGGCCCGCAACTGGGAAAGACGGTTTATTTCCATGGGACAGGCATTGGGAACCAAAATCAGCTCGGCGCCTTTCAGCATCAGGATTCTTGCGCTTTCCGGGAATTCCCTGTCATAGCAGATCATAGCGCCCACCTTCACCTGGCCGCTGCCCGTATTAAGTTCCGTAACATAAAAATCTTCCCCGGGCGTCAAATTCCGTTCTACGTCAAAATCGCAGGTATGTACTTTCGCATAGACGAATTTCCGCTCTCCGAACCTGTCAAAAAGAACAAGCGAATTGCGGGGGGCATTTCCGTATTTTTCAAGCAGAGTAATGCCAATGGCCATATCCAGTTCCCCGGCAAGGCGGCCAAATGCGTTGACAAAGCTGCTGTCAGCCGAAACGGCTTCCGCTTTCCATTCCTCAACAGGCCGGCCATAAATCCGGTATCCGTTACTCCACATTTCGGGAAATAATGCGATATCAGCGCCTCTTTCTCTGGCTTTCCTGCAGTATCCCATTCCTTTTTCCAGATTCTCCTCCAGTGTCTTGCAGGGGGCAATCTGCAGCAATGCAATTTTTATCTGTGTCATATTTTTATTCCTCCCTCTATATATTGTTTAGCCTAAAATCGGCAGATTATTCAGACAGGGCGGTAAATGCATCATATGGTGATCTGTCATAGGCGTTAAAATCATACCTCCTCTGGTCAGCCTCCCCCAAAATACCAACAGCCATACAGAGCGAAAATCCGTAGTCACTCCACCCTCTTCCAATATTCTCATTACCCATTCTTCCGGTACCATGGATTGTATCTGCTCCAATGTCAGATTTTCCAATATGCAGCGCGTATTTTTCCCTACTGTGATCATATAATCACGAAGGGCAAGGACATTTATCCCCTTTCCAAATGCCACCGCTTCCTCAAATTCCAGAGCATTTCCGGTATCTGTAATGGAGGCGCCGATTTTTTTCTGCCATTCTGAATTAAAAATCTGATTCTGATTTACCATCAAAATATTACTTACCAGATCTTCAATACGGTATGTATGCCAAAATTGCCAACACATAGGAACCTTTCTCGTTCCTGCATAATGTAGATCCACATCATAATCCTCTCTTGGCACTACCTGGTTCTGATTTCCCAACAGCATATACTCCAGGACATAATCCGCAATCGTCTTTTCCCTTCTTCCGGATATTTCAGCAGGATGTACCATAGCATGGACTTCCAATGTCAGTTCCCTTATTTTTACGATGTCTGTTCCCTGTAAAGCCTCTTTTAATTCACTGTACTTTTCTCTGATTGGGGCAAATAATTCTTCTTTTTTCATAAAATGGAATCCTCTCCTGTGTCACTTTTCTATTCTATTATACGGCAGCTTCTTCCTCAATACAAGTTATCTCTCGGAAAACAAATAAATCGTTCCATTTCCCGGACAACTATTATATAATGGAATCCGGAGTCCGGTTTTGACCTGACTCCGCCGCAGGCGGTGACTGCCTGGAACCTGCTCTTCCCTCTGTTTTCCCATGCCTGACCCGCCTTTCCCTGCTTCTTTTGCCTGCCGGGAAGGGCCGTGCTCTCTTTTTGGTGCAGAAACAGAGAGGAAAAAGAAGGCCCGGTGCGATATACTGAAAAACGGCCGGAAGGACTACAGGTTGACTGCGGATTACAGAAAGGATGGAACCTATCATGGAATGGATTGAAAGATTAAACGACGCAATAAGCTACATCGAGGAACATTTGACAGACGAAATCGATATGGAGCAGCTTGGGCGGGTCGCCTGCTGTTCCTCTTACCATTTTCAGAGAATGTTCACCTATATGGCAGGGATTCCCCTGTCCGAATACATCCGCAGGCGAAAAATGTCTCTTGCCGCCGTGGACCTGCAGAGCAGGGACAGCAAGATCATCGATGTGGCAGGCAAATACGGGTACAACTCCCCCACCGCGTTCAACAGAGCGTTCCAGTCCGTCCACGGTATGGCGCCGTCCGCCCTGAAGAAAGAAGGGGTGTCCGTAAAATCCTTCCCGCCGATCACCTTTAAAATCACAGTCAAAGGAGTGGAAGAAATGAACTATCGCATCGAGACCAAAGAGCCCTTCCGTATCGTAGGCGTATCCGTGCCTCTGGAGAAGGACATCGAGAAGAATTTTGCGGTGATTCCCGCCAAATGGGGTGAAATCGCCGCCGACGGCACACTGCAGCGGCTCACCTGCATGATGGACACGCAGCCTTACGGCGTGCTGGGCATCAGCACCTGCAATGACACGGAACCCTGGCGGTACTATATCGCCGTGTCCTCCTCCCGGGCAGCGGGCGGCCTGGAGGAATACACCGTGGCGGGAGCTACCTGGGCCGTCTTCCCCGGGACAGGCACCAACCAGTCCATCCAGGAGCTGGAGCGGCGCATCGTGACGGAATGGCTGCCCACATCCGGGTACGAGTACGGCAATGCCCCCGACGTGGAGGTGTACCTGAACCCGGACCCGGAAAACGCGCAGTACGAAGTGTGGATACCTGTGGTGAAGCGGCAGAGATAGTTGCAAACATGGCTTATGTGAAGAAATCCGTCCAGGCACTAAAAGCCGAAAAGGTGCTGACATGAACTGCTCAAAGCAGACAATGCGTGAAAAACAAACTGGCCGATCAGCCGTTCCAGTAGAAAAAACAGCTCGCAGCATTCCGCCACGGTGCTGCGCAGGAATGCTGCCGACTCGTTCTGGCGGCTGATCATCACATTCCGTTGGTTGAAAGGTTAGACCAAAACACCCATAATGCATATGCAAATCACCGATATTTTTCCATCTGCAGCCGAAACATGGCCGCATATTTCCCATCTGATTGCATTAATTCATCATGAGAACCTGCTTCTACAATCTCAACTAATCTTTTCTCCATGATGCACGCTCGTGCCAGACACCAAAAACTTGCAAACCTACAGTCTTTTTAAACAGGAATGCTTTTTATCTATTTCAAACCCGTTCTTTTTGTAAAAATTTAATGTACTTTCTTTATTTGAACCGGTTTCCAGAAAAACTTTATAGCATCTGCGTTCCCTGGCTATTTCTGATGCTTTTCCCAGCAATGCCGATGCATATCCCTTATTCCTGTAATCGGCATGCGTCACAACATTTTCAATAACTGCGAAAGGTCTGACATTATGTGTTAAGTTCTCAATAATCGCCATTTGTACGGAAGAAACAACTTTTCCGTCTTCTTCTGCCACCAGTAAATACATACTTTCATCTTTCTCAAACTTATCAAGAAGATATTGCCATAAACTCATATCCTGTTCTTCCTTAGGTGGATACTGGGTTAAGTATCTAAAATACAAAACCTTCAAATCATTTGCGTCTGTTCGTTTTGCTTTCCTGATATACATCATATATTTTCCTCCGTATAGTTGTCTTCTTGGTTTATCCATAACATGCCTTTAAATCCGTACCAGAATCTCCCTCTTTTCCAAGGCAAATCATAACAGCCGCCATCAAATCATAATCTGCTTTTCGTTCCTTTACACTTCCCACCAGATTTTCTTCCGTAATGTAATAACGGGTAATACTGTTTTCACGATTCTTTGGCGGATTCATACAAATCCATATACTATATACCTTTTTGATATTCTCATAGTGGGAATTTGTAAACTCTGTTCCATATTGGGCGGAAATCATCCAGCTACAGTAATAGATTCCCCTCTTTATCAGCGGATAACCCGGATAAAAATCATTCTGGGCTTCTATTTTGATACCATCCAAGCCATAGCGATACTTCCCATTAACTCTTTTCGTAAACAAAATTCAATAATTTAGCTTCCTTGGATGTAAATAGGAATTCAGCTTTTTCAAACAATTTAATTGATGCAATATTGCTTTCATCAATAGAAATCTCGATTCGTTTATAGTTGAGTTTGAAAATGTCATTTTGTATATCTTTAATTACTCTTGTTGCAAATCCCATTCTTTGAAATTCGGGAAAGATCAAAATACCCATATAGAGCAAATTTGTACACTTTTCAAGATGTATAGTGCCAATCAGTTTTTCATTTTCATAAACTTTATATAAATACACATTTTCGGTGTTAGTAACGTAATGAAAATAATTGTCGCTGATACTTAAAAACTGCGAAATGTTGGGCATTTGATATATTTTCAAAAGTTGAGAAATGTCCACATCATCTTCAGACAGAACTCTCGTGTACGTTAAATCATTCATAGCAGCATTTTCTCCTATTCACAGATATGCGTTTTCAGTTCTTTATCCGGCTTCTCTTAGGCAGTTCCCTTGTACCACTGACCTGCATTTCTATATCGTAAACACTCTCTTGTTGATTGTCAAGAAAAATCGTTCCATTTCCCTGACAACTATTATATAATAGAATCCGGAGTCCGGTTTTAACCTGGTTCCGCCGCAAGCGGTGACTGCCTGGAGCCTGTCACTGACTGCAGGCCATAATTATACTGCACGCCGATTGAATTTGCAGTGCAACCCGACTGCAGACCGCCAGCCAGGTACTTTCCTTGCGGCATCAATGTAAATCCTGGCGGTCTGCAGTATAGCTGCTGAATGCAATTGACTGCGGGCCATTTTAACGATACACCTATAAAATGAGAAGATTACTTTATGGAAATGATAACAAACTATATGAAAAATACATTTCTGCGCCACGCCTTAAACGCCTTGACCCGGCAAACCTTTGGATTTGATTTTGAAGCCTGGGTGATGAACGGGTATTTTGAAGGCGATTATATTCCGTACTCCTTTCTGGAAAACGGGAAAATCCTGTCCAACGCTTCCGCCAACAAAATGCAATTTATCCAGAACGGTGTCCGAAAGGATTATATCCAGATCGGAACGGTTATGACAGACATTGCTTACAGGAAGCAGGGCCTGGCCGGAAAACTGGTGCAGCAGATCATAAGGGAGTATGAGGGCAAATGTGACGGCATCTATTTGTTCAGCGACCTGGGCGCTTTGGATTTCTACCGGAAAGCCGGTTTTCAGGAGGGCAGGCAGTATCAGTATGAATTAAAAAAAGGCTGTATGGGCGCACCGAAAAAGGACGCCCTGTTCAAATCCGTAAGCGGACAGGATGGGCAGATGAGGCAGCTATACATGGACACCCTGCGGAATAGCGCAGCAAATGCTTCTTTAGAGCAGAGCAATAAGTTCGGGCTGCAGATGTTTTACACCCCCGATTTATCCAATACCTATTATGCGGAGGACATCGGCTGCTTCGCCGTCATGGAACAGTGCGAGGGCACCCTGACGCTCCAGAGCGTTGTCAGCAGGGAACGGATCCCGTTGAAAGATGTTCTTTCCCGGATTGCCCTGGAATATCATTGCCTGAAACTGGGCTTCTCGCCCTGTGCAGAAGATGCCCCTCTGTTTGAATGCCATGTGTTTGATGGCGGCGATGATTACCGGCTGTTTTATCGGGGCCAGGAATTGGAAATTATTGAAAAGGAAAAGCTGTTCTTCCCTCTGTTTTCCCATGCCTGACCCGCCCTTCCCTGTTTGCTTTCCTGTTTAAACCGGAAATTGCGGTAAAATTTGATTTTTTAGATACTATTTCTACAACAGCGATAATTGTGTCAGGCGTTATCATCAATCCATACGTCACTTATCGCAAGCCGAGGGCGGGCGGCACAGAGCTGTGGGAACGGACAGAGCTGGTGATGATCGGACGGAATAAGAAAGCAGAGGGAATTTAAGCAAAAATTTAATGGAATTGTGCGTCCATGTGTGGTAAAATAATAAAGTTAGATTGGAGAATGTAAATGACAAAGAAATACAGCTATTGCCTGATGAGGTTGTTTCTTCTTTTTGCGCTTTTTGTAACAGTACCCATAAATTCATATATTTATATACCAATCTATGGGTTATTTGGCGAGTTGAAAACATTGGTTGTTGCAGATGAGTACAATGAAGAAATTGCGGAAGTATCTTCAAAGGTTACGGCACATAAGAAACAAAAAGGTAAAAATATATTTAATTTATGGCTTGTCATTTTAGTATATATAGCTTGTCTGCGGTTGTTGGCGCATATCATTTTATTACCAAAAACGGATACTATTGTTGCCAAAAAAGTCAGAATGAATAATTGAACCTTTCAGTATGGCAGAATGTATATACAGAAAGGAGCATTTATGTGTTTGAGCAGGACTATATTGTAAGACTGATAAAAGAAATGATACGTGCTATATTGAAGCTGCTTTTTCAAATTGATATCAATAACCCTGTTGAAGATTTATTGGAGGATAGAGAAAGCCAGGACACGTTGAAAAAGTTATTAGATATGGTTGACAATGGCAACATTAACGAAGCTGAAAATCAGGTATATGCTATGACATCTGATAACAATATGGCAAATCTGGAGGTGGCACTGCTATTCTATTCTTATCTCAATGACAAAGAGGATGAATTTTTACAAAAAAATAATTTTTCCCGAGAGTCAGGCATAAAAGAATTGGTATCCCGATATGGATTAACGGGTATGGCAGATATTTTTTGGTCAGAAATATAAGCGTTATCATTATAACAAAATAAACTAACAACATCATCAGAGCGTCTGGAAAAAATCCATGCGCTCTATTTTTAAGCAAAGGAGAAAACCCTAAGGCTGTTGCCACATAAGGAGGTAATTTAAAAACATTATTTGGAATACAACTTACGGGGAATAGCAAAGGCAAAGACAGCGTAAGAAGCGCTCATTATATTACTCCTCCAATTTACTTCCACTTACTATTGGCAGCATACCATTGTTCTATAAGTTTTTTACTTTCTATTGCCGCTGTGAACGGTTTTAGTAAAAAGACTTTTATTGTTTTCAGTACGGTACTGTAATCATCCGTTTTCGTGTCAATTTTACGAATAAAGGCTTTCCATTTCTTCTGCATCGCTTCATCACTATCAAAAGCCATTACTTGCTCAAATTGTTCCGCTGTAAAGGTATGTCCACGATTCTCAAATGTCTTTCGTAATGCTTCTGTCAGCGTTGCTCCGTCAAAATCAAATTTATTTGCAATATAATAAATATCGTAGTAGTCTTTCATTCGGCTGGAAAATTCCATGAGGCTTAGGATAGCGTCAATCTTTTCGGCTATCGTTGTTTCAAGAGAATAGGTATTTACTGTCGGTTCGATAAAACTATCAAGTTGTGTGGGAATTTTTCGTTTTTCCTGTTTTGGCACAATAATATCACCCACGCCAAAATCTATACTAAACGGTGTTTTCGTATTTTTGATTCGAGCCATAAGAGAAACTCCGATACCAGCATACTTCTTTGCAACGGCGATAGGGGCAATATCCTTAATTTCAAAAGCAACAAATTCGTTGCCTGTGGGCGTAGAGATGATTGTCTCTATTACAGTCCGTAGCTGTTCAGGAGTGTTGGGAACTTTCCGAAGAAGAAAGTCAACATCTACCGTCACACGGCTGTCAAAATCGGTAATGGAATATATGAACAGTCCGCCTTTCAGCACAAGATTTTCCGCATATTGTGATTTTTCCAAACGGCGGAGGAACTCTTCTTGGCAGAAGAGTTGCAGACAAAGCTGATAGCTTCGTCCGCTTTCTTTTGCCTTATTTTTCAATCTTGCAAGTACAGATGCAGCAATATCAGCCATTCAGCAGTACCTCCATTACGTTCATAACTCTTGCATACAGTTTCATTTCCTTTGCGTATTTTGACAAGTTTGCAAGGTTCTTTTTTTCATCAACAGCGTAAGCATTGACAGCTTTATTGAAAATTTCGTTATCAAGTTTTGTACGGTACTTAAAGCAATCACATATGGTTCTCTCTCTGTCATACACGGGCAATGCTACACCATTGAAATTATCTGCAGATTTTCCGATTGTCAGAAAGTCTTTTTGAATATAGTAAGCTTTCATCGGAAATTCTACAATGTTCTTTACGACACGGGACGCTGTTCTCGGTACGGCAATCGACCACTCACGGGGAGAAAAATCATTGTATCCATAATGGAATAATGCAGATTCCACGCAAATAATCCCTTGCGGAAGAAGCTCATGTATGAACTGTTCCTCTGTCGTATCACTGCTCTGCGGAAGCTGATAAAAGCCCCTTCGAATCCTCTCAATAACTCCTTCTTTACAAAAAGCAGCCACCTCGTATTTATTTATTCCTTTATCGGCAAAGTCTGAAGTTTTTGCAATGCCGCCGTTATTTTCAATCACATTTTGTACAATTTCTTTCTTATTCAAGCGAACACCAACTTTCCGCATACAAAAAATAAATAATGTATGTATTCATTATAGCGTATAATTAGAAGAAAAGCAACAACTAAACACTAACATTTTTCTAAATTTGCATGTCTAAAAGAAAGGCAGTTAAATTACAACCGCAAAGTTACACTATATTCCACATAAAAACATCCTTATCTGGTGACAGCAAAGGCGAATCCATCAGCTCATCCAGGATATTGCCCTTCCTCCATCCTCCTGAAAAATCCCGCCGCAAGCAGCCCAATCCCACATACCGCCATACCCGTGGGGATCAGCACAAAATAAACTGCCTCCCGGAATCCGTCAAACAAAAATCCGTAAACCATCTGTCCCACCGGTTGGGCGCACATGGTGACAGCCGATGTATAAGCCATAACTTTTCCAACCATGTGCCCCGGCGTATTCTGCTGAATCACAGACACCGCAAAGACTGAAAAAATACTGATTGCAGCCTGCATCCCGCAGAGCGAAGCAACCGTCACGGCATACCTGGCCACCGCCCCGAAGGGAAAGAGAAAGGCGGCGCCGGCAGGAATAATACATGCCCCAATTGCCCCAAGCACAAAGGATAGCCTGCGTATTTTCAGCTTTCCGGTGAGAAGCCCCGCCGCTATACTTGCAAAAATCGTCGCAACCGCCAGTGCACTCTCCGCCCCGCCGTAATATTTTGCATCCAGGCCAAGAACCGTCCGCACGATAAACGGAAGCCCCACCAGTGCAACCCCCATGACAAAGAATCGGAATACCGCCGCCAGAAGCAGCAGCTTCATGATATTCGTCTTTTCTTTCACGATAAAACGGATACTGCTGAAAAAATCATCTTTTACCATGGACAGGATATTTCCCTGAAATTCCCCGGGCTGATAACCCAATTTTATAAAACATTCCAGAAATGCCGTGACAAAAAAGCATACGACACTTGCGTACATCACCGGTTTCAGGCCAAATGCCCCATACAGAATCCCCCCAAGCAAAGGCGCAGTCAGATAAGAAACAGACGCTACCTGGTTCACAACAGCGTTTCCCCTGATAATATTATCCCCTGTCAGCATCTGGGGGATACACGCCTGCACGGTGGGCGTCTCAAAGGCCCCCAGAACAGAGAGCGCCACAAGCAGCAAACCAATTACGGCAATGGCATTTTCGCCGGACAAAAGCACTGCCGCACCGGTCACACAGATTCCCGTCAGGGCATCTAAGGCCACCATAATATTCCTCCTGTCCGCCCGGTCGGCAAGAATGCCGCCAAGGGGCGACAACAGGATAGCCGGAACCGTAGCAACAGACAGAATCCCCGCAAACACAGCCGCCGAACCGGTTTCTTCCAACACATACATGGACAGCGCCAGCCGCAATATGTAATTGCCGAACAAAGAGCTGACCTGCCCCATTACAAGGAGTGTAAAATTTTTCGTAAACAGCTTCTGCCCCATCCCTTACAGCCTCCTTTCTTCCATAGGATGCGTTTCCTCCAGGGAACAGCCTCCTTCTATGGAATGCTTTTTCTTCATGGGCTGCTCCTCTTCTAAGGAATGCACTTCTTCTATGGAATGCACTTCTTCTATGGAATGCACTTCTTCTATGGATTGCACTTCGTCTATGGATTGCTTCTCTTCCATGGAATGTATTTCTCCGAAATGCGCTTTCTCCGCAGAGGGCGCGCTCCCCAGTATCCGCTCCGTTCTCTCATACATCCCCTCTTCGATAATCGGCAGCCCCATAGCTGAGAGAACCTCCGCAATAAACCGGCATTTATGCCGGATTCCTTCCGCATCTCCCGGGAACACGGAAGGCAGCAGCCAGAAATTGACAAGCGGCAGCAGTTCGGAAAGCTCCTTTGCATACGCCGTCCGGATAGAGCCGTCGCGCCTGCCCTCCTCAATCAGCTCAAACCACAGAGGAGTCAGCACCCGCCGGTTCGCCTCTACCGCAGCAGCCAGAATGCGCGGATCCTTCAGGACAGGCACTGCCTGGGCGCTGATTTTTTCCCGCTCTTCATCGGCTCTGTCAAGGGCAAGCACTTGGCGGATTTTCTGCATTCCGTTCAAATCGGAGCGCCCTCTGACCGCCTCAAAAGGATTGTTTTCGAAAAACATCTGATCCCCCAAAGCATGCAAAACCTCTTCCTTGGTCTGAAAAAAGCGGTAAAACATTCCCTTTGCCCCGCCTGCCCGCTCCATGATATCCGTAACTGCAGTCTCCTCATAGCCCTTTGATAAAAACAGTTCCTTCGCCGCCTCCAGAATCTCTCTTCGCCACTGCTCCGGCGGCTTTTTCACCGGTCTTGCCATATCCGTTTTCCTCCTTTATTTCATTATTGACTTTTAGTCAATAATTATTATAAAAGAATCTGCTTTCTATGTCAAGCAGATTCCAGGGTTCCATTCAGGATTCCGGAAGTTATTCCGAAAATCTCAATATTTTGTCTGTTTCTTCCATAAAAAAAGAGAGTTTCTCATGTAGATACGGAACGATGATAGAAAAGATACAAATATGCATTGCAACGGGCAGGCAAATATTTTATAATCAAAGATACCAATCAAAATTGAGAAGGAATCCGATAATCAGATCCCCACAACAGGTTTCTGCATTACCGCCGCCCCACCGCTGCAGCCAATCTATGAAGCCTAAAGAAGAGGAACTTGCATATGAACCTTGTTGATCAGTTATGGACATTGCAGCAGATATACCGAAATGAAAATGCCTATTATGACCTGGAACATGACATGCACCTACACCGCATACCGGCAAATCTCCCCGCTGACAGGCTGGAAGCGCTGGCGCAGGCAGACCGCATGCCCAATCAGATGGCCTTACCCCGGCATGACGAACTATGGGGCGATTTCCATGCTCTGGCAGAAACATGGACCCTGGCCGAAGCAGCAGATGCCTTTATCGCAGGCCTCTGGTCTGCGCCTTTCCTATGGCAATCCGCCTTGCCCGCAAAACTTCTCTCACAGGCTACGCCCAGGCATCCTTTCACGCCCTATGCCGGTTCAGGCGATACCTGCAGGGTCTGCGGCTTCCGCCGGAAAGCCGTGGACATCACATATCTATGGTACCGCCGCATGACGGGGAGCTTTCCTCTCGCCGGAGACCCTGCAGGTTATGTATACGCCTTGCGGGAAATGGCAAAATCCCAGTCCCGCCCTGTCCCCACGGCATATGACCTGTGGACGTTCCGCGCCATCCTGACCGTGATCCGGCAAATGCCTCCGAAATCACGGTACAGCAAAACAAGGGATGCCCTGCAAAAAGAAAAACTGCTTCCCACTTCCCCAAAAGCAAATTACTGCTCTCTGCTGGAGGTACTGGCCCTGACAGGCATCCTGGACACGCCCGAGCATCCCGGAATGGCCACACAGTTCACGACTTATCTGGAACGTGACCTGCGCCCCTCCGTGCGGGTGGAAGTACAGGCGCCGTTGGCATGGTGGGACTCCTCTATCGGTATCAACGAAACAGCCTTGCGCCGGATTTTCAGCGGAACCGACTGCTCCCCTGTCTCCCCGGCAGACCGCCCCATGCCTGTTCCGCCCCTGTCCCGGACAGTCACAGGAGAACTGGCAGATCGAAAAACGCCCCGGAGGAGACTGCCCGTCTCCCCGGATGCGGGAAAAGGCCCCGCCCAGGCTAAAGATGTATATGCTGTCCGCATACGTGAGGACGCATGGGTCACGATTTACTGCCACAAAGTGGAAGACAACTATGTAATAGTGGAATATCTGGACGGCATCTTTTCCGAAATGCCTTTGAAATCCCAGATCATCAGCGCTTTCCGCCCCCGCAGCAGCGGCAGGTGGCAGGCAAAAGCGTCCGGCCTGGACAGGACTTCCGGCGTAAAACGGATTGCCCGGGATATCCCCGCACCCCGGACTGACCTGACAGCGCCGGAGAAAATCCCCTATGCCACGGCCGCCAGCCTGAAGAATCTGGCCTGGTGGTGCTTTCCTGAACTATCCTGAACCTGCGCAATCTCTGGATTTATCGGAAAGCACCTCCGGACCATTCCTTATACTCGCGGCCACAAAAACTTACCATGACGTGTCTATACTTCCTATATACCTTTGCGGAACAGTTGAAGCAATTCTGTTAAAGTATGTATCTCCCTGTCCTGACCATAATCCTTCAACACGCCTTCTCTGTTGATCAGAACCGCATATGCACCGGCATTTCTTGCGCAGGCCATATCTTTTTCTTCATCCCCTACAAACACAATATCCGATAATTTAACCTGCATTCTATCACTCAGTATCTCTAATCCTTTTGTGCATGATTTTCTATAACCGGTATCATTTGATGTAAAAGGATATTCTATGTACTTTATCACAGGCGCTATATCCTCCAGGGCATAGACATTGTCCATGCCATATGCCACATCCGACAGGGTGCCTGACCGTATCCCTTCCACAGAAAGCGCCTTTAATGTCTGCTCTACATCAGGAAACAGAGAACAATCCTGCC
Organism: uncultured Acetatifactor sp.; assembly: GCA_910578995.1. Classification (GTDB taxonomy): domain Bacteria; phylum Bacillota; class Clostridia; order Lachnospirales; family Lachnospiraceae; genus Acetatifactor. The sequence continues at coordinate 14,889 of CAJTSY010000039.1, forward strand.
TGAAATAAGTGTAAAAGCTTTCTTTGACCCGCTCCATATCTTGCAATGCTATGTTCATGCCATTCAGTATCTCAGTAAAAATTTCCGTGGAGGAAACCTCGTGATCTCTCGGATGAATCCTGGTATTATATTGAGCCAGTACATTGCCGGCATTTTGATAATGTGATTCAGAAAAAGTATAACCGTATTTTTCTGCAATATGTTCAAATGCCGGTCTGTACAGCTCAGACCAGTTCATGGGCTTTCTGTAATCAACTAATGTCTGTCCGATATCAAATATCACTGCTTTAAACATATTCTCTCTTTCCGTTAGGAATTGTCAGAAAATAACTGATACAACTTCTTTAGAGAAAAACCCGGAAATACAAGGAAAACAGCTTCAAACTCGTATCAGTTATTTGTAGACACTTCCTTACCACTGCGGCGAAAATTTCCCCGATTCTTTCAGAGCACTATTCAGTCTTTGCGCCTTATTCACCGCTGTCTGCTTTGTCTCTATCAATGTCTTGGTGCCTGGAACAATAGCGAAAACGCAAGTCATTTTATTTTTCTGCCAACCAGACAAATCCAATTCGGCAATGCCATCCGGGGATTTTCTTTCCAGTCATACATTCTGTCTACTTCTTCCCTGCTGACAATGACACCGTTAATTATATCCTCTGTTTTTAACCAAAAAGGCCGTTCATAATTCTTTTTGTCAAACATTTCTTCAAAATGTTCCAGGTGTATTCCAGAATGCATTACTGCATTCAAGATATCCTGCAGTCTCCAATGAAAATTTACTGTGTCCTCATCTTCAAAAGGGCCCGTTGCATCATATGGCTTTATCACCTCTAATTCTCCATTAAATGGCCGCAGATACGGGTGGATTTCATAAACAATATTAAGCCCCCCTGTTTTTAATATCCGGCTTACATTTTCATACATAGAGGGCAGATCATTCAGCCATACATGGACACCGTTTGATGTATATACTAAGTCGTATTCGTTATCACGAATTCCTTCCAATTTCATAGTATCCGCACAAATAAATTCGATAACATCGCCAAGTCCTTCTCTATCTGCCACCTTTTTCGCATGTGCCAACTGATTTTCAGAAATATCACAGGAGGTTACTGTTGCGCCCAATAAAGCAAAAGCGAATACGGCAAGATTATCGCCGCTGGATGGTACGCATACCCGTTTTCCTGTGAAATCGGGAATATATTTCTGAATCATCTCCCAGGTTTTGCGGTGAAACGCTTTTGAGGGATCCTCTAAAATCGGACGGAGTATTTTCTCTGAATGATTAAAGGCTGACCACTTTTCCGAATAATGATTCCAATCTTTTTTGTTCTTTTCGATCACTTTATTATACGTGCTCATCACAACCTCCTGTTCGCCATCCGGCTATTTTCTTCCTTATTTAATTCGTATCTAACACCAGATTTGCAGGCTCCATTGATCCGGTTTTGGCATTCTTTAACACTGTACGGAAATTCCACAGTTAATTGATTCATTCCAGAATTCTTTCCAGGATTCTTTCCGGGTTCTTATTCGTTCTTTGAATAGTGCATAATCAGAAGCGCCCTGAAAGTGATATCGCAGAATCTTCGCGTAGAAGTCTTCCAATCCGTTTCTAACTGCTGTCCGCCATATGTACTGAAACCTTTTAACTGATTCTCTGCAATCGGTGCCATGCAAATTCCGTCTTCGCTTACGAAATCCTGCAGAATTCTCACTTCACGCTGCAGTTCTTCAAGATATGCTGCAAGTCCGCATCGGCATAACCACTCCACTCTGTCAAAATAAGTATAATGAATTCCATTTTCGTCATAACCCAGCTGATATCCCTCTTTCAGACAGCCCAGCGTCCCAAGCACATATCCCACCCAGGAATCACCGCCCACCTGTTTTTCGGGACGATCTGTCCTCATCAGTTTTTTAAATGACCGGGCGAGCATTTTTCTATTCTGTTCCGTTTTCCACGAATCTGTATGAGCGAGAATGTCAAGATGATAATAGCTGGGCCACTTTTCATAGTCATTGAATACACGTTTCTCCTTACCGCCGCTCTTCCTCAATCTTGTAATGTCTAACGCCGAATCCACTTCAAGCACACGATGAAACGAATCAAGCGCTAACTGTATCTGCGGCTTTATATCGATAATATCATCGTAACCGGCACGGGCAATACAGGCACAGCGGATAATATTCTGACCGTTTGCGGCATATCGGAACTCATCAAAATATTTGCCCTTTGTGCGGTAGCAGAGATCCGTCAGATCTGTTGTAACAAATGCTTCCATAGCCCTTTTCAAGACAGGAGTCTCTTTATATACCAGCTTTTCACCGAGATATTTTGTTCCGACTTCCTGATTTTCAAATGGTCCTGCATTTTTGTTCGGCCCGTGAAAGCCGTTGCCAAGCCACCCGTTTTCCTTTTGGCAGGATATGATAGATTGTATAATTGGCTCTCTCAGGATTTTTTCCTGTAACTGATCCTTCTCACGGGCAGATAACTCCTGGTTCAAAACCTCTGTTTTAACACGGTACTGAATAGACGGATTCGCATTGTTCAGTAAATAGTCAATCATTTTTGCTCTCATATGCTTTAGTCCTTCTGAAATCTCTTTTTCACCCATCAGAACATCTATTCTTTTTGTTTGAAATGTGTTGGGAAACTCTACTCCTGTTCTCCCGGCACCTGTCCTATCTTCTTCGCTCCGCTGCCGTCAGTCTTCATCCGATAGAAGGGATGAGGCTCGTTTCCTATATACACCTCCGCCACAATCTGGTCTCCGCTAATCTCATAGATCAGCGACAGATACGGAATCCTGGTCTCCCGGATTTCCTGCGCTTCTTCCGGATAGCGGTATTCAAAGACCGTCTCTTTTCCGGTTCCGTCCAAAGCTATCCTGTTCAGCCTGACTCCCACCGTATCCTCTTCCTCCGCTGTCTGTTCCGCTCCGTCCTGCCAGGTTTTATAGCTGACAGCTTCCGCTATATCGGTGGTGTAATAGATTCGCCCCTTGTAAATCTCCGGATAGTCGATTGCCGCTTCTTCCCGGGCCACCACAGATAACGCCCTGTCCGCCCAGCGGTACATGGCCAGGTAATAAAAGCCGCTGTCCGCCTCCGAAAAAGAGTAGAGGACATAATCCTCGTCACAATACTCCAGATATGCCTCATCCGGGCGCTTTATCTTCTCTTCCGCAAGCTCCGCTCCCGCCGCGCATGTGACGGATTCCACCGCCCAGTCTGTCACCCGGTCACTGGCAAGCCACCAGCGTTTTCCGGCCTGCTCCAGCGTCACCGGCTCGTCCAGCGGAATCTCATATTCCAGGTCATATGCCGCACTGTCCCAGTCTTCCCCGCTCTCCCAGTTTTTCTCCATGTCACTGAATTCAGAGCTTCTCTCTTTTCTGATTCCTGTGCCGCTCTCCCAGTCGTCCCTGCTGTAGGATGTGATATAACCGCCATATCCGTAGATGGCTTCCGACGCTGTCAGCCGCCAGACACCCTCCATGTAGGTGTATGTATAGTCCTCTGACCATCTCCATGCGCTGCCGCCGTATGCATGTGTGGTAAAAGATTTCCCCTCTGCAGTCAGCGGCTCATAGGGGTCTCCGAATACGCCGCCTTCCGCTCTTGTCCGTATCAGATTGATGTCCTGGAAATCCAGCCGGTACCCTTTTGTCCCGTCGCCGGCTGCGGCAAACAGAATCCTGGGTTCCTCCGGATACCAGGCATCTTCCGCATCCGTCGGAACCGCTTCCAGCACACCTACATAATCGGGAATTCCGTCCTCATTGAAATCCAGCTCCACACTGTCCAGGATTTCCCACCCCTCCGGCACGAAACCGGCAAGCTCCCCGGCGGTCTCAGGCAGCTGCGGAATCTCCCTGGGGGCGTCTTCTTCGGTTCCGGCAGATTCGGATTCCTTCTGTTCTGTACCGCTTTCCGTCCCGCCCGGAAGCCTCTGCAAGGAAGCGGCATCTGTTCCTGTTTCCCCTGTATTGCGTCCTTCCGCACTATCCTTTCCTGTATCGCTTTCCACCGTGCCGCTTTCTACTTTACTGCTCTTTCCTGTATCGTCTTCCGCCGAATCGCTTTCTGCCTTACTGCTCTTTCCTGTATCGCCTTCCGCCGAATCGCTTTCTGCCTTACTGCTCTTTCCTGTATCAGTATCACTTTCCGCCGTACTGCTTTCTGTCTTACTGCTCTTTCCTGTACCGCTCTCAGCCGCATCTGTTTCCGCGATATCCGATGTCATGCCTGCTGCAGCGCCGCTTCCCACGCTCTTTATATCAGATACGCCCACGCTTTCAGAATCTGACGCAAAACGCCTTCCGCAGCTTGTGAAAGCGAGGGTTCCTATCCCGATTAAAATCCACAAAAAGCTGCACTTTCGCTTATCAAACATACTTCTCTCCTCTGTCTTTCGTTCGTGTCAACTCTGTATGTCCAAACTCCCTCACCAAAATAAAATCTACAGGAGTTGTCTGTCAATAGCAATCGGATTTATCCGTTCCATCTGCCTGAGACTTCCATAATTTATTAGCATAGCCATTCAGTTTTTGGCACGGTTCGTATTTTGTCTTGTATCCGGTTCCGTTTATCACAATGAAGGGATTGTACGCCATGATTTCTTCCCGGGAACCGTCAGCCATTGTAAGCGTGAAAATAACGGCTTGACCACAAGATTCCCTGTATGAGTCATCTTCGTTATAGATAACAACTTCGTTGAGATACGAAACAAGTTCTTCCATCTCGGTTATTTGAATCGTCTTATCTGGCGGAATCAAATGGACTGCTGCCGAAACAATATCCGATGCCTCTAAATTTTTATAAGGCTTTCGGCCGGAAACAGCAGACACAGCAATGCCTATAACAATCAAGCAAACTGTTACAGTAATCAGTCCCTTTTTCTTCATGACATATCCTCCCCTATAAAATGATATTTTCATAATTATAAACGGAAAAATGGAAAAAAAGTTCCCTGATTTTGCCCGCCAGGGCTCCGAAAGCATATTTATCCGCTCACATCCGCTTTCCGCAGCATCCTGTCCTTACATCGTCTGCTGCGCTCACGAAATATACTCACAGACACAATCCCTGAGTATTTCCTGTAATTCTCTGTCCATGAATCCATAGTCATCACTGATATTCAGGCAGACCACTTCTTTGTCCCCTACAATATCAGGATACTTCTCTCTGAGCCTTCGCACATGCTTTTTTTCCATACAGAAGATGATATCGGCCCGTTTCAGCATTCCGGGAGTGACTTTAATCCTGGCGTTGGATTCTGTTCCTGCCGAATATGCCCTGTGCCCACAGTATCCGTCAAAAATCTTCTCCGCTGTCAGACTGCGCCTCTTATTCTGGCTGCATACAAAAAGTAAATTCATCTTATCACCTTTTCCACTGCTATGAACATCCCCATATCCAACCTGAAGCCTCGCAGTATCCGGCCAGACACCATAAACTTACGGAAGGATTCCTTCGCAGACATTTGCCGCAGGCAAAATCAACTCCGCCCTTTATCAAGCCCCTGCCTCAAGCATTGTTTTCCATGTATTTCTTCAAAAAATTCAGCACTTCCACCGTGCAGTCCACCACGCGGTTATGGCTGTAATGCCTGTTGCAGGAAAAATAGCCGAAATATCCCCAAGGGTCTTTCACCTGCGGCCCCCAGTCCCACAGGCCGTCCTCCCGGGCATTCTCCAGGAGCCACTCCACGGCGTTCCCCAGATAGATTTCGGAACCTCTGAACTGGTTGATATAGTTAAATGTCTCGAACCAACGCCTTGTCTGCCTGCACACGAATGTCTCCGGCAGCTTATCCGGCGTCTTCTCCCAGAAATGGCCCTTTTCATTAGCGTTCCGTCCCAGGTGCCGCAGCATCGCCCCTTCCAGGGCTTCGGATATCTCCCGCCGTCTTTTCAACAGCAGTTCGCTCTGCATGGGCACCAGACGGTTCTCCCGGGTCAGAAACACCTCGTGTTGGGCGGCTCTGTCCTTTTCGTAGGAGTATTCGCCCTCCTCATAGGCCCTGCCGGCGATGTACAGCCACTGCCTGTAAGTCTCGTCGCAAAGGGGATTCCAGGGGACAATCGCCTCCAGATAATTGCATACTATCGCCTTCTGCCAGGGGTTCGCGCGCTCGTTTTTCTCGAAGACGCCCTCTCTGCCCCTGCCCAGCAGCAGTTCCTGCAGATATTCGTTGGCCAGAAACAGGATGTCCCTGTCCTCAATGGTGAGTCCGATATAAAGGCAGCGCTCGATTCCCACGCCGGAGGTGGGAATCTTTGCTTTCACGGAGTAGTCCTTGGAGCGCAGCTTCCCCCAGCCGCCGTTTTCGTCCTGGGTCTGGTACAACTCCTCCACAATGTCGCTTTTCAGGAATTCCGGGCGCAATTCGGCTAACCGATTATCTTCATAGGGAATATCGAAAAAGGAGAATTTTGCCTTGTAATGAACTGCCGGGTATTGGCAGAAATCAAGCAATACCTGTACATGCTCCTGAAATTCATTTATTGTAATCATATTTCCTCCACCGCCTTCTGCGGCACATCCAATATTCAGCACCGGCTCCCACTGCCCATTCCGCAGCCTCGCCTCCTTTTCCGGTACCGGGGCAGATTCCAGAGACAGGCTGAACGCTTTCTTCCCTGCATGTTATCATGCAGGAAGCCCCCGCCATGTCCCGATTGCGTTTTCCCATCAGCACAGCCCTGTCCGGCATCCCTTTGGCAGCCTCGCCTTTCCGCAGGGGCAAGGTACTCCGGGCTATCATTTGCCGCCTTATAGAGTTTATCGGCAGATGCATTCACTTCCCAAACCCGAACTGCACAAATGACTGTTTTTACTCAAAATGACTGTAAAGCCCGGCAGCATTTATCCGCAAAACAGCCGCTACCCCAACGGCTTTCGTAATCACCATCCTATTGATAATACTGCGCCTGTGCCTCCCACATTTCGGCATACAGCCTTCCCTGTGCGACCAGCTGCTCATGGCTCCCATATTCCACCAAAGCGCCATTGTCAAATACCGCCACGGCATCGCAGAAGCGGCAGCTTGAGAGGCGGTGAGAAATATAGATAGATGTCTTGCCGTCTGTAATTGCATTGAATTTCGAATAAACTTCATACTCGGCGTATGGGTCCAGGGCGGCAGTGGGTTCGTCCAGAACCACCAGGGGCGCATTCTTATACAATGTGCGCGCGATGGCAAGCTTCTGCATTTCACCGCCGGAAAGTTCTGTTCCGTCTTTATCAAAATCTTTATACATGGGCGTATCCAGTCCAAGGGGCAGCCCCTCCACTTTCTTCAGGATTCCCGCCTGCCCCAGGGAAACCCGGATTCTTTCTTCGTCGGCAGTTTCCTGAAATGCCAGGTTCTCCCTGATGCTGAAAAAGAAAATTTTATAATCCTGAAACAGGACGGACAGGCATTTGGCATACGCCCTTTCCTCAAAGGTATTGATGTCCACGCCGTTGAGCAGGATACATCCCTTTTCCGGCCGGTAAAGACGGCACAACAGTTTGATAAATGTGGTCTTGCCCGCGCCGTTCCTGCCCACAATGGACAGTTTCTCCCCTTTCCTTATGGTTAGGGAGACATCCTTCAGCGCATATTCTTCCGTATTCGGATACCGGAACCACACATGCCGGAATTCTATCTCCCCACAGCCCATATCCGCCGGCGTCTCCTCTCCCTTCCCGCTGTTTCGGGGCAGTTGTTCAAAGGCAAGGTAATCCTGCAGTACCCTGCCCAGCATTCTGAAATCCACCAGTTTCGCCATCAGCTGTGTGGCGGCACCGGAAAACTGGTTGGCCGCAGAAATATACATGGTAAAATCGCCGATTCTTATCATGCCCCGGAAGACGCCCCAGGCCGCAAAGGCATAGGCGGCAAGCGTCTGGGCCTGGATAATGACCGCGGAAAAACCGTCGTGACGTCTCTGTTTCAGGAACATTTTCTAAAAAACACGGTTTACCGCTCCGTTATACTCGTTAATCCGGTTTATAATATACTCTGACATCTTGTAAATCCGCACATCTTTGGCATTCCTGAAATCCTGTGTCAGATCACGGAAGTACCCGAACTGCCGGTTATATACGGCGATGTCCTGGTAGAACAGGGTTTTTGTCCGCTGAATCCGTCCGTATACCAGGGCGTTCCCTCCCACCAGCAGGAACAGTACCGCCACCAGAGCCGGATTCAGCAGGGCAATCATCCCCACCACCCCGGCCAGAGTGGCTGTGAGCCGGAAGATTTCCACAATGGCCCCGGGACCTCCCACAAGCGCGTCATGAAGCCTTATATTGAATAAAGCTTTCTCTTTCATGTCCAGCACCTTCGCATCCTCCAGTTTCTCAAAGTCCATCTGCATGATATGCCGTCCCACATGCAGTTCAAAACCGTCCGCATCGGCATCACAATGTCCAACAGACACACATCCACCGTCTCCTTCTGCAGGATATCCAGACATTCCAGGCCGTTCCTTGCCTGCAGAACATTGTGTCCCCGACGGTTCAGGATATCTTCCAGAGTCATCCGCAGAAAGTCCGCATCGTCCACAACAAGAATTTTCTTCCCCCTCCCTCCGACAGACGCAGGCGCATAGTTGAAAATGCTGTCCACCTGGCTCTGAGTCAAGACCGGGTCCGTGTGCAGGCCGGATTCTCTGTCCTTGCCGGCTTCCCGGTTCCTCAATGGCACAATACCTAACAGTTCGTCGGCGCTTACCTGCAAAGCCTGTGAGATTTTTGGCACTATAGCCACATCCGGATAAGAAATGTCCATCTCCCATCTGGACACGGCCTGGGGCGTAACGTGCAGCAAAGCCGCCAGTTCCGCCTGCGTCATATTCAGCTTCTGACGTCTGGACTTAATCACCCCTGCAATATTCATCTTTTTCCTCCGTTTCCGCGCTGCCTGCGCAAATCAGAATTTGTTTGGCTGAAGGAATTGTACGCTTCCCTGCGATGAGTTCAGTTTATCACGGAAAATGTGCCTGGGTCAAACAAGCGGTAATTGAAAACCTGTAAGAAAGACTCAAAAAACGCCTTTACATGGCTGCATGTGCCATGCAAAAGCGTTTTCAGGCAAGCGAGCGCTCCTGGAACAGGAAACAAAGCTGCAAATGAATGCGCTCGTGCGTATACCAGGCTCCTTCCCCGCGGAGCATTTCCAGTAACCGGTCCATGGGCATCCTTCCCAGATCCCCCTCCTCCCTCTTCCGGACAGAAACGCTGCGGGTTTCCGCTTCCTTCTCTCCGACTACCGCCATGTAAGGCACTTTCTCCATCTGTGCCGTCCTGATTTTATAGCACCTGGCAATCATATATTATTTCCCCTGGCAGTAATCAACATTTCAAGCAATCCCTTTCGCTTGCCGTGTCCACCTTATAGGGTACATTATACAGCCTGCATCTGCGACCTCTTTCTTACATCTTATCCGGCGCGGAAAGTCCTCACAGACCGATGGTTCCTTCTGCTGCCCTCACAGAAAAATCGCCATATACAGCGGCAGCGTAACCTTAACCCCGCTCACCCCCACATTACCTGACACCAGCTTATAGGCGCAGGCGGGCCCGTACTCCTCCAGAAACCGGTTCAGGGACAAGGCGGCTCCGCTTTTGTACTTCACCTCTATGGGCATAACGCCTCCCCTATTCAATCCTCACATTCTCCGCAAAATCCCCCACTACAATCCCGGCCTCCTCCAGGCTCCGCGCTTTTGCGCCGTCCCGGTAAAAATCCCGGATTCTCACATCCTCCACCGGAAATTCCCCGCTGTATCCCGCGATCACCGAAGGCTCTTCCCCGTCCCCGGTAATCACCTGTACATTTTCCAACAGGATATTCCTGATTCCCCTGCCCGGGGCCGGGTTATAGTCTTTGTTCCACTTCACCTGGAAGTCCAACACCTTCCCGTGCTCAAATGGCTCGATACGGATATCCCGATAGGTGACATTCCGCACCAGGTTCTTATCTCCGGCGTTGATGGCCAGCACCCCCAGGTAGCCGGGCTGAAATTCATGGTGCTCCAACACATCGATATTTTCAAAGAGAACCTCCTCGATCACGTCCCCTTCCTCCCTGTGATCTCCGTGGACGCCTATCATGGTGGGATGAGCCACATCCGCCCACAGCGTCATATTCCGCACCGTAACCTCCCTGCTGCCGCCGTAATTGTCCCAGCGGCTCCCGTAGATGGCCACGCAGTCGTCTGAGGTGCGCAGGAAACAGCCTTCCGCCAGTATCTTCCTGCAGCTCATCATGTCCAGGCCGTCGCTCCATCCCTCGCAGCTGAAGGACTTCAGACTCCGCAGCGTCACGTTCTCGCAGCCCCCAAGGGAAACGGTGTAATGGGGCGGATTGATGAAAATCAGGTTTTCAATCACGATGTCCCGTGAATGATTCAGCCGTATACCGTTAATGCTGCTGAACCTGGCAAAATCCGCCAGATACAGAATGCCCCTGCCGCTGATATGCAGCCCTTCCCCATGCTCCAGGGCCAGGCCGCCGATGAGCACCGCGCCTCCCTCCAGGTAGATATGGGTGTGGGAGGGCAGGCGCCAGATGCACTCCCCGATATAATAGATCCCCGGCTCCACATAGAGCATCCTGCCTTCGGGCATGGCCTCCAGCTGCCTGCTGACCTCATCCCCCAGAAACCCCGGCCTCTCCAGGGAGCCGGACACGGTCAGCACATTGTCCCCCGCCTTGTCGGGCAGCTCCTCCAGGGCGCCCGCAAACAAGTGCAGGTTGTGGAAGCGGTCTCTGTTCACCTCCACCGACAGGTTCACCGGCTTATCCAGTACAAAGGTAATGCGCTTGGGCTCGATTTCAGGCCGGATTCCCAGGGACAGGGGGCGTATGTCCACCCTGTACACCGTGTAAAATTTCGGGAACGTGATCTCCACTTCCACCTTGCCGCTGAAATCAAAATACGCCATGGACGCGCATCTCACGTCATGCATATCCACCTTCACCCGGTAGGTTCTCAGCTCCTGCCAGTCCTCCGTGCCCACGCTCCGAATGCGCAGGCAGTAATCCTCCTGTAATACCGCTCCTTTGGGAACGGGGTAAATCCGTAATGTATCCTTTTTCTGTTCCATTTTCACCTCATATGCATCCATATTTTAACTTTATTATATCCTTCCCGAAGCCCTTCCAGGGGGCCGGGCGCCGGATGCCCGCCTCTTCCCCTTCCTGCCATGTCCTCCTCAAGCCGGATGGCGGAACCGTCGGGATTCTCGTACCGCTGCTCCACGATTCGGGGCATCCCCAGTTTTTCCGTGGAAATCACCTCTCCGGGCAGCTCAAGGCTCTCCCGGGGCAGCGTGATCTCCAGATAAACCGCCCCCTCTTCCCGGGTTACCTTCACCTCCGGATTCATGGCGTCCTCGCAGAATACCTCTTCCCTGTCAAAATGCCCCGCACCGTTCAGGTACACATTTCCGTCTATATAAGCCGGCTGTTTCACCTGTGCAAACTGTTCCACATCCCCCCTTCCAAGAGAATGATACCGCTCCGTGTACTCCTCCATGGAAACCGGGGCTCCGTTGTACAGAGCCGTCCCGTAAGAACGCCCCTCTTCCGCTCCTCCCACAAAAATATTCCGGTACCACCTGTCGTCAAAACCATAAACAGGCACCGTCCCCAACACCTCCGTAGAATGAGGCAGATGGTAAGGCGTAGCCCTGTCCGGAACCGGGTAATGATTGGTAAACCCGCAGCAGAGGTTATGGACATAAGCGCCCCCCTGGGCTGCATTGTCAAATGTATATGGAGATGTAAAAATATTGTTATCCACCAGATAAGGGCCATGGGTTACTTCCACCATCAGATCCCTGTTATTTTCGTCATAGATATTGCCGCTCACCCTGGTTCCCTGGGCCTGCCAGTCAAGCCAGGTTCCCAATGTGCAGTTATGGATGTAATTGTGATGAATCTGCACATCGATGGCCGCGTGAAGCTTGATCCCGGCGATTTCATGGCCGTAAAACTCATGTTTTACCGCAATATTATAAATCTCATTCCCATAAATCTCACTGAACACACAGCCCAGATGGCCCACGATTCCGTTCTGCCCGCAGTCGTGAATGACATTGCCCCGGATGATATGGGAACCGATCCTCTCCTTTCCCCATCCTATATTCCTGGCCCTGAACACCGCTTCCATCTGATACTGGTAGCCCGGCTTTCTATGGTATTTCGTAAATTCATTATCGCCCGTGCTTCCCTCTTTGCCGATGCTGATACCGCTGCATTTGGAATCGTGGATATCATTATCTTCGATGATCCAGCCCTTAGCCCAGTTCGGCCCCAGCAGCCCCTCCTGCATGGCAGTGGGCGGCGCCCAGGAAGTGGCGGCATGCATCATTTCGAATCCGCGGACAGTGATATAATTCAGCCCTGTTTTCTCCGGAAAAAAGCAGAACTTCCGCACATTGATCTCCACCTCTTCCGCATTGGGGTCAGCTCCCTGGAAATTGGCATAGATCGTGGTAGTCTCCCCGTCTGCCTCGCAGTACCACTGGTATATGGTATTTTCCGGCTTCAGTATTTCCTCCTCCCGGCCTCCCCAGGTTTCAAGGCGACTTGCACACCGTTTCACCGGCTCATAAATCGCTTCCAGGGACGCCGCCTCATAGAAGGACATGCCGTTTAAATACACTTCCCCCGTATGTACCTCACAGTCCAATGGTCCTACAATCCAGTCCCCCTTCACAGGACAGGCATAAGGATTGAATGCTCCGAAAAATCCATTGTCCAGGCATACCTTCCACACATTCCCCTGTACCCTGCTCCAACCGGTAATCCGCTCCGAGCCTTTGATGACCGCATGCTCTCCCTCGGCGGCCTCATACACAATCCTGCAGCTGTCGCTTAAGCCCCCGTTTCGCGGCCTGACCCACTCCCTGTATACCCCTTCGTGTACTACAACCCCGTCTCCTGCTTCCGCCGCATCCGCCGCTCTCTGTATGGTGAGAAACGGAGCTGCTTCCGTCCCTGGATTCCGGTCTGATCCTTTTTTTGAGACATGATATACTTTGCTCATTTTTATACTCCTTCCGGGCTTTTCAGCCATGCTGTTACTGAAAATGTTTTGCACAACGTGTCTTCGTCAGCCATACTTCCGTCCTGTATCCGGCATACACGCAATGGCTGTCCTGTTCCATAATAAGCCGGTTCCCTGCTTATTTCAAGAGCAAAGCCGCATCTTAATGCCTTACCCGCTCCAAAAACCGCTGCGCTGCCCCACCTGCTTTGCCATAATGACAAAACAGGCGGCCGCCTGTTTTACACGCGACCGCCCTTATCCTCAGAACATGTATACGTTATTAGTTTGCATTCTTAGCGTCAAGGAATGCCTGAATCTGGGAAATCAGTTCCGCACGGATTTCCTCAAGGCCTACTGCCGCAGCATTCTCATGCCACTGTTTGATCTTCTCTACTGCCTCATCCGCATCGTACATGGAGATGGTCAGCTGCAGCTCATTGGAAAGAGCGGACACATTGGCAATCTGGGTTTCCACGTTAGTGGTGTCAAACACGAAACCGGACAGCGGGCTCAGCTCATAAGTGGAAGGATCATACATATAGTCAAAACGGGACTTGATCTCAGGATTCTCGCTTACGAACTCACTTACCCTGATGTAGGCAGGGTTCTGTGTGAAGGAGTAGGTAGGCATGGAGTATGCGAGATTCTCGTCGATATCCAGTTTCTTGTAGCCGTCTGTGCCGACTGCTTCCCAGTCCTCGCCTTCGATACCCAGTTCGAACAGGTCATGGGCTTCCTGGTTACCGAACATCCAGTCAAGGAAGTACATTACCGCATCGGTCTTCTCGGACCACTCGGGAACTACAAGCCAGTTATTTGTTGCCATATCACAGACCACGGCTCCCGCCTCCATATTACGCTGCGCATCTTCAATCACATAGAAGCCGTATTCTTCATCAGGATTGGTCTCCAGGGCTGTCTTTACCTTGCTCTCATACTCACTAAGAGCTGAATATGCAATTGCAGCAGGCTTTTCTACTGTATCTGTACCGCCGCGGTTGGGATTCAGATAAGGATTCCATTTGGTACGATCCACAATATACTCGGTGATAAAGTCATCCTGATATCCTACAGGCATCTTCGCAAATTCTTCTGCGGAATCACCGGGTACCACTGCGTTAAGGACGGTCTTGTTGTCATCGCTTAACCCAACCCATACCCAGGTCTGGTCTCCCAGAACGTTTACGTTATCCTGTGTATATACATGGTCATGCTTCGCGGAGTACCAGGGAGAATCCAGACGGAAGAAGTTCCAGAGGCTTACGCCGATCATGCCTTCTTCATTCTCCTGGACAGTCTTTACGAACTCCAGCAGACTCTCTTCATCCGTAATAGGCGCGCAGTCATATTTTTTACGCAGATCCTCACGATACATAAAGCCGCGGCTGTCTTCATAGAAGGTTGCCAGGTTGATACCGTAGATGCCCTTCTGATAAGAACCGTCCTCCTGGCGGATATAGGAAGTCATAGCCTGTACAAAATCCTCGGAGAAAGCGCTCTTCAGCCCGGAGAATGCATCATTGTTAAAATAAGATGACAGATCCTTAAAGTTGCCGTCCTGGATGAATGTGGTCAACCCATGCCAGCCTCCGCAGAACATCAGGTCAAAATCTTCCTGCCCGATCATGGCCGTGGTCAGCTTATCCTTGTAATCGCCGCCGGCTACCCATGTAAATTCCGGATGAATCTTACTCATGATGGGATCGTCTTTGGTCATTTCCTCATATTTCGCCAGAACTTTGTCCAGGTTACGGAATTCGTTCATGACACGGATATTGATGGTGGTGTCCTCAATCTGGGGTGCCTCTGCCTGGCCGCTTTCCTCGGAAGACTCTTCGCCGGAAGATTCCTCAGAACTTCCATCCGTGCTTTCTACGGGGGATTCCTGCTGTTCGGACTGCTGACTGCTTTCCTGGTTGCTGTTTCCTGCGTCGT
>CAJTSY010000040.1 GCA_910578995.1 uncultured Acetatifactor sp.
AAGAGGTAAGATAACACCCTCTGCAAAAAAGGTATCGTTATCTTACCTCAACAAACCCTACTCCGCTGTATCCATCATCTACTTTCTCTTCGTAGACCTGAATATCGTCCTTATCTTTCAAAAACGAATAAATCAAATCTCTTTGATTGGAGATACTGTTGCTCTCTGCTTTGTCTCCATCTTCTTTTGACAGGCGGATGTACAAGTCTGCCTGATATAATTTCATGATATTAGTATAATTTTGCAAAACAAAAGACCTCCTAACATGCTTTGTGGTCAGAAAAACACATTAGGATGGTCTATATGTACGCTACTCTATCTTTATCCCTGATTAAAGTCTATCGCAATATTTACTGCGCGTCCAGGTATTTTTTTAAATTGTCCTCTGACTACGCCTGGCATTGAAATCAAGCCATCCGGAAATATTGTATCAGCCGCTCTATAAGAGTAATATCCGTTTCTTCAAAAACAGACTGTATTACCATATTTCCACATTTGCATAGATAAGGATTCTTTATATTTTGGATAAAGTTTGCAATTCTTTCTTCTTTGGGCAGTTGGCTTTCCACCACTATGTCCTGGATATCCACAAGATTGTTTCTGTTGACTTCATCCGGATTGACTGAACGTAACCGCTCTAAATCTACCATAGTATTTATCGTCAATCCCTCCCACCTAATATGTTATACATCATATGAAAAAATCGGATTGTCCTATTCATGATTCATTATCCTTTTCTGATATTTCTGGTCAAATTTGCCACTTTCTCTTTTCCACCACTGGATTTTGGCACTTTGAAGAAAATTTCCCTCTCGTCCGATATATCCAGTGGCATTCCGGAAAAAGTCCCCGTAGGAAACCGCCTTTTCCGCCATGCCCTCCAATTCCGCCCGGCTGTAGCCGGTAAGCCCGGTTACAGCAACACAACGCATACAAAATGTCCGGGAAAATACCTGGAGCAACCACCCGCAAACCGTCGCATTCCCACAGAAAAAGCCCCGGAAACCTAATATTTTCCGGGGCTGATATTCATATCAGCCGTCGCTCAATGTTGTGCAGCCCTCATAGACCTTCCATATTCCCTTCCCCAAAAACTGCCCGCTGCGGTCTTTTTCATACCGGGGCGCCTCCAGTTCCGGAAGTTCGGACAGGCTGCCGTCCAAATATTGTCCCAGACGATATACGGCTGTTTCAAGCCTGGCAGTAAGCCCTCCGTAGCGGAGATCCAGCCGGGACCAGCCAAAGGGAGAACAGGTCTGCATCCACTGCTGCCTGTGGGCAATCCGCAGCGCTTTCACCCGGTCAAGCAGTTCCCTCATCTGCTCCGCGTCTTTTCCAAGGGCCTCCCGGTCCCTGTCTTTATAGTGCTGATGCAGCCTTTCCCCCAAAGCGGCTTTCAGCTGCAGGGACCTGGCCAGAAGGAGCGGAACCAGTAAAAACCATCCTTCCTCCCCTGCCTTTTCCAGGTCCGCCTCCAACAGCTGCACCGTTTTCCCATAATGCGCATCCAGTCCAAGCCCCCGCAGATCCGCGTCGTACAGTCCCTCCAGGGGATCCTGCCAGAGAAGATATTTGGAGGGATTGGGCGGCCAGCGGTTCTCCGGATTACTGCAGGGAACCGCATCCAGAAAAGCCGCGTCCTCAAACCACCCTGCGCATAACCCGGTGCATGCGGCAAAGCGGGCGTCCAGAACCTCACGGCCCACCGAGTCCTCACGGTAAGCGCTCTCCGCATAATACTGCATTCCCAGCAGTCCCAACCAGTCGCAGCACTCTGCTCCGTCATCATGCCACAAACAGCCGTAGGCCATGGGAATCCGATATTTTTTTACCGCCTTCAGCGCCGGCTCCGCAGTCCGGAAGGTAAACGGGTAATTGACGCAGAAAGACGAGACAGAAAGCAATGGTCCCGCATAGATGGCCCTGCCCGTATCCCGGTGCCTTTTCATCATTCCGTCCAAAAGGCCCGGGTCCCGGGAATAATAATCCCAGTAAATCAGACCCGCATCTTCCGGTATCCCGGCGCATATCTCCGGGTCAGGCGCCTCGTCCGGGTCCAGATAGACATGCCTGGGGGAGCTGTAGGAAAACAGCATGTCACTGTAAAGGGCGATCTCCAGTCCGTTCTCCCGGGCCAGGGCATGGACCCGCTGCAAATGGTCCAGGAAAATATCCAAAGGCCTGCGGACTCCGTTTTTCTGCCGGTACCGCCCTTCCCCCAGACCATGGGTTTCATCCATGCCCACAATGACCATCCGGCTCCTTAGGCACCGGCCTATCGTCTGCAGCATCTTCCCGATCAGCTCATAGGTTTTCTCCTCTCCGGCCAGCAGGCAGGAGGGACTGTCCTGCAGAGACGCATATTCCGGAAAACGAAGCACTTTTTCCAAATGTCCCAGAACCTGTATGGACGCCACTATGCTGATGCCGTACTGATGCGCATAGTCGTCCAACTGCCGCAGCTGTTCCCGGGTATAGCCTCCCCGCATATAGCCGAACCGGGGCTCTCCCTCCAGCTCATACACATCCTCCATATACAGGATCAGGCAATTCAGCCCCATCAGCGCCATGCGGTCCAGAACATCTCTCAGAAATCCGGGATTAGGCACACTGTTCCGGGATGCGTCAATCATAACGCCTATCCTGGGGATATACATTTTTTCTGTATGGTTCATTTGGGACTTTCCCCCATTCTCCCGCAGAATCCCCAATGCCCGGAACAAATGAATCCTCTCCCGAAAGCCGATCCGGCAGATGTCCCCCTTCAGGGTAATCTGCAGCGCCTCTTCTCCCCCGGCCGGCAGCCCGAAAAATTCCGCACGGATTTCATCCGCCCATCCTCCCTGAAAATAAAAAGCCGGAAGCCTGTGTATGGCGCTTAAAATCGTCTCATCCTCTATTCCTCTGATTTCCCTGAACATTCTGTTCTCTCCCCCAATACACATCGAAGAACCGCCTGAGGCGTTCTTCCCACAATCAGTTGTTTCCCGTCACTGTAGCCTTCTTCCCGTCCTGCCAGTTCCCGAATCAGCAGAGAACGGAGATAAGAAATCCTGTCCTGATCCCCTGCATTAGAAATTCTGTCATTCGATTCCTCCGGGTCTATGTCAAGCCGGAAATACTGCTCTCTTCCGGTTTGGGAGAACCAGATATATTTATCGGACCTGGTGACGATAAAATGATTGGAATCTCTGCCATGTGTATGCTCCCCGCGCAGATATTCCCGCGCGCAGCCGTTTCCGATCATGCTGAATCCATCTACAGATGCTGATGGCGCCCCTGCGATCTCCAGCAAAGTGGGCATAACATCCCTCAGCTCGACCAGGGAATCACGAACCTCTTGGTTCCCTCCGATCAAATGCCTGGGGCCATGCAGTATCATTGGTATATGTATACTTCCCTGATATGGATAGCTCTTCCGGACCAGATTGTGATCGCTCAGCAGTTCCCCATGATCGGAAGTGAAAAGGATCACATTTTCTTCCTCTGCGCAGCTTAACTGCAGCGCCTGCAGAAATCTGCCAATCTGATGATCCACATGTGTAATACAGGCATAATAGCCAACCTGCTGCTGTCTGATCAGCTCCGGATCTTCCGGACCCGTATAGGAATTGTGCACTCTGCCGTCCACCCCCAAATCATTTCTGTCCCAGTCCCCCTCCAGGGGCGGCTGCAGATCCCGATCCTTATACAGGTCAAAATAGCAGGCCGGGGCATCATAGGGCGCATGGGGCCGCACAAATGACAGCATCAGGAAAAAGGGCATGCGCCTGTCCCTCCTGCGCAGAAAATCAATTCCTCTGGCTGCCGTCCAATTGGTGGGATGCAGCGATTCCTCATAGGGCCAGGGACGCGCCATCCAGGAATTACAGTCCATTCCGCTGTCAGTGACATCACAGGCAGGCCCTCTCTGCTCCTGCAGCCAATAATAGTAATCATCCGCAATGCGCTGATCCTCCCCATAACGGGTTTCCGGCCTGCGGTAATAATGCAGATGCCCGTCGTGCAGCTCAATATGATGAAAACCCATCATGCTCCGCAGCGGATGCACATGCATTTTTCCGATACATTGGGTATAATAGCCTGCCTTTGCCAGCTCTCCGGCCATGGTAACAGGATAATTCCAATCCACTCCGTCAGCATATCCGACTCTGCCATGATGCTCCTGGGACAATCCGGTATAGAGCGAAGCCCTTGCGGGAATGCAGCTGGGACAGGCCGAATAGGCATTGGGATAATAGATCCCCTGGGCAGCCAGGGTATCCAGATACGGCGTTTTTACATCCGGATGTCCCACGTATCCCATACAGTCCCCTCTCATTTCATCGGTCATAATCATAATTATATTAGGTTTTTTCGGCATAATCTCTCCTTTTTCGTCTGCTTCTTCCTATATACAGCCGGAATCAGTTATCGTCGTCGGATACCATAGTTTTTTCCTCTTCCTTCTGGGAACGAAATTCATTGGGAGTCATCCCTGTCTGTGTCTTGAATTTCCGTATAAAGTTAGACGGCTGCGCGTATCCCAGTCGTTCCGCAATATCCTTCACGGTCAGATCGGAATTTCGGAGAAGCTCCTTTGTATAGAGAAGCCTCTTCTCCCTGATATAATCCGAAATATTCTTTCCTGTCTGCCCCTTAAAGCGATGGCTTAAATTCGATACTGACAGCTTGAAGGCCTGGGCGACATAACTGACATTCATATCCTCCGTCCTGAAATTGTCATCAATATACTGAAGAACCCGCGTAATCGTTCCGTCCGCCTCCTCCCGCCTGCTTTGCAGCCCACAGGCCAGTTCCAGGGCCGTGTGTCTCACCTTGTCCGCCATTTCTGCCAGAGCGGCCACATCCATATCACAGCTTAAGCCGGAATAAAGCGCCTTCAATTCGGGTGCATTGGGACAGAGCCCCTGAATTCCCATAAGACAGAAATTGATGATATCACAATAAACGGACCCTACGGTAAAAGAAGGGAGCGCTTCATTGTGCAGAGTATCCGTCAATGTCTGATACATCAGTGAAAACTTATCCGTATCCGGCTGTACAAGCGATCGGTAAAGCGCCTGGAGCTCCATATTCGGATAGAAAAATTCTGCCGCGTCCTCCTCTTTATAGACAAAAACCTCCGTACTGTCCGGAATCCCCTGCTGCAGCTGCATCGCCTGCCGGAAAGAAACCTGCAGTCCCCTGACATCCCTGCAAAGCTTTCCCGCAGCAATCCTGCAGGGATATCCGCTCATGTCCGCCAGGGCTTCCGCAGTCTGCTCCAAAAGCGGAACAAGACGAATCTCCGGGGCCGTGCAGGCCATCAGAAACAGCCAGCAGTTCCCTGCAAGATATTCCATTCCGCTGACAGAGACGTGAGAACCGAATATTCGGTCAAACTGCCCTGTAACGGCTTCTTTCTGGTGCGAACCTGCCATGTGCACAAGCACGGCACAATACCCTTCGGCCTCTTCCGGAAGCCCTGCATTACGCAGATTTTCCCGCAGATGCCCTTCATCTTTCCCCCTCTCGTAAATCAGTCCGAAAATCGCATGCTGTATGCGGACCGATTCCTGGAGGCTGTTCACCCGTCCTCCCATACATTCAAGCGCATAGTCCGTGGCATTGATCCTGCTCAGCCCCTTGGGAATATCATAAACCCACCGGCTTGCCGTCTCGGAAAGCTTCCTTACCGGCGCGTAATTCAACATGGCCATAAAGAACACAAGCCCTCCGCCCAATACCAACAGCACCAGGAAAATCAGAAGAAACAACCGCTGCATATCCCGTATGGGCTGGAGAAGTCTTTCCTCCGGAAACAAAAGCCCCACATACAGCCCGGTCTCCATGGAACGCTTGCTGAAAAGCACCTTGCCGTCTCCCAGATTGACAGACATGCCCGCAGAATCTACCACCGTTTCGCAAAAGAATTTCTCAGCCGGAAAGCTTGCATACAGCATATGCCCATCCTGGTCCAGGATAACAAACTCCGCATCTGAAGTAAGACGCCGAAAACTTTGCTCGGGAATGGTAAAAATCACATAATCCGTGCGGGAATGAGGGACCGGAATCACAAATTCACAGTATTTGCCCTCCTCCCCCGCGGATGTCCTGATCTGTCCCGGCGCAAACCATTTCTCTCCCGTCAGCTTCTCCGTCATCTCCTTTAAATCCAAAAATTCCTCCCCGGAATCGGCGTACCGTTTATAGTACCGCAGATTATAGGTCCCGCCATTCGTAAAAATTGTATCCGGAAAGGAAACGCTGTAAAACCCCACAGAAGAAAAGAATTTCTGCGGGGATACGATACTGACAAACGTATTGATAATGCCGGAGTAGCTTGGCGCATCTTCTCTAATGTTATCATACTGGCATGTCTGCAGATTGGCAAGCTGCCCGGCAATCGTGCGCATCCATTGTACATGGGTGACAATTTCCGTATCCAGATTATCAATCTCGGTATGGTAATGCTCCAAAACCTCATTTTGATAACGGGAAAAGAAATACTGGTTGCAAATCAAAAACAGGATACCGGAAGGAAGCAGGAGCACCAACAGAAAACTCCATACATATCGAAGAAGCGTTTTGTCAAACAGTGTGTTTTCTTTCTGCACCATAAATCCTCCAGTATCCTACAGCCTTTTATCTTTTTATCAGAACTTACCGTCCAAATAGTTCTGCTTCCATTCAATCCAGTCGCTGTATCTGTATTTTTCCAGATCCGTCAGATGCTGCTCCCAGGAAGCGTCCGTGACGCCATTCATAATCGCGTCGGCGGTGAAATTTGAAATATAATTCAGAAGGTCCGTCTCATAAGAAGCCAGCTCCAGGGTGGCTTCTTCCGTAGCAATCCTGCTGGGCATCAGTCCTTCCTCCAGAATCCAGTCCTCCACTGCGGTCACATAACAGTCGCGGGCGTAGTTCTGAGGAGATGTCTCCTCGTCCAGCACAGGCAGTTCGTCCGGATACAGCAGTACCGGACAGCTCTGCATAAGCCCGTAAGTATAGCATGCGTTCTGGAAATTAAAGTCAGCCCCCTGATTCTGGAGTTCATAAACCCTTCCGTCCCGCATCTCCCACATAACGCCTTCTTCGCCGATGCGCGCAGTCTGCTTCATTTCCGTACTGCTCCCCATGTAATCATACCAACGCACCAGCGCCTCGGGATATTCACAGGCAGAGGTTATGACGAAACCATTGATATTACCCATGAACCGGTTCACTGTGCCGTAGACGGTCTCCTTCCCCTCCAGCCCGGGAGCCGTCATGGGCAGCAGCTGTACATACTGACTGGCAAGCTCCTCGTCGTCAATGATGGTATCCGGCGTCCACGCATAGAAAGAACCGTAAAGCCCCTGCTTGGCCTTTGCCATGAACTGCTGGTCAGTCTGAGAAAATCCTTCGATGTCAAACAGTCCCTCTGACGCCAATTTATTATAATATTCCAGGAATTGGCGGTACTCATCCGTATTTGCGGTGGGAATCACTTTTCCGTCTTCAATCCGGAAGTTGTCATTGAACCCAAAGGCCCCCATAAACTGGAGCAGACGCGCCTGGAAATTATTCTGGCAGTAACCCAGGGGAATTTCATCATTGGGATCCCCGTTTCCGTTTGCATCCATCTCCTTAAACGCCTTCAGCACCTCATAGAACTCATCGAGAGTCCTGGGTACCTCCATATTCACGTTTTCCAGCCACTTTTTATTGATAAACTGAACGCCGATGGTCCAACTGGTGTGCTGCGTGTATACGCTGGACATAAAGCTGTAGATGTTGCCGTTGGGATAGGTCAGCATGGAAATGGCCTCACCATTGGTCTTATTATAGGTCTCCATAATATGCGGAGCATAGGTCTCCATCAGATCGTTCAGCGGCACAAAGGAATCGTAATCTCTCATGATATCCGTGTCGCCCACTCCGCCCATAAAAGCATCCGGCATATCCGTTGTCAGGAGAATGCTCATCTGCTCGGCAAAACCGTCTCCTGACGGTACATCTATCCATTCGATATGGATATTGGTGGCTTCCTCCATAAGCTTCATAATAGGCTTCTCATTTGTGTCCGTTCCGGAATCCAGGGCATTCTGTCCACGGGCAATCCGGATCGTGATCTTATCCTTGACGATGGGCAGACCTGTGGCATAGGTATTGCCGTCTGGCAGCAGTTCTCTCTCTTCCGTCTCCCCTTCCTCCGCAGAAACAGACGTTTCCTGGGACTGTGTTTTACTGTCGGCCACGCTCTCCCCCGTTGCCGAAGATGACGTACTCCCCTCTTCCTTGCCGCAGCCGCTCAGCATGCTGCAAACCATTGCCGACGCCAGCAGCAATGCAATGATCTTCTTTCTCTTCATCCTATTTCCTCCTTAAATTTATATTACCCCGCTTACTGTGACAGCTAAGCGGCAACATACGTTTTTCCTGTTGTCAGCCTTTCACAGAGCCGATCATTACCCCTTTTACAAAATACTTCTGCAGGAACGGATACACGCAGATAATGGGAACCGTGGATACCACGATTATTCCGTATTTAATGACTTCCACCATCCGGTTCAGCTGCGCTGCCGCCTGAGGATCAACCTCCATCAGATCGGAAGTGCTCTGGGCCATCAGCAGGACTTCCCGCAGATAAAGCTGAAGCGGCTGCTTGGCCCGGTCTGTCACATAAATCAACGCGCTAAAATAGGAATTCCAGTGCGCCACCGCAATATACAGACCGATCACTGCCAGAATTGCCTTGGACAAAGGCAGGGCAACCTTGAAAAAATACTGCCCGTTTCCGCATCCGTCTATAAAAGCCGCATCCTGAAGTTCCTGAGGCAGTGTGCTCACAAAAAACGAACGGATCAGAATAATGTTATAAATGCTGATGCTGCCCATGATAATCAGCAGAGTACGCGTGTTTGTCAGGTGTATTCCCTTGACTACAAGATAAGTCGGAATCAGACCGCCGCCGAAATACATGGTGAAAACCAAAAGCCCCATAATGACACCTTTTCCCATCAGCTTTTTCTGGGAAAGGGCATATCCGGCCATAACGCTTGCCGCCAATCCCAGTAAAGTCCCACAGGTTACATAAATGAGTGTATTCGCATAGCTGATCCATATACGCGCCGTCTTAAAAATCTGAGAATACCCCAGTACAGTAAACCCCTTGGGGAAAAAAAGGAATTCTCCTGAATTGACATAAGTCGGATCGCTGAAGGAAGCGATTACCACAAAATAGATCGGATACAGGACAATGACAAGAAAAGCTGCCAGCAAGCCCCGTGTAATCACATAAAATATTTTGTCCCCCGTCCCCGTTTTCATCTTTTTTCTCATAGATTCCTCCTCACCACAGACTTGTGCCGGAAAGCTTTCCAGAAATCTTGTTTACCGCAACCAGAATGACAAAATTAATTCCATTGTTAAACAATCCTATTGCGGATGAATAGCTGTAATTTTTCTGCAGAAGTCCAACCTTATATGTATAAGTAGATATAACCTCAGAGACCCCCAGATTCAGATCATTCTGCATCAGATAAACCTTATCAAAACCAACGCTCATAATGCTGCCGCAATTGAGGATGAGCAAAATAGCCATTGTAGGCATGATAGCCGGAAGGTCAATATGGCGGATCCGCTGCAGCTTGTTTGCCCCGTCGATCATGGCCGACTCATGCAGCTCCGGACTGACGCCCGTAAGCGCCGCCAGGTAGATAATGGACCCCCATCCCGCGTTCTGCCATACGCCTGACCAGACATACATATGTCTGAACCATTTTGCGCTTCCCATAAAGTAGACAGAATCTCCGCCCAGCGCCTTGATCAATGTATTGACAAATCCTGACTGGGGCGAAAAAAAGGATGACATCATACCCACCAACACCACAATGGAAATAAAGTGCGGCATATAGGAAACCGTCTGGGCAAATTTTTTCATCTTTGTGCTGCGGATATCATTCAGGATCAAGGCCAGCGCCACGGGAATCGGAAAACCTGCCGCCAGGGAATAGAGACTCAGTCCAAGCGTATTTTTCACATAATCCCAAAACCGCGGACTTTGGAAAAACTGTTCAAAGTATTTCCCCCCTGCCCACGGACTTCCCCAGATTCCCTTGGAGGGAACAAAATCCTTAAAGGCAACCTGTATGCCGTACATAGGCGCATAAGAAAAAATACCTACATAAATCAGTGTCGGAAGCAGAAACAAATATAAGACCCAGTTGTCTTTCATTGATTTCCGGATCTTCGACAGCGTCAGGCTGTCAGTTCTGGCTCCGGATTCCTTCTTTTTCATACAGCACTCTCCTTTCTGACGAAAAACTTTCTGAGACAGGAACTTTCCAAACAAAACTGCCCGATATAGAAACCGTATCCCGAATGTCTTTGTTTTACAAATACATTAACATTTTGACCGGTTATTTGTATATAATCACTTATTGAATAGGAATTCATTATTTGAAAAACAGCGTTTTTTCGGGAAACAGGAAAGTTATCCGGAGTAATTATGTCATTTTTTATGATGACACAACCTGTTTTGAAAATGCTTTTGTGAACAGACAAGCAGACTGAACACACACGCTGAGGAAACGCTCTGCCCAGGACATGGGCCGAAAACTGTCAGATAACCAGGGAAAGATGCATCAAAAAACAGTACAGCCCTTTTCGGAAAATTTGATTTTCCAAAAAGGGCTGCTTTATCCCTATAATAACAGATGGGTAACTCCGGGAAATCCCCAAAGCCTCCCCGATCTCATTCTGGGTCACCTCCCGGTTTCCATAGAGCCCGTACCGCATGATGATGATCCGCCGCTCCCTGTCCGTAAGATCCGTCTCCATCAGCGCAAGCAGTCTCCTGATGTTCCCATTCAGGGCCATGCTCTCCACAATATCCGGCTGGTTCTGCTCGATCACGTCCACCAGGTGTATCTCATTGCCTTCCTTGTCCTGCCCAATGGGCTCAAAAATAGAAACTTCCCGGGCGGATTTTTTCTTTCCCCTCAGGAACATCAGCAGTTCGTTTTCAATACATCTGCAGGCGTAGGTTGCCAGACGCCCTTTTTTCTCGTCGAAGGTTTTGATGGCCTTGATCAGTCCGATACATCCTATCGAAATAAAATCTTCCATATCATCGTCCGTGTTCTGGTATTTTTTCACGATATGGACTACCAGGCGCAGGTTCCGTTCCACCAGTATCCTCTGCGCATTTTCGGCCTCCTCAGGGGAGCCATGGCGCAGCAAGCGGATGTATTCGGCTTCCTCCTCCTGAGTCAACGGCTTTTGAAACGTCTCCAACTAAAACCCCCATGGATTTCTCTTAAAATATCTTATGTCTCCGGCTTATCCATGGTGCCTGTCAGGCTTTTTCAAAATAACGGGATTTCCAACGTAAACGATTGGACTTTCCTGTGTGCCTGATTGTGCCTGTACCAATAAAATGCTGTGGTCTTTCCCTCTGCCGTCAGTGCCGAAACGAAGTCCTGGGTTACTATTTCAGGAACTGTGCCATGACATAGTTGCTCAGATCCAGTCCCCTGTCAGTCAGTGCAAGCCTCATATTATCCGCAGGCACATTCAGGCCAACAGGCTGCATGTTCCCGTCCGCAGGCACACTCGGGCCAACAGGCTGCATGTTCCTGTTCTCTGGCACACCCGAGCCAACAGACAGCATATTTCTGTCCTCCTCCCTGTTCCCGGGCAAATACCGCAGCAGCCCGTCCTCCACATTCTTCCGGACCACTTCCCCGTACACCTCCTCCAAGCCGCACCCGAAAAGCTTTCTGAACTCCCCGCAGTCCACGCCCTCTGTCATCCTCAGCCCCAGAAACATAAATTCCTCCATCTGTTCCTGCCGTCCAAGCGCCTGCACATCCTCCCTGCACCCCAGAGGATTCTTCAGATAGGCCTGCAAATCCGCACTGTTTCGAAAGCGTACATTTTCCACCAGAGAAGCCGCCCCGATCCCAAAGCCCGCATAGTTCTTCCGCTGCCAGTAGCCGCAGTTATGGCGGCACTCATATCCTTTTTTCGCATAATTGGATATTTCATACCGTTTATATCCTGCCTGTGCCAGAATCCGCTTCGTCTCCTGGTACATCACCCGGTCCGTATCCTCGTCTGGCAGTTCCAGTTCCCCTTTTTCAAACCTGTCATACAGGGGCGTCCCCTCCTCCAGGATCAGGCTGTAGGCAGAGATATGCTCCGGGGGCTCCTCCAGGGCAAGCACCTTTTCCAGGGTATGCCGGTACCCGGAAAGCGTCTGTCCCGGCAGGGCGCTCATAATGTCCACATTGAGATTGGCAAAGCCCGCCTGCCTGGCCGCCCGGAAAGCTTCCAGAAACTGCCGCCAGGTGTGGATCCTGCCTATGGCGGCCAGTTCCCTGTCATCCGCGGACTGCAGGCCGATGCTGAGACGGTTAACGCCTGCTTCCCGGAATCTGCGCAGCGCCTCCCCTGATACCGTCCCCGGATTGACCTCCATGGTCACTTCCGCATCCTCCGCCAGGTCATAATGTGCCCGCACAGCATCCATCAATTCTGAAATATGTGCCGCCCGCATCACAGAAGGAGTGCCCCCGCCGATAAAGATACTGGTAACCTGATAATCCCCATATCGAAGGGCGCTCCTCACCGTCTCGGTGAGAAGCGCCTTCATGTATCTGTCCTTTGTATCCTCATCCCCGGGAGCGGACAGGAAATCACAGTAGAGGCATTTCCTGACGCAGAAGGGGATATGAATATATAATTCCAGTTCTTTCCTGCCGCAGTCTCTTTTTTCCACGAAATTCCTTTCCCGCTTTTGCGCCGTTATCCCTTTGTCGTCATCAGGCTTCAGTCCCGCAGTTTCTCTCCATACTGCACCACTGCCGTCCCCCGGCTTCGAACCTAATTCATCCCGACGTTTCTCCGCGCCCCGCCTCAGTCGTCATCCAGTTTCAGCACGCTCAGGAAAGCCTTCTGCGGAATCTCCACATTCCCAATCTGCCTCATCCGCTTCTTCCCTTCCTTCTGCTTCTCCAGAAGCTTCTTCTTCCGGGTGATGTCGCCGCCGTAGCATTTTGCGAGCACGTCCTTGCGCATGGCCTTCACGGTCTCCCGGGCGATGACCTTGCCGCCCACAGCCGCCTGGATGGGAATCTCAAACAAATGCCTGGGAATCTCCTCCTTCAGCTTCTCGCACATCCTACGGCCCCTCTCATAAGCGGAATCCGCATGGACGATGAACGACAATGCGTCCACTTCCTCACGGTTAATCAAAATGTCCAGTTTTACCAGTTTGGATGTCTCATAGCCCTTGATATCATAATCAAAGGAAGCATACCCCCTGGAACGGGATTTCAGCGCGTCAAAAAAGTCATATATGATCTCGTTCAGCGGAAGCTCATATTTCAACAGGGCGCGGTTTGCTTCCATGTATTCCATTCCCAGGTAACGCCCCCGCCTCTCCTGGCACAGCTCCATAATGGAACCGATAAACTCACTGGTGACCATAATCTCCGCGCTGACCACCGGCTCCTCCATATGCTCTATGACGGAAGGATCCGGCAGGTTGGAGGGATTGGTCAGTTCGGTCACCTCCCCGTTGGTCTTGTACACTTTGTATACAACGCCGGGAGCCGTGGCCACCAGGTCCAGATTGTACTCCCGCTCCAGCCTCTCCTGGATCACCTCCAGGTGCAGCAGCCCCAGAAAACCGCAGCGGAAGCCGAATCCCAAAGCCACGGAGGTCTCAGGCTCATACTGCAGCGCCGCGTCGTTAAGCTGCAGCTTCTCCAGGGCATCCCGCAAATCGGGGTATTTTGCGCCGTCCGCAGGATAGAAGCCGCAGTAGACCATGGACTGCACCTTCTTATAGCCGGGCAGGGGCTCCCGGCAGGGATTGCTGTCGTCCGTCACCGTGTCGCCCACCGCGGTATCCTTCACATTTTTAATAGATGCCGTAATATAACCCACCATTCCGGCGGACAGCTCTTCGCAGGGAATGAACTGCCCCGCGCCGAAGCAACCCACCTCCACTACTTCCTCCTTCGCCCCGGTTGCCATCATGCGGATCATGGTACCTCTTTTCACGGTTCCTTCCATAATCCGGCAGAATATGATTACGCCTTTGTAGGAATCATAAAGGGAGTCAAAGATCAACGCCTGCAGAGGAGCTTCCGGATCCCCCTTGGGAGACGGAATCTTTTTCACGATCTCCTCCAGAACATCCTCGATGCCGATACCGTTCTTGGCGGAAATCAACGGCGCCTCCTGGGCTTCCAGGCCTATCACGTCCTCTATCTCCTCAATCACCCGCTCCGGCTCCGCACTGGGCAGGTCAATCTTGTTGATGACAGGAATTACGTCCAGGTCATGGTCCAGGGCCAGGTAGACATTTGCCAGGGTCTGGGCCTCGATACCCTGGGCCGCGTCCACCACCAGTACCGCCCCGTCGCAGGCCGCAAGGGAACGGCTCACTTCATAATTAAAGTCCACATGGCCGGGCGTGTCGATCAGGTTCAGGATGTACTCCTCCCCGTCCTTCGCCTTGTAAACGGTGCGCACGGCCTGGGCCTTGATGGTGATGCCCCTCTCCCGCTCCAGGTCCATATTGTCCAGTACCTGGGCCTGCATCTCCCTGGTGGTGAGCAGGCCTGTGTGCTCGATAATGCGGTCCGCCAGGGTGGACTTGCCGTGGTCGATATGGGCCACAATACAGAAATTACGGATTTTGGACTGCTCTATCTTCTTTATGGATTCCATTGCTCATTCTCCGATCTGAATTCTAGTTTTTTCATGCCGAAATCTTGCTTCCTATCATATCATCTTTGTCCTGCCTTGTCCATAAAATATTCTGCCGGAACTCAGATAAACAGAATCCGTATTGCTGAAACGATCTCCTTTATCCCTGCAGACAAACAGGTGGGCCCATGGCAACAGAAACTGAAACAGGCTACAATATTTTCCATCAAAGGTGCAAGATATTCCATTTTATTTTGTACCCGGAAAAGTACAATGTTGCATAAGCTCAGAGAAACATCCGGAAGTTTCCGGAAACCGCCGCCCGTCCCCTGACAGAGGCGCCGCTTTCAGAAACCGTTTCCAGGCATCTTCCGGATCCCGCGTCCAAAATCAGACGACGCCCCGGAAGCGGGAAGACAGAGCTGTGGGATGCGCAACATCCCGGGAGGATACATATGACGCCTTTAAAATGGTTCTACGGTTTTCTGAAAAAATACCGCGGCCTCATGGTCCTGGGCCTTTTCCTGACCACGGTGATCGCGGCCCTGTCCATCGTGAATCCCTACCTGTCGGGAATCATTGTGGACGATGTGGTACAGGCGGGCAATTACAGCCTGCTGCCAAAGCTCATCGCCTGCCTGCTGGGGGTGACAGTGTTCACCGGAGTCCTGCGCTTCCTCTACCAGCTGGTTTTCGAAACCGTCTCCCAGGGCCTGCTCTACGACATGAGGGGCAGGGTATACCGCAAATTCCTGGACGAGGATTTCGAATTTTACAATAAGAAGCGCACCGGCGACCTGATGAGCCGCCAGACAGGGGATATGGACGCCATAAGGCATTTTGTGGCCTACGATGTCTACGCGGTGTACCAGAACATACTGCTGTTCGCCTTCGCCCTGCTGATGATCTTCACCATCAGCACGAAACTGGCGCTGTGCATGCTGACGGTGCTGCCCTTCACCGCCCTGGCCACCTTCCGGCAGTCCAAAGAGGTAAAGCCCGCCTTTCAGAGAAACCGCAACTGTTTCTCCGCCCTGAATGCCTCCGTGCAGGAGAACATCAGCGGAAACCGCGTGGTAAAGGCCTTCGCAAAGGAAGATTATGAAAAAGAAAAATTTGAAAGGGAAAACGACAAATTCCGGGATGCCCAGATCAAAGGCTCCAGGGTGTGGATGAAATATGTACCTATCTTTGAGGTGCTCTCCAACGCCCTCACCGTGATCCTGATGCTCTACGGCGGTTACATGGTGATCCAGGGGGAAATCACCCTGGGCGACCTGGTTCGGGTCAACGGTTATCTGTGGATGCTGAATTCCCCCCTGAGGATGGCCGGTTGGTGGGTAAATGATATCCAGAATTTCGTCACATCGGTGGAGAAAATATATACTACCTACAGCGAGGAACCCAAGGTGAAGTCCCCTGTGGCAAAACCGGATGCTTTTACCGATACCGCGTCTGCGGAACCGGGCCGGGCCGGTGCCTCCAAAACTGACCCGGAGCTGACCTGTGCCAGTGCAGCCCAAACTGCCCCGGAGCAGAACTGCTCCACCACTCCGGACGCGGCATCCCAGTTCCCCGGCAGCGCTTCGGCGGCCACTTTGGTTCACCAACATGCCAGGCTTCACGGGGACATAGAGTTCCGGGATGTGTCATACAGCGCCGACGACACGGATATTGTAAAGAACATTAGCTTTAAGGTAAAGGCCGGACAGAAAATCGGCATCATCGGTTCCACCGGCTCCGGAAAATCCACGCTGATGAACCTGCTGTGCCGTTTCTACGACACCACCTCGGGGCAGGTACTGGTGGACGGAAAGGATGTGAGGGAACTGGATCTGTACAGCCTGCGCGACAACATCGGCATGGCCATGCAGGATGTATTCCTTTTTTCGGATACTATCGAAGGGAATATCGCCTACGGAAGGCCGGAATGCAGCTTTGACCAGGTGAAGCACGCTGCCATCATGGCGGATGCCAACCACTTCATCTCCTCCCTTCCGGAAGGGTACGACACCATCGTGGGCGAGCGGGGCGTGGGCCTCTCCGGCGGACAGAAACAGCGTATATCCCTGGCCCGGGCGCTTCTGAAGGATCCTTCCGTGCTGATCCTGGACGATACCACCTCAGCCGTGGATATGGAAACGGAAAGCTACATACAGAACCAGCTCAAATCCGTCAAGCAGGGATGCACCGTGTTCATCATCGCCTACCGCATTTCCTCCATCCGGGATGCGGACCAGATCCTGGTAATGGACCACGGCCACATCATCGAACACGGAACCCACGACGAACTGATGGCGGCAGGCGGATACTACGCAAATACGTTCCGCAGCCAGTACGGGGAGATTCCCTACGAACTGATGAACACTGACCGTGAAAAACTTATCAGCTGACAGCTGATGTGCGCCGAGGGCACTTTATCCTTTAGAGCTGTCGCGCAGCGACTATAAATTAGGAGGCTATTTTGATATGGCACGAAACCGATACGACACAGACGAAGTACTTGAAGACAGTTTTGACGTCAGTCAGTTAAAACGCCTGGCACACTATGTCTCCCCCTACAAGGGGAAGATGGCGGGCATAATCATCCTGATGCTCAGCGCATCCGCCCTGACCATGATGATTCCCATCTTTTTCCAGAGAATCATGGATTACTATATTCCGGAAAAGGATATGGGAAAAATCACACTGGCCGCGCTCCTGACTTTGGCAGTGGCTGTATACTCTGCTGTCGCCATGCGCTTTAAGATTAAGACCATGACCGTCATCGGACAGGACATCATACACGCCATCCGCACCGATATTTTCAACCACCTGCAGGAGCTGCCCTTTTCCTATTATGACGACCGGCCCCACGGCAAGATCCAGGTGCGCGTGGTAAACTATGTCAACAGCTTGAGCGACCTTTTGAGCAACGGAATCGTAAATACGGTCACGGACCTGTGCAACCTTTTCTTCATTATTATATTCATGCTGGTCTGTGACACCAGGCTCACCCTTGTGTGCCTCTGCGGCCTGCCGCTCCTGGCCCTGGTGATCATATTTATTAAGAAGAAACAGCGCCGGGCCTGGCAGATTCAGTCCAACAAACAGAGCAACCTGAATGCCTACATCGCGGAGAGCATAGGCGGCATCCGGGTGACCCAGTCCTTCGTCCGGGAGGATGAGAACAATCAGATCTTCAACACCTTAAGCGGCAATTACCGGAAGGCATGGATGCGGGCCATCAAGTTCAATTTCACCATGGGTCCCAGTGTGGACGTGATTTCCGCCGTCACCACCTCCTTTATCTATGTACTGGGCATCCGGTGGATCCTGGCTCCCGACGCCACGCTGACGGTGGGCGTGCTGATCGCCTTCACCGCCTACATCGGACGCTTCTGGGCGCCCATCAACACCCTGGCCGGATTTTACAATTCCCTCCTCACCGCCATCTCCTACCTGGAGCGGATCTTCGAGACCATCGACGAGCCTGTTCTGGTGAAGGATGCGGAGGGAGCCGCTGACATGCCGGTCATCCGGGGCGATGTGGAATTTCAGGATGTGTGCTTCAGCTATGAGGAAGGCCACAGAATCCTGGAAAATATCAATTTTACCGTAAAAGCGGGACAGACCTATGCCTTCGTGGGCCCTACCGGGGCAGGAAAGTCCACTATAGTCAACCTGATAAGCCGCTTCTACAATGTGGATTCAGGACGAATCCTGATAGACGGAACGGATATTTCCACGGTGACCATCCGCTCTCTGCGCACCCAGATGGGCGTAATGATGCAGGACAGCTTCATCTTCTCGGGCACCATCATGGACAATATCCGTTACGGCAACCGGGAAGCCACGGACGAGGAGGTCATTGCCGCGGCGAAAACCGTCTGCGCTCATGATTTTATCAGCCAGATGGAGAACGGATACTACACGGAAGTAAACGAGAGGGGCAGCAGGCTTTCCGCGGGACAGCGGCAGCTGATCTCCTTCGCCAGGGCCCTGCTTGCCAACCCGAAGATCCTCATCCTGGACGAAGCCACCTCCAGTATCGACACGGAGACAGAGGTCCTGCTGCAGAAGGGCTTGAACGAACTGCTGAAGGGACGTACATCCTTCATCATCGCCCACCGTCTTTCTACCATTAAAAATGCGGACTGCATCATGTACGTAGACAAGGGCGGCATCCTGGAGCGGGGCACCCACGAGGAGCTGCTGGCGCAGAAGGGCGCTTACTATGAACTGTATATGTCCCAGTATGATTTCCTGGTGCAGGATAGGGCCGGGGAGAAAATGCCGCTTCGGTTTGAGACGGCTTAAGGACACGGCAGCCGGAATCGGCGCATATTTACGCTGATTCCGGCTGCTTTCTTGATTTCTCTGCCAATGATATCTCTTCCAGGTTATGAACATTTTCTTAATCTATTCTCATCTGCATATTCCCCCACAAACGGCTGATTCCACCCCTCACAGTCCCCTGTGCCGCCGTCAGGGTTTGATGACTTTTACCCCTGGGGTAAATGATTGACCCCTTTTAACCCACCTGTACGGAATTTACCCCACCCCAATTTTGATTCGACAAATCGACAAATTGCGCTTTTTCCGATAAAATCTATACTTTTCAGCACGGTGTAATCATATCAGAACAGCCTCAAAAGTTGTACCAGCTCATGAGACTCGTCCGTATCTGATGCGGTCTGCCTTGTATCAAACTGTGAAAAACGATTATCGTATAATTCTATATTTGTTTTTTTCTGTCATTTGCCTTTTTCCTCATTCGCATAAATTCAAGCAGTTCTGCATCATCTGTTATTTCGCTTGCTGCTACGGGTATATGCACAGGACGGTTCTTGGCAGATTCTTCAATCGCATTGACAAACATCTCCACCTGTTCCTTGCCGGAAATGACAAAATTCTTTGTGATACTTGAAGTTGCCATGATAAACACCTCCTTTGTCAGTATGGTTCTTCCGCTGCAATTCATACTTTTCTATTTCTGTTTTATTATCTTATATCGGTTAATGCAACAAATCTTTTATGAATTTTTTATAGAGGGGGGATTAAAAAACCTTTTCATTTAAGATTGTCCCTGACCCGCTCCGCCAGTTCCTCCCGGTTCGCGCACTGCATTTTCTCCAGGATATGAGTCATATGTTTCTTCACCGTGGCCGTACTGATATACAGCTCCCTGCCGATCTCCTCATTATGCATGCCAGTCGCCGCCAGCCTGGCCACCTCCGTCTCCCGGTCCGTAAGCCCCTGCGCCCGGAGGCTGAAGTAAAGCCGCTGTCCCTGGGCCTCTTCCCGCTCTTTCTCCCCATCCTCCGGCTCTTCCATATACGTGACCTGCTTCCGCTCCAGCCTGACCTTTACCGGAAGCAGGATCAGCAGGAACAGCACCATGTAGAGTACTCCTGTACATGTGACTGCAAGGGCCGGCCCAAAGGTTATCACGTTATCCATATGGTAAAAGCAGTCAATCAGCCCAAACAGGCTAAGCGCCACTTCGGATAACATAACCGCTTTTTCCGCATAACCTACCGCATTTACCGCACTCTGCAGCTCCATCCTGGATACTCCCTGCCTTCCGGAAAAGGCCAGTCTCCATGCTCTGAAAAAATCCTTCTCCATCCTGCCCAGATAAAGGAGCAATGCCACCATGAACAGAAGAAACAGGAACCCGTCCAAGCTCCAATACATAACCCTCAGCTCCTTTAAGTCTGTACCCACCGTTAACACCATCAACATGTACAGAAATAATAATATTCCCACCACTCCTCCCAGTATCCTTGTCTGAAAGAAACCACCTGTTCCGCTCCCTTTTTTCTTCATATCTTTATCCTTCCTTTCTGTGCCGCTTTTCCATCCTGCCCCCGGTACGGCGCCGCCGGGATTTGCTCTTTTCCATTTCCACCTGCGGAGATTTCCACCTGTAGGAATTGCCGTCTGTGGGAATTGCCACTCGTGGAAACTGCCTCCCGTGGAAACTGCCTCCCATGGAAACTGCCTCCCATGGAAACTGCCTCCCGTGGAAACTGCCTCCTGTGAAAACTGCCTCCTCCACTTGCGTCAGGTCCGTTGACGCATTCCGCCGCTGTCTCCTGCCGTAATCTCATTTTACATCAATTCCCCAAAAAGGAACAAGGCGTTTTCCCGTACTACCCATCAAAAAAGAGGTAGTATTTTACTACTACCCCCCGAAAATCCTGATTTTATCTGCCTTTTTCCCATACTGTCCATCCCTTGCAAATTCCCGCTCTCAGGAATTGTCCGGAAATATCTGATACAGCCAGACACTTCCTTAAGTCCCTGCCCAGGGTAATCCGGAAGCAGAGTACGCTCATTTTGGCGCCTGTTGCGTGAGATTTTGTGGTTAAACACCTAAATCCCCAACAGCATCGCCGCAAACCGGAAATACACCAACAGCGACAGCGCGTCCACAATCGTCGTAATAAACGGACTGGCCATCACCGCCGGGTCAAAGCCGATCTTCTTGGCCCCGATGGGAAGCAGGCATCCCACCAGCATGGCCATCAGCACCGCCGCCACCAGGGTCAGGCACACCGTAAGCGCCACCATCATCCCAACCCGGTCAAACAGCATCAGCTTGGCAAAATTCGCTGCCGCCAGGGTGCCGCCGCACAGCAGGGCCACCCTTATTTCCTTCCAGATGACCCGGGGCACATCCCGGTAGGTAATCTCCCCCAGGGACAGTCCGCGGATCACGGTGACGCTCACCTGTCCGCCCGCGTTCCCCCCTGTGTCCATCAGCATGGGGATAAAGGCCACCAGCACCGCGCACACGCTCAGCGCGTCTTCAAAGGAGGCAATAATCGCCCCCGTAAAGGTGGCGGACACCATCAGCAGGAGCAGCCAGGGAATCCTCTTTTTAAAAGTCTCCCCCACTGTCGTCCGCATATACGGTTTATCACTGGGCACAATAGCCGCCATCTTCTCCATATCCTCCGTGGTCTCCTCTTCCATGATATCCACGATATCGTCCACGGTTATGATGCCCACCATGCGGTTCTCGTTATCCACCACCGGCATGGCCATAAAGTCGTATTTCTTAAACTGGGCGGCAACCTGCTCCTGGTCCATCAGCGTGTTCACGGCAATCACGTTTTCATGCATGATATCCGCAATCACCTCATTTCCCTGGCTGAGCAGCAGATAGCGCAGGGCCACCGTCCCCACCAGTTCCCGCCTGGTGTCCAGTACATAACAGATATTGCTGGTCTCGCTGTCCAGCCCGATGGCGCGGATGCGCTCGATGGCCTGGTCCACCGTGAGGTTCTCCTTCAGGGAGACGTACTCCACGGTCATGATACTGCCCGCGGAATCCTCCGGATAACGCAGCAGCTGATTCACCGCCTGGCGGGTGTCAGGGTTAGCATTGGCTAACAGCCTCTCCACCACGTTGGCAGGCATCTCCTCCAGGAAATCCGCCGCATCGTCCGCCATCAGGTTGTCGATGACGCTGCCGGCCTCCCTGTCGGAAAGGGAATTGATGATAAACTCCTGGGAATCCGTCTCCAGATAGGAAAATACGTCCGCCGCCAGATCCTTTGGCAAAATACGGAACACCTTCAGCATGGCCTCCGCCTCCAGCTCCTCCATGAGGAAGGCAATGTCCGCCTCATTTAATTCGGCCAGAAATTGACGGAGATTCGTATACTGCTTAGCGTCAAGAAGCCTGATCAGTTCTTCCAGTTCGATTCTTGTTTCCATAGCATTTCTCCTTATGTGGTTTTGTCTCCGGGCTGCAACTTCGACCGGGAAGAGGGTTGTCGTTATTCTGATTCTGACTCTTCATACAAAAACCACCACCTTTCAAAATGCCGTTTTTTTCATCTGGAAAGAAACCTGTCCGTCACAATGATGCCGCAGATACTATTATCTGCCGACATCTATCATTTTAGTCCCCGTTCTCCTCTTTGTCAACAAAATAAATTTCCTTTTCCTTCACGAATTCCGCCTGTCCGTTGGTGGCCTCCGCAAGCTCCCGCTCCAGGATCCCCAGCTTCTCCGCGGCCACATCCAGCTCCAGGGTGATCCGCTCCCCATATTCCGAGGAAACAGGCTCCAGTTTTAAATTTCCCAACAGGTACAGCACCTTGCCGATCCACAGGTAATCCGTGGCGATCCGCACCCTGCAGCCATAGCGCATCCTTCCCACCCTGCAGTTTTTCAGCCCCTCCTTCACCGCCTGGGTGTAGGCCCGCACCAGGCCTCCGGTTCCCAGCAGCACGCCTCCGAAATACCGGGTCACCACCACCGCCGCATTCCGGAGTTCCTCCCCTGTCAGCACTTCCAGCATGGGCCGTCCCGCCGTGCCGGAGGGTTCCCCGTCATCGCTGCAGCGCGTCAGTTCTCCCCTGCTGCCAATGATGAATGCATGACAGTTGTGCCTGGCATCCCAGTACTTCTTCTTCATCTCCTCCACAAACCCCGCTGCCTCCTCCTCGCTTTCGCACCTGCGCAGCGTGGCAATGAAACGGGATTTTTTCTCCGCATATTCTCCCTGGCCGCCCTCCAGAAGCACGCGGTAGGAATCTTCCTTTTTTCCGTCCATACTCTCCTCCCCACCCGGGTCCGCCCGCCATATTCCCCACTTTTGTGCCCGCCGCGGACGTCCCTTCATATGGTGACATTTTATCATAAATTGCCAAAAATGTGAAACAATTATAAATAAGACAAAGAAAACCTTTATTTACCTGTTTTTTTTTGGTATAATGGAATTTATTATTACAGGGTTCGTACCCGCAAATCGCTTTTACAGAAAGGTGGGCATATGAATTATGGGAAAAAAGGTGTCCGTTCCAAGCAGAGGGCACTTAATTCTAAGTCAAAAAAATGGGGGCGCAAGCTGGGGGTTTCCCTTGTCAAGCTGAGCCTGGCCGCGGTGATCGGCTTAGTGATCTGCGGAATATCCGCCGGACTGGGTATGTTCAGGGGCATCCTGTCCACCACACCCAGAATCCGGCTCAGTGACGTGGTTCCTTCCGGGGAGGCTACCATCGTCTACGACTGCGAGGGCAATGAGATCGACCAGTATGTCAGCATCAATTCCAACCGGATCCAGATCAACAACTGGGATCTGATTCCCAAACACCTGGGCAATGCCTTTGTAGCCCTGGAGGACAAGCGTTTCTACCAGCACAAGGGCGTGGACCTGGAAGGCATCGTCCGGTCAGGTTATCTGTTCCTGACAAGTATGGGTAAACAAAAGCAGGGCGCCAGTACCATCACACAGCAGCTGTTAAAAAACACCATCTTCACCACATGGACGGAGGAGAACGGCAACCTGGTCAAAATGGTCAAGCGCAAACTGCAGGAACAGAACCTGGCCCTGGAAATCTCCAAATATTATTCCAAGGAGGATGTACTGCTCCAGTACATGAACGCCATTAATCTGGGCCAGAACACCCTGGGTGTGGAATCCGCTTCCCAACGCTATTTCGGCAAATCCTGCAGCGAGCTGACTCTTTCCGAGTGCGCAGTTATCGCTTCCATCACACAGAATCCCTCCGGTCTCAATCCCATAAGCCATCCTGAATCCAATGCCAAACGGCGGAAGAAATGTCTCAACGACATGCTGGAACAGGGACTTATCACGGATGCGGAATACGAGACGGCCATGGCGGACAGCGATGCGGTATACGAACGGATACGCATCCATGACGACGATTACCGCGTCAACACCAACACCACCTCCGGCTCCTATTTTTCAGATGCCGTATTCGAACAGGTACGGGAAGACCTGATCAACATAGGGGGGTATTCCGAGACCATGGCTGAGCACCTGCTCTATGCTGGCGGACTGCGGATCGAATCCACCATGGATCCCACCATCCAGGCCATTGCGGACGAGGAATTCGCTGACCCGGAAAATTATCCGGAAAATGTCAAATGGTACCTGAACTACGCGCTGACCATATTTTCCGCCAACGGGGACAAGCATAATTACAGCAAGGAAAATATGATGTCGTGGTTTAAGGAAAACCAGGACAGAAGCTTCAACCTGATCTTCAGCTCCCAGGACGAAGCCCAGGAAGCCATTGTCACCTACCGCACCGCCATGCTGGCGGATCTTGGAATCGCGGATATGGAGGACAACTATGCGGAAACCATCTCCATGACGCCCCAGCCCCAGGCGGCAATCTCCATCGAGGACCAGTCCACCGGCTATGTGGTGGCCCTGGTAGGAGGCCGGGGTGTGAAGGAGGGCCGCAGGA
Organism: uncultured Acetatifactor sp.; assembly: GCA_910578995.1. Taxonomy (GTDB): domain Bacteria; phylum Bacillota; class Clostridia; order Lachnospirales; family Lachnospiraceae; genus Acetatifactor. The sequence continues at coordinate 24,906 of CAJTSY010000040.1, forward strand.
CCCTGAACCGGGCCACCAACGCAAAGCGCTCCCCCGGCTCCACCTTTAAGGTACTGGCCGCCTTTGCGCCCGCCCTGGACAGCGCCGGACAGACCCTGGCCACCGTATATAATGACGCTCCCTTTAACTATGCCAACGGCACGCCGGTAAAAAACTGGTACAGCGGATACCGCGGCATCAACTCCATCCGGGATGCGATCCGGGAATCCCTGAATATCATTGCGGTAAAGACCGAGACTGTCATCACCCCCCAGCTGGGTTATGATTATCTGCTGAACTTCGGCTTCACCACCCTGACGGACGGAGTCTGGATTACAAACTCCAAGGGCGAGGAGGATTTCTTCACCGATGTCAACCAGACCCTGGCTCTGGGCGGCCTGACCAACGGCGTCACTCCCTATGAGCTGACTGCCGCCTACGCCACCATTGCCAACATGGGCAACTATATAGAGCCTAAGCTCTACACCAGAGTTACAAATACCGACGGCGATGTGCTGCTGGACAATACCAACCCCGCCTCCAAACAGGTGATAAAGGAAACCACAGCCTATCTGCTCACGGATGCCATGGTGGATGTGGTGACCGCCGCAGGCGGCACCGGAACCGCCTGCAATTTTAACCGCAACATGGCCATAGCCGGCAAGACCGGTACTTCCACGGATTACTGGGATGTCTGGTTTGCGGGATTTACGCCCTATTACACCTGCGCCGTCTGGGCCGGATATGACAACAATGTCAGCATGAGCCGGTCCAAAGGCAACCGGGAAGACCATGTGGCAAGGGACCTGTGGCGTTCCATCATGGAGAGGATTCATGAAAACCTTCCCAACGAACAGTTCACAACTCCCCAGGGAATCGTCAGTGCCAGTGTCTGTACCCAGTCCGGCAGGCTGCCCATTCCCGGCGTATGCGACACCGTGCGCACAGAATACTTTGCCGCCGGCACTGTTCCCACGGAAACCTGTACCGTTCACTATCAGGGAGAGCTGTGTGATTACGACCACATTCCTGCAAGCCCCGAGTGTCCGTTTAAGGTCATCGGCACCGCTCCGCTGCCTTTGCAGGAGGATCCCTCCCTTTGGTCAGGCTCCGGCATCTCTGCCGGTCCCGACGGCAGCATGACCGGCAATACCGCCGCCCACTGCCAGCACGATGCCGCCTTCTTCGCTAATCCTGATTACCAGACTATCATAGACGGTCAGGCATGGGAGATCGAGCAGGAGCGGATCGCCAACGGTTATTACGACAATCCTGAGAACAACGGGGAAGGGGAATGACCCTAAAACATTAAGAACACGGGAAAAGGCAGCTTATATACCGGCTGCCTTTTCCCGTGTACAGACCCCTTTTCAGCACTTGCTTCAGGCCTTTTTCTCAGATTTGTTTCTTCAATTCTTCGATTCTTTCCTGAAGCTCCTTTTTCCCGCGCTCTGCGTTTAAAACCGCCTGGCACTGCTTTCCAAAAGGCGCGTCCGGCACGTTCCCGTACTCCTCGCAGTACAGCCGGCCTATTTCCAGATAATTGTTCCGGACTACCTCCTCGCAGGTGGATATCTGTCCCTTCAGTTTCGCAATTTCTGCCAGAACCCTGGCCTTATGTGCCACGTCCTTCCCCTTTGAGGAGATCGTGTCCCCGATTTTTTCCAAAAAGTCCATGATACATGCTCCTTTCCACGGCATCTTTACTTTCTTCTACAGTATATCGCAAATGTTTCCCACTGTCTACCGGACCTGGCTGCAGCAGATCCGATGAAAAATCTCAGAAAACTTGCATGTATGTAATCTTTTATGGTATAATGACCTTATTCTTGAAAAGAAATGGCCGGATGGCCATCCTGCCATGAGCGTTGCTGTGCTCATGGTATAATGACCTTATTAGTCATTTACGAAACCCATACCCAGGAGGACAGCTATGGAACAGCCGTTATATACTTCAACCAAGGTAAACAATGAAATTGAGCTTTGCGAGGTTACAAATCCGGAATGCAAAAGCCAGATTGAGAGAGCTCTCTTGAACGAACGCATTTCCTACTATATCCGCTGGCCAAAGCCTTCCTTTTTCAACCGGAAAAAATACAGCTGTGTCTTCTGTGTCAATGATAATTTCCAGGACACGGCCGAAAACCTGGTTCGCTCCGTCTGCGATGAGAACGGATACCATGTGAGATTCCTCATGAGAAAATCTCCCAACCAGTATCTGTGACCGGCATTCCCCGGGGCCGGCAAATATATAGAAAATACAGGTGAATTCCATGCACATCAGTAAATTACCCAGAAATTGCGTGATTGCGGTCCTGCAGGTCCTGATTCTGCTCGCCGCAGTCGGTTCATGGCTTATTAACCGCGGCAGTTCCTACAGCCGTTCCTTTACAATTGATGAATACGCAGTCTCGGAATCAGCGGTTCTGGAAGATGCCGTCATCATGGATCAGTCCTACGGCCAAAGCGGTATTTTCCTGACTACGCCTGCACTGGATCTGGACCGGGGTACGTATCATATTCAGGTGGATTACAGCACGGACGGCACCGGAAATACGGTTACGGCCGTTTCCGGACTCGGCCCCATGGAAATGCACTGCACTCCACTGGAACTGAAGCCCTCCGCCGCCTCCGCCGTTATGCCCCTGGAACTGTCCAGACGGGCAGACGGCGTCTCTTTCCAGGTCTCGTTTTCGGGAACGGGACACCTCTCCATCAACAGGATTGCCATCATTGAATCCAGCGCCCTGTACAAGAAGAACATATTTTATGCCTTTCTGCTCTGTCTGCTCATCAGCCTGGCAGAGTTTTTCCGGCGTTCCAGTCTCTCCCGGCGCAGGGTCATCATGGTTCTGGCAGGTATTTTTCTGGTCTCCTGCTATCCTCTTTACACTGACTACCTCACTGTGGGACATGACCTGCCCTTCCATCTTCTGCGCTTTGAGGCAATCAGCCAGGGACTCTCCCAGGGTATCTTTCCCGTGAAAATCCACCCCCTGTGGGCGAACGGGCAGGGTTACGCGGTAGGCATCTTCTACGGGGACGCATTTCTCTATTTTCCTGCCCTGCTCCGGCTGTTGGGCTTCTCCATCCAGTCGGCCTACAAATTTTTTGCTGCGGCCGTGAACCTGGGCACGGTTTTATGCAGCTATTATGCCTTCCGGAAAATTTTTTCAGGGAAAAAGGCCGGGCTGCTGGGCTGTTCTGCCTATACCCTTGCCCCCTACCGTCTCATGGACCTGTATACCCGTGCAACGGCAGGGGAATATACCGCCATGATGGTTCTCCCCCTGGTGCTCTGCGGCTTTTATATGCTTTTCAGGGAAAACACCACAAGGGAAAGGCGCAAATACGTGCTCCTCATAGCCTTCGGACTTACCGGGCTGATACAGTCCCACGTCCTGAGCACTATCATGATCGGATTTGTGATTATCCTTGCCTGTATCCTCCTCTGCCGAAGAGTCTTCTGCTGCGGCAGGTTCCGTTCCCTTCTCCTGGCCGCGGGACTGACGCTTTTGATGAACCTGAATTTTATAGTGCCCTTCCTGGATTTTTATCAGGAAGATGTCATGGTCAACTCTCCTGAATGGACAGGCCGCACCGCGGGCTCCTTCCAGGCGGCAGGCCTTTTTCCCGTGCAGCTTTTTACCCTGTTCCAGAAGGCCAACGGCGGCGCATGGTCCTCAGTGGGAGGAGTGCACAGTGAGGCCACTTACGGAATCGGAATCCTGCTGGCCATCGGCATGTTCCTCTTCCTCTACCTGGTATGCCTTTACCGGGAGGACTGCCGCCGCAGCCCAAATTATTCCGGAACCCTTTTCAGCCTGCTGCTGGGCGCCCTGCTCCTGTTCATGTGCACCTGTTACTTTCCGTGGGATGCCCTTGCCTCCCTGGGCCAGGGTGTGGAGGACGTGGTATACAGCCTGCAGTTTCCCTGGCGCCTGCTGGCGCCTGCCACAGTACTGCTGACCCTTGTTTTATGCAGCGCTTTTGACCTGGCCGAAAAGATTATTCCCAGGCATGCAGGCCTGCTCCTGGCTTCCTGCATGGTGCTTTTTACCGTGAATTTCGGCTGGTATTTTTATGACTTCTCTTTTTCCGGGGAACCTTACCGTGTATACAGCGTCCAGGACCTGAATACCATGCAGATGTATTCTTACGACTATCTGCCTGCCGGAACCGTCCCTGAAGAAATCATGGAAAACGCCGTCTACTGTGAGAACACGGCTCCCCCCGATAACTTCCGGAAACTGGGCAATACCGTGTCGTGTCATGTATCTGCGGCTCCCCAGGGCGGCTATATGGACTTTCCGCTTCTCGCCTATAAATACTACCGCTGTATCGATACGGAGACCCTGGAAGAACTGCCAGTGTCCCCCGGAACCAACAATATGGTGCGTGTTACCTTCCCCGGAGGCTACTCAGGAACCATCCGTATCCGCTTTGAAGAGCCCTGGTTCTGGCGGCTTGCGGAAGCAGTTTCCTTCGTGGCAGTTGCGGCAGCCGTTGCCCTGTGGGTTTTCGACAGTAAACTGACAGGAAAGGTTATTAATAGCCAAAAATCTGACAAAAAATATTTGACAAAAAAATCAAAAAAATCTGTTGACAAATAGAACCGTCATTGGTATAAT
>CAJTSY010000041.1:0-8851 GCA_910578995.1 uncultured Acetatifactor sp.
TCTGGGCGACGCTCTTCTTGCCGTCAAGCATGATGTTGTTGATCAGCTTGGTCACCACTTTGTTATTGTATAAAGGATCTGCCAACACATCTCTTTTCTGAATATGTCCTTTACGTGGCACGGTTCTTCCCTCCTTATTCATGAAGTGTGCTCTGCATCCGTGCGATACGTCAAATAGTATATATCTGTTCCGTATCCCGTATACAGGACACTCTGGCAGCAAATGATGCCGCCGTTTAATAGATCATCGGTACTCACATGTGTTTCCCCAAGTGTTCGCGCTGTTTATCTGCATTTCTCCATTATGGAAAGGGAAGCTTTCCACAATGATATCCTGCAGGGAGTAAAAGACAGCTTCCTGCGTATTACAGAATTCCAACACTTTCTTAGTTTCGTTTTTGTGGACCAAAGATGACGCTTGTTTCAAGAAAACAGTTCCCGATTCTCCCGGAACTTATTTCTTTGCAGCCTTGGGCCTCTTAGCGCCGTACTTGGAACGGGCCTGTTTCCTGTTCGCAACTCCTGCGGTATCGAGGGTACCACGGATAATATGATATCTGGTACCGGGCAAGTCCTTTACCCTGCCGCCGCGAACCAAAACCACGCTGTGCTCCTGCAGGTTGTGTCCTTCACCGGGAATATAGCTCGTAACCTCGATGCCGTTGGAAAGACGTACCCTGGCCACCTTACGCAGAGCCGAGTTGGGCTTCTTGGGGGTGAGGGTCTTTACAACAGTACACACACCACGCTTCTGGGGAGCAGATGCATCCGTAGCCTTCTTGTGAAGAGAGTTGTATCCCTTCTGCAGAGCAGGTGCAGTGGACTTCTTTACGGAAGTCTGGCGTCCCTTTCTTACTAACTGGTTAAATGTTGGCATTCTGTTTCACCTCTTTCATAAATTAAATGGTTTTTAATCTGCTGTGCCTGGGAATCTCCAGTTCTTGCGGCCTGTTACAGCCAAAAACAGGAACATCCGCACGCACGCTATATTATTATAGATGCTGGCGAATGTTCTGTCAACAATTTTTTTCGATTTTCTCACATTTTTCAGGCACTTTCAGACAATCCAAGCCTGATAACCGACTTCTTCTCTCATAACCCATATCCCGGACAATTCCCTTGATCGCTTTCCTTTCATGCATGGCGGAGCAGCCGGATGTACAGTTTACTGCCCTCCCTGGCCATAGTATGCATTGGCCCCGTGCTTCCGGTAATAATGTTTGTCCATCAGCTCCTGGGGCGCAGGCTGCACGTGATGGTTGATGGATTCGGTACGGTAAGCCATCTTTGCCACTTCCTCCAGAACCACAGCATTGTGCACGGCCTCCCGGGCATCCTTCCCCCAGGTAAAAGGCCCGTGGTTCTTGCACAGCACTGCCGGGACGGATACGGGATCCTTGCACATGCGCAGGAATTCGCTGACGATCAGCTTTCCGGTATTTTCCTCATAGGCATCCGCGATCTCCTCCGCCGTAAGGCACCTGACACAGGGAACCTCCCCGTAAATATAATCCGCATGGGTGGTTCCGTAGCAGGGAATGCTCCTGCCCGCCTGGGCCCAGCTGGTGGCATAGGAGGAATGGGTGTGCACGATTCCCCCGATCTCCGGAAACGCCTTATACAGTTCCGCATGGGTGGCAGTGTCCGAAGAAGGATTGTAATTTCCCTCCACCTTTCTGCCCTCCATGTCTACTACAACCATATCTTCGGGCTTCAGGCTGTCGTATTCCACGCCGCTGGGCTTAATGACGAACAACCCGCTCTTCCTGTCGATGGCGCTGACATTGCCCCAGGTGAATGTGACCAGTCCGTATTTGGGAAGGTCCTTATTTGCTTCGCATACTTTTTTTTTCAATTCCTCTAACATATCCGCTCTCCTTTTCTTACACAAGTCCCTCCACCGCCGCCTTCTCGGCGGGCAGGGTGCTCTTATATTTCTCGATAAACGCGTCAAAACCTGCCGCATCCTCAGGCACAGGCTCAATGGTGCTCCCCGTCTGTCCCGCGAAGATCCTGTCAGCCAGGTAATCCGGCAGAGTCTCGTTCTCCCCCTTCTCGTACCGGTAAGCCGCCAGTACCGCCATGCCCCAGGCGCCTCCCTCACTTGCGGTATCCATCACCGTCACCGGAGTGTTCAAGGCTGCCGCCATGAGCTGCTGCCCCACCACCGGAGTCTTAAACAGTCCGCCGTGTCCCGTCAGGGAGTCCACCTTCACCTGCTCTTCCTTCCTTAATATATCGTTGCCGATCTTCAGCGCCGCCATGGAGCTGTACAGATGGCTCCGCATAAAGTTGGCCAGGGTAAATTTCGCATCGGGAGTGCGCACAAACATGGGCCTGCCCTCATTTAAGCCCGTAACCGGCTCCCCTGCAAAGTAGTTGTATGCCATCAGGCCTCCGCAGTCGGGATCCGCCTTCAGCGCTTCCCGGTACAATGTTCCGTAAAGCTCGTTCCTGTCAGGCTTCAGGCCAAATTTCCCCGCAAACTCCTCAAACAGCCCCACCCAGGCGTTCAAGTCCGAAGTACAGTTGTTGCAGTGGACCATTGCCACGGGACTTCCGTCCGGCGTGGTGACCATGTCGATCTCCTCATGCACTTTCTCCAGGGCCTTCTCCGTCACCACCATGGAAAAGATGGAAGTTCCCGCAGAAATATTCCCCGTACGCACTCTTACGCTGTTGGTGGCCACCATGCCCGTTCCGGCATCGCCCTCCGGGGGGCACATGGGAACTCCCGGCTCCAGTCTGCCGCTTACATCCAACAGTTTCGCCCCTTCCGGACTTAAGCGGCCGGCATCCTCCCCCGCCCGCAGCACCCGGGGCAGAATGTCCCGCAGCTTCCAGGAAAATCCCCTGTCCGCCACAAGAGCGTCAAATTTCTCCACCATTTCCTGATCGTAATCACAGATTCCGGAGTCGATGGGAAACATGCCGGAAGCCTCTCCCACTCCCAGCACACGGGCTCCGTCTCCCGTGCCGTTTCCTGACAGCCTCCAGTGGATATATCCTGCCAGCGTGGTCAGATAAGCGATATCCTTCACATGTTCCTCCCCGTTTAGGATCGCCTGGTATAAATGGGCGATACTCCATCTCTGGGGAACATTAAACCGAAACAGGGGGGTCAGCTTTCCGCAGGCCTCCTCCGTCATGGTGTTTCGCCAGGTACGGAAAGGCGTCAGCAATTCCCCCCTGGAATCAAAGGGCATATATCCGTGCATCATTCCGGAAAAACCCAATGCTGCCAGTTTCGTGAGGGGAACGCCGTATTTCCGCTCCACATCCCGAACCAGATCCTCATAGCATCCCTGCAGCCCCTTCCAGATATCTTCCAGGGAGTAAGTCCAGACATTGTCCACCAGGCTGTTCTCCCAGTCCCAGTTCCCCTGTGCCACCGGCTGATGGCTCCCGTCCACCAACACCGCCTTGATCCGGGTGGAGCCGAACTCCAACCCCAGGATCGTCTTTCCATCCTGAATCGACTTTTTGATCGCTTCGCTCATGTATTACCTCTCTTCCCGTCCGGACATTTTCTGCCCTGGCATATTCTTTGCCTTCCCATTTCAGTATAGGAAAAAAACGGGCCAAAGTCAAGGCAGCCGGGATTTTTTACTCCTCCCGCAAACCGTGAGTTACTGTTCACGGCTTCGCCGTTCACAGCAACATGATGCACACATACAATAGAATTCAAGTGCAGAATTCTATTGTCATGAATTGAGCAAAGAACGCTCATTTTGGCGCCCGCTGTCTCGGGCTTTTCGTGCATAATGCGCACGAAAACCCTCGCGGAGGCACCGAGTGAACAGTAACAACCGTGACCAGTAACGCGACAAAGGAAGCATGACGGGGCCCGCTCCCCCATACAATGTATCAAGACCGATTTTTCAGGTGATATTTTGAAAAAGCATCAATCCATTTCCCCCCGTCAGCTGCTCTTTAGCATGGCCTTCCTCCTGGCCTTCTCAGGAATGGTCGTTTTCCTCTTTTCCTACCGCAGGGACGAAAAACTGTTCACCCACATCACAGGGGAACTGTTCGCGGAGGAAATGCAGTCCAATACACTGAACTTGCATTATACCCTTGCGAATCCGGAAGACTTCGGAATTCATGACTATCGGCCCGTCCTGTCCTGCTACAATCCCGGGCAGGCCTTCAACGGACAGGCGGGAACGGAGAACCTGCTCTCCTCCCTGAAATCCCTGCATAAGGATAAGCTTTCCGAGGCCGATGCCTATCTGCTGCAGCTGCTTATCAGGTCACTGGAAAATTCTCTTGCGCTGAGCAGTTATCCCTATTACGGGGAACCCCTCTCCCCGGTCTCAGGCGCCCAATCCAACCTTCCCATACTGTTAGCCGAGTACGCCTTCCGTACCCGGCGCGATGTGGAGGATTACCTGGCCCTGTTGGACCAGACCGACGAATATTTCGCATCCCTGCTTGTGTATGAACAGGAAAAGGCAAAAGCCGGATTTATCATGCCTGCAGCGTTTCTAAGGGAGGTCCGCCATCAATGTGACACTATCGTCACAAAAGAGACTCTGGAAAATGACACACATTTTCTGCAGACCACATTCCGGGAGCGCCTGGAGGGCCTGCTTCAACAGAATGTCATAACTACAGAGGAGGCTTCCCACTATCTGTCACAAAACGACAGGCTGTTAAAAACTGTACTTCTCCCCGCCTATTCCGCCCTGGGGGACGGCCTTCTGCTTCTGGAGGACGAATCCGTCACTCCCGCAGGACTGGCGGCGCTGCCGGATGGCCGGGCCTATTATGAGCAGCTTCTCATATCGGAAACGGGCTCCTACCGCCCGGTGGAAGAGATACGCGAAATGCTCAAGTCCCGCTTCTCAGAGGAATATAGTGAAATCAAAAAACTAGCCGAAAACAACCCGGAGCTTATCCGGAGCCTGACCCTGGACAATACAGAATCCTTTCCATATAAGAAGGCATCCCAGATGCTGTTGGATCTGCAGGACCGGATGACGGAAGATTTTCCTCCCCTCCCCGGCGGCTCCACCAATGTCGCCGTGAAAGCAGTCTCCCGGAATCTGGAAGACTACTGCGCTCCGGCCTTTTACCTCACCGCCCCCCTGGACGCCACGGACAGCAACAATATTTACATCAACCGGCAGAAGACGCCGGAAGGCCTGGAACTGTACACCACCCTGGCCCATGAGGGATATCCGGGCCACCTGTACCAGACGGTCTATCATAACCGCTCTGCCCTTGCCGGCGGGGAGCGGCCTGCCAGGGAACTGCTCTGGTATGGCGGATACCAGGAGGGATGGGCCCTGTATGTGGAATTCCTCTCCTATGGCTATGCTTCCAGTCTCCTGTTGGAGGAAGGACAGGAAACAGCTGCCCTTACCGCGCAGCTGGAGGCCAGGAACCGCAGCCTGCAGCTGTGCCTTTATTCCCTGATTGACATCATGATCCATTATGACAACGCATCCTACAGCCAGATTGCCCGGCTGCTGGAAAATTTCGGCATCAGGGACACGGAAGCCTCCCGCTCCGTCTACAACTACATAGTCCAGAGTCCCTGCAGCTACCTGAAATATTATGTAGGTTATCTGGAGATCCTCTCCCTTAAGAGTATGGCCCGTGAAGCCTGGGGGGAGGGCTACACTGACCTGCGTTTCCACACCTTCTACCTGGACTGCGGTCCCTCGGATTTCCTCTCCCTCCAGGAACGCCTTCCCGAAAAGGGGTCATAATCCGGACTGTTCGATCAAATCCTCAAGGTACTCTCTGTCCCAGAGAAGTATCTTGAGTTTTTTTGCTGCCTCCGCCGCAGGCTGGGTAAAGTACTGGTTTGTGAGCACCGCCCCCACCATCCTGTCATAATAATCCCGGCCCGCATATGCCTCCTGGACCGCCCTGACCCCCACCGGCGCGTTGTAGCATTTGCACTGGATGGCATAGGTGACGCCGTCCTTCCGGGCCAGCACGTCCACTCCGTAGTCACCGCTGCCCTTGGTGACCTCCACTTCCTCAAAACCGCATTTTTCCAGAAGCCGGGCACAGTAATACTCAAATTCATGGCCTTCCATCAGATCGTATTCTTCCGGCTGCCCTGTCCTTCTCCACTTCCGCAGATACAGCACGGCGCTGAACAGCATAGCCGCAACCGCCAGGGACGCAATGATCATCATTTGATTTGTATCCATTTTACTTCCCGCTTTTTCCCCTTTTTTTATTTCTATTTTATTCGACAAAACCGGATAATGCAACTTAATTTTAATCCGGTTTGCATAAATCGGCCATATGCTGTAAAATTAAGAAAAAACAGGAGAATTCCGGTTATGAAACATATTCTTATCGTAGAAGACGACGCTGACAACAATGCCATGCTGAGGGAATACCTGGAAGGACAGGGTTACGCCTGCACCCAGGCCTTCTCCGGCAGCGAGGCGAAGCTGCTTTTTTCCATGGATAAATTTGACCTTGTGCTGCTTGACCTAATGCTCCCCGGTGTCAGCGGGGAAGAGCTGGTTCCTCTTTTTTCCGAAAAGATGCCCGTGATCGTCCTTTCCGCCAAAAGCGCCCTGGACAGCAAGGTAAAACTGCTCTCCGCCGGGGCGGAGGACTATATCTGCAAACCGTTTGACCTGCCGGAGCTTCTGGTCCGGATTCAGGTGCAGCTCCGCCGGAAGGAGAAAAAAGGGGAACCCGCACCCGCCGTCCAGGGAAGGCTGTACCGCTACCGGGACTGGGCGCTGAATCCGGATACCCTGGAAATGACGGCCCGCGGAAAGGAAATCAGTCTCACCCGGCACGAATTTCTGATCCTGGAGCTCCTGATCCGGAATCCCAAACTGGTGTTTTCCAAGCAGAAAATCTATGAGTATGTGTGGGGGGAGGAATATCTGGCCGAAGACAAGACCATCAACGTGCATATCAGCAATATCCGCTCTAAGCTGAAGGAAAGCGGCACGGACTCCTACATCCAGACAGTATGGGGTATGGGTTTCAAGCTTCAGTAACTTTACCTTTTCTTAAACTTTCCTGAGCTGTTTTTAAACCTTTGCCCTTTATAATGCCTTATAGACAAGTCAGGAAGGAGACTGAAATGGAACACACACCAAAAACCACCTCCCTGGTGATAGAAACCAGGGCCCTCACAAAAAAGTATAAACAGAAAGCCGCCGTGAACCATCTGGACCTGAAAGTGCAGGAAAGCGCTATCTACGGATTCATCGGAAGAAACGGCGCAGGTAAATCCACCACCCTGAAAATGCTCTGCGGACTAGCCCGTCCCACGGAAGGGGAGATAAGTCTGTTCGGAAAGCAGGTCGGCGATTCCATGACCGCCAGAAGGATCGGCTGTCTCATCGAGTCCGCAGGACTTTATCCCAATATGTCCGCCAGACAGAACATGCTGATGAAGGCAAAGTGCATCGGTATGACGGATGAAAAAAAGGCAGATGAGCTTCTGTCCATGACAGGACTGTCAGATGTGGGAAACAGGAAAACCAAAAACTTCTCAATGGGCATGAAGCAGCGCCTGGGAATCGCCATGGCCCTGTTGGGCAACCCGGATCTGCTGATTCTGGACGAGCCCATCAACGGCCTGGATCCGGAAGGTGTCCGGGAGATCCGCCAACTGATCCTGAAACTGAACGAAGAGGGCAAAACTTTCCTCATCAGCTCCCACATTCTGGGGGAACTGAGCAAGATTTCCACCCATTACGGCATCATCCAGAACGGATGTCTGGTGGAACAGCTGGAGAGGGAGGAACTGGAACGGAGATGCGAGGATTATTTCCGCATCCGCGTGGACGATATCCACAGGGCACTGGCCCTGATCCAGGAATCCATGACAAAGATCCGTGTGGAAGCGGAAGATAACCGCACCCTCCATCTCTACGGCCTGCAGGAGGGTTCAGCCGTGAACCAGCTTCTCATCGAAAACAGGGTCCAGGTCTACGAGTCCGGTTTCCACCACATGGACCTGGAAGAATATTTCCTGGCGCGCATGGACGGCGGCCAGGCCACAGAAAAGGGAAAGGAGAGCAAATCCTATGTTTAATCTGCTTCGCATGGACTTATATCGTTTGAAAAGGAGTAAATCCCTCTATATCTGGCTGGCCGTGCTGATGGCCATAAGCGTGTTATGTTACTGGATGGTATGGCTCATCAATACCCCCGAAGGCCGGAGTCTTGCCGGTAAAATCGACATGGTGCTGACCGAGGAAACTCTGACCCAGGAAGATCTGGCCATAGCGGAAAACTACGACCTACTGGCGATGTTCCGGGAGACAGGCATGGACGGGGGCGGTTTCACCTGCATTACCGGAATCCTTGCAGCCCTCTTCGTCTGCCTGGACTTCCACAGCGGGTTTATGAAAAATATCATGGCCCTGCACCGCGACAGGTGGAAGTATGTGGCGAGCAAGCTCATTACGGCAGGCATCCTGAATTTCTTTTACCTGGCGGTCCTGCTGGCTTTCGGCTTTCTGCTCAACGCCTGCTTCGGCGTTCTGGTTCCCTGGGCCGGAATCGGCAGCATCGCCTTTTACATGGTCAGCGCCTGGATTCTCTCCACTGCCTTCTCGGCATTGTTCATCCTGGTGATCCTGCTGACCCGGAGCAGCGCCGCCGGCGTGACGGCAGCTCTGCTTCTGGGCAGCGGCCTGGTACAGCTCCTGCTTCTGAACATCACCGGCCTGTTCCATGTGACGAAATGGTTTGACTACACCCTGTATGCAAATCTTACTTATGCGCCCACTGCATATGCGGGAATCGGGGACTGGAAGGGCGCCGCCACAGGACTTGTATTCCTGGTTTTGTACTCCGTACTGGGGTGCGCCGTCCTTGCAAGGCAGGATATCTGAGCTCGCCATTGCGG
>CAJTSY010000041.1:8951-23610 GCA_910578995.1 uncultured Acetatifactor sp.
CCCCCTGCGGCAGTAGCTCTTTATGGAAAGGATCTGGTGACAATATGGTTATTTTACTCATTCTGTCAATCGCTGTCTGCGCCCTGTGCATTTTCTTTTACCTGAGAATCTGCCGGGAGATCCGTTTCCTCTGCAGGCAGCTGGACGAAATCCATGACGGCAGCCACATAGAGCTGAGCGTATCCTCAAGGCAGAAACCCCTGCTTCTATTATGCCGGAGACTGAACAGTATCCTCTCTGCCAGGGACGCAAGCCACATCCAGTATGAAAGGGGGGAAAAACTGCTGAAGCAGAATATTACCAATCTGGCCCACGATATCCGGACGCCCCTCACCGGAGTCTCCGGGTATCTGCAGCTCGCCCTGGAATGCGGGGATGCCGGAAAAAAAGAGGATTATCTTCTCACCGTCCGGCGCCGTCTCACGGAACTGGAGGATATGCTGGAAAAATTGTTCCTCTACACCAAACTTACCAACGAAACTTTTGCATTTCCGGCAGAAAGCATGAAAACGGTACAGATCCTGCCGCTTCTGGGGGACTGTCTCCTGAGCCTTTATACCTCTTTCGAGGAAAAGGGAATTGTCCCGGAAGTGTGTTTTGAATCCGAGGACTTCCAGGTACAGGGCGACGAGGATGCCCTGCGGCGCGTTTTCCTCAATCTGATGCAGAACGCGCTGCTCCACGGCACAGGAAACCTGTTTATCCGTCAGGAAGAGAGCCCGGAAAACCGCCTCGTATTTGAGAATGCCATACCGGAAGGGGCGAATCTGAATCCCAGGCAGATTTTTGACCGGTTTTACAAGGCGGATACAGCCCGAAGGAAGGGTTCCTCAGGGCTAGGCCTGTTTATCGTGAGGGAACTGATGAAACGGATGGGCGGGGACGCGGAGGCGGAACTGGGGGAGGGGACGCTGAGAATCCTGCTCACGTTCCCGCCGGGGTCCTAGGCCTCCTCCATCCGCCTTATCGCCTCTTTCTCCTCTCTTCACCTGCACCTGCTACCGCCTTTAAAATGATCCAGAGCACCACAAACACCAGAGCCGCCACCGGCCACACCAGTGCCGCGTCACTCCACTCCATTCCCCGGAATCCCAGAATCAGGAACAGGGCCACCACCAGGCACCAGTATGCCCCCGGAAAGAAGGATATCTTCTTCGCCGCCGTCTTCTTTTCCACGGTATAGTCCCCTTCCTGAAGCAGTCTGTCATAACCGCCCTGAATGCTGCCGGCCCACATAAAGAAGTACACTGCAACGGCAACTATCCCCAGCAGCACGCCGACACAGTATACATATACCAAATCCGATGCGGAAAACGCGGCGGCTGTCATCAGAGGAATAACGGCTAAAATACAGAGAACCGTTCCCAGAGTAATAGCGAGATTGTATCTTCGCCCAAAAGCTTCCTTCTTTTTTGCGGCAACCCCCTTCACCCCGTACTGCAGCGTCAGCTTTTCCTTTTCCATATACTCATACTTCTCCAGTTTTGTGCCGGTAAAAATCAAGACCGCCACTCCCGCTGCCACCAAAACCAGAAGGATCACCATGCCCAGTCCTCCTGCCCGATCCTCTGACAGGCCGATTTTCCCATACTCGGACAGCCCGGCCAACAGAATCAGGGGTATGGGTGAAAGCACACAGAGAGCCGCGGCTAAGGCCCTGGGCAGCGCCAGTCTCTCGTTCAGCTCCATAAAGCGTTCCGCCTCCTCCGTGGACACCACCCTGGAATCCGCCTCCTCATAGTCTTCCTCCCGAAGGGTAACCTCCCCGTCCTCCTCCTCTTTCAGCAGCCAGTCCGTGGTAACCCCGAACAGACGGCTGATCTGAAGGATCCTCTCCAGATCCGGAACGGAGGCCGCACTCTCCCATTTTGAGACGGACTGCCTGGACACGTCCAACTTCTCCGCCAACTCCTCCTGAGACCAACCCTTCTTTTTCCTCAGTGTCATAATTTTTTCGGATAACATCATATTTTTCTCTGCCGCGTCTGCCTTTGATCCAACGGCTTTTCCTTTCTGCGCCTTTTGCGCCTTATGACATGGTTGTCATTTTTTAAAAGTTCCCATATCCCGGTTTTCCCCAAAACGATTCCCGTGTCATTTCTCACTTAAATGGTAACAAAAATCCCGGTTGACAACCACCAAGTGCGCTTGGAAATTTGTCAACCGGCAGTTGCAGGCAGATTTTCCGGCAAAAAACGGCCATCATGGCTAACCGTATTTGCGAACCGCAAAGCATGTTTCAAACAGTCCCTGACAATTTGCCATACAGACCAACTCCTACATCAAAAAACACCATACAGCCCGCATACCGCATCAGCGACAGACTGCGGACCCCCATATAAAAATCAGGGACAGAAAACATACTCTGTCCCTAACTCTGACAGGAAAGCCTTTCATTCATCCGCCGGCCTCAGCACGAAATACTTTCTTCCTCCCTGCCATCCCTGTATACAACAATTTTCTTATAAGGTTTCTCATAACCTGCATGAACGATTTCCCAACCGAGTCCCCCGTCCTCCCCGACGGTAAAACGGTACTGGTGATATTTTCCTTCCCTGTAGGCAAAGTCTTCCCCGTTGTCCAGATAGTGATCCCAGCTTCCTTCCCCCGGGTATACTTTCAGAAGCAGGGTATCCGACGGTTTCTCCCCCACATAGGACTGGGACTCCATCACGGGGATCACACTGCCCGCCTTCACATAGATGGGACAGGTATCCAGGGGAGCCTCCCGCATGATCCACACAGGCCCGACGGTCTTCTCCCCGTTCCAGTAATCATACCACTCTCCCTCCGGCAGGTATACCATTCGTCTTGTCATGCCCTGGCATACCACCGGAGCCACCAGGATACGGCTGCCCACCATGAATTCATCATTGCACTGCTGCGCATTCTCATCCTTTTCATAATGGAAGACCAGGGGACGCATGATGGGTGCGCCCGTATGCTCCTCCTCATAAAACAGGTCATACAGATATGGAATCAAATGATAACGCAGTTTCACATATTTCCGGTAAATGTCCAGGATCTCCTCCCCGAACTGCCAGGGTTCCTGCCTTCTGCTGCCCAGGGCGGCGTGATTGCGGAACAGGGGGGAGAAGCATCCCACTTGGATCCACCGAGCCAGGAGCTCCGCCGTGGTATCCGAGCCGAATCCGCCGATGTCGGTTCCCACAAAAGGCATACCTGACAGTCCCAGGTTGCAGAGCTGCGGGACCGCCATCTGCAGATGGGCCCATAAGCTGTGATTGTCCCCTGTCCAGGCTGTGGCATACTTCTGGGTGCCCGCATAGCATGCCCTGGTAATCACGAAGGGCCTGCGCCCGTCCAGCTTTTTCAGTCCCTGGTAGGTGGCCTTCGCCATCAGGTGACCATACATATTATGCATTTCCCCGTGGGTGATCTTCCTGTCCTCATCCGTAAATACAACCGAGTCCGGAAGGGGCCCCCTGAAACTGGCCGGTTCGTTCATGTCGTTCCAGATTCCCCTGACGCCCCTGTCCAGGAGAAACTGCTGTTTATCCCCCCACCAGTCCCTCGTCCGGGGATTGCCGAAGTCCGGAAATGCCGCGTCCCCGGGCCACACCGCATTGATATACACTTCCCCTTCCGGCGTCCGGGCAAAGTACCCCTTCTCCACCCCTTCGTCGTACACATAGTACCCGTCTTCCTTCTTAACCCCCGGGTCGTTGATTGTGACAATCTTGAACCCTTTGTCCCTCAGCTGCCCCAGGAATGTATCCGGATCATCGTGGTAACGCTTCTGGTTCCAGGTAAACACTTTGTAATCCTGCATGTAGTCTATATCCAGGTGGATCACGTCGCAGGGAACATCATATTCCCGCATCCTGACCGCGATCTCCTCCACATCCTCCTGGGTCATGTAACCCCATCTGGACTGGTGGTAGCCAAGCGTCCATTTCTGGGGAAGGGGGCAGGTTCCGGTCAGATAGGTATAACCCTTCAGCACCTCCGCCATGGAATCCCCTGCAATATAGTAGTAGTCCAGGTTTCCGCCTTCCGCGCCGAACCAGTAGTACTCCTCCGACTCCTGCCCCATATTAAAATAGCTTTTCCAGGTATTGTCCATAAAAATGCCATACACATGACGGTCCGTCAGTGCTATAAAGAAGGGAATGGACTTGTACAGGGCCTTAAAATTGTCCATCTGGGGATCCGGATTGTCTGTATTCCACATTTCGTAGTCATAGTGACGTTTGTCCATAAATCCGGTTTTGTCCCCCAGTCCATAGAAATGGGCGGATTCCTCCAGCTTTTTCACCACTTCAAAAGCGCAGTTCCGCAGGCCTGCCAGGGGAGACTGATGGCCTTCCTCCTCCAGGAGCCGCAGGAATTCGTCGCTGAGCCGCTGCAGGGGTTTCCGCTCTCCCCTGTAGTCCCCGCAGACCTCGGCTCCCTCCTGGTCAAAAAAGTCTACGTAAAAACCGTCGCTGACCCTCACCGATACCTTCCCGGTATGTATCCACAGGCCGTCTTCCCTCCTCTCCGTATTCAGTTCCACGGAAACGGATTTATCCCCTTCTATCGCCTTGGAAGGGACCTCGCTTCCGTTTATGCCGTGATAAACGCGGACAATCTCCGGAGTCAGCACTTCGATCCGCGCCTGGCTGCCCTGGAAATCCAGAAGCACCGTCTGATTTTCCACCTTATATTCTGTCAGGTTTCCCAACCGCATATTTTCACTCTCCTATTTTTCCAATTTTTTTCCTCTGACCGGACCCGGCGCCGCGGCGCGCTTCCAACGTTTCTGCCTGCCGCCTTAGCACCAGGGTCCCCCCACTCAGCACGTCCACTGCAACTCTCTTCAGCGGCAGGGCTCATCCCTCTCGCTACATCCACTGCAACTCGCTCCCGCTTCAGCGGCAGGGCTCATCCCTCCTAACGCATCCACCCGCTCTGCACCCTCACCTCAGCACCAGGGCGCGTATCCTGCGGAAGTCTCCGTCCATGACCCGGTAGGTGGCCTCAACCCGCCCATACTCCCGGGGCGAAATGTCCGTGTGAATGTACAGAGAGTCCATCCCCACCTGGCGCGCCCCTGCGATATCCGCCCCTTCGTCATTTCCGATCATGATGCTCTCCGAAGGCCTGAGATGGTAACGCTTCAGCAGCCTCTCAAAAAAATACGGGGAAGGTTTCTTACACCCCTGTTCCGAGGATATAAAAATACCGTCAAAATACCCCGTCAGTCCCAGCATTTCTATCTCCGGCCTGGTGAAATCCGTCTGGGCATTGGAAAGCAGGTAGATCCCCCTGCCCCGCCTGCGCAGTTCCTGCAGCAGATCCTCCACCCCGTCATAAATCCGCAGAAATTCCCGTGACAGCGCCCGGAAGGTGACCGCAGTCATCCTGGCCCGGGCCTCATCGCAGGCAACCTTTTTTTCCTGATACAACAGCGCGAACACCCTGGTAAGATCCGGCTCCGCCTCCGGCGTTCCCAGGCGCTCCATCTCCCGTCTCTCCAGAAAACGAAACGCGCTCTTAAGCTCCTCCGGCCGGTAGAAAGCCCCCAGGGCGGAATAAATCTCGCTCATTTTCCGCCACAGGTACGGCTTTTCCTCATCCGTGCGGATATCCGCCAGGGTTCCGTAGAAATCAAACACATAATTCTTATACATAATCGTTCCTTCTCGGGCTCGTTCTCCCTGCCTCCTTTTGGGGTAAACGGGAGCAGTCTGTCACTCCCCGTCCTCTGTCCTCAATGCGTCATAGACCCGCAGAATCTCTCCCACACTCCATGCCTGGGCAAAGCATCCCCTGGAAGACGTGGGCCTGCCGCCGTCATAGATTTCCGGCAGCTGTCCGATACAACCTTCCCATAAAGCCGCCTCGATGCTGTCCAGCTGCCTGGTCACATGCCGTTTTGCCTCCTGAGAATACCCGTTCACCTTCAGGTATGCCAGGTAATAGCCTCCCAGGGGAAACACCCACACCGTCCCCTGGTGGTAAGCCAGATCCCGCTCCAACTGTGGCCCTCCATAATTAGCATGGAATTCTTCATCCGCCGGATCCAGGGTCCGCAGCCCGTAAGGGGTATAGAGCTTACTGGCCACCACTTCCACCACCTGCTTCTCCCTTTCCGGCTCTAACACGGAAAAAGGCATGGAAACCGCCCAGATCTGGTTGCAGCGGATCTGATTGTCCGCCTTCGTTCCGGACAGCACATCCTTCAGACAGCCGGCCTCCTCGTTCCAAAATTTTTCCTGGAAACTTTTCTTCACCTGCCGGGCCAGCGCCCCGTACTCCCGCTCGTCCTCCGGGTAAAATTTCTTGAATTCCTCCATAATGCACAGGGCGTTGTACCAGTAGGCATTGACCTCCACCGGCTTGCCGTGTCTGGGCGTGGGCAGAATCTCTCCTATCCGCACATCCATCCATGTAACCTGGTCGTAATCCCGGCCCGCCATAATCAGCCCGTCCTCATCCATCCGGATGCCGTAATCCGTGCCTTTCCGGTACCAGTCGATGATCTCCCCCATGGTCTGGTAGGCGCCTTTCACAAAGACCGCGTCCCCGGTCTTTTTATAATATTCATACACCGTCAGGATAAACAAGAGCGAGGCATCCACGGTATTGTATCCCGGCGCCTCCGTCCCCTCCGGAAACAGATTGGGCATCAGCCCTTTCCTGCAGTAAGTTATAAAGGTATGAAGGATGCTTTCCGCCGTCTCATACTGACGGGTTGCCAGACAGCAGCCAAGCATGGCGATCATGGTATCCCGGCCCCAGTCCTCGAAAAAGGGGAATCCCGCCAGGATGGTCTGCTTCGCCGTGGAGGAACGATAGGAAATAAACTGGTACGCGGAAGCCGACAGCGTCCTGGCATTCTCATTCCGGAACCCGGCCTGTCTGCGCAGCACCTCCCTGTGCCCGCAGATATCCGCCAGTATCTCCTCCATATCCGGAAGCTTCGCCTTGATACCGTAAATAATATGGAACGTCTCATGCCCTCCCGGGGCCACCAGGCAGGAAATATTATGGTTGACAGCAGTAGTTCCCGTTTCCCGCCTTCCGTCACAGATGTCATAGGCATAATGGTGTCCGTCGCAGAACGCCAACGGCCTTTCTTTGAAGATACCGTTAGTCTTCACATGGAGCCGCTGTCCGTTGGAGATAATTGTGTCGTCCTCTATGGTAAACTTCTGCTCCCTGGAGAGCTGGCGGCCCTTGGGAACAAACTGCAGATGGGGATTTACCTCCAGGGTAACGGTCTCTCCGGAATGATTCCGGATGTCGTAGGAGATGCCCACCGTATTCTCCCCCTGCATCAGGGCAATGGTCCGCACCACCTCCACGCCCTTCACCAGGTAAGTCCACTGGGGATAATCTTCGTAGGTAAATGAAGTCTGGTAGAGATACCCCTCCTCCCTGCATGAGATATCCACGTCGTCCTGACTGGAAATATGGATCATTTCTTCCCCAATGCGGACTACTTCCTCCAATCTGTGGATCATATTGTAACGATGGTTGGGGGAATGCATGCAGGCCATAAACACCCCATGGTCATTCCTGCTGCACGACCCGATCATGGTCAGCGCCGAAAAGCCTCCCAGGCCGTTGGTCATCAGATAGCAGTTCTCCTCTCCCCTCTCAAAAGTTTTCCAGTCCTGTGTCCCATATACAAATTTCATCTGTCATCCTCCAATGTCCCCATATTTTCCGATACCTGCTTCCCCCGCCGATGCCGTTCGCGTTTCCGGACCCGGCTTCTCCGTATTCACGATCCGGACTTTCCGGCAAAGTTCCTCCGCGTTTCCGACCCGGACTTTCCGGCAAGGCTTCTATCCCTGGTTTCCTGCAATATCCTTTCACGGTTTCCCGCAAGACTTCAGCTAACTCGAACGCCTTCGGACGCTTACATTTCTACTATCAAATCCACAGCTTACGCTTTCTCCTTCTCTTTCGCTGTCCCGGCTTCCGCTTTCTCCTCCGCCTTCGCTGTCCCGGCTTCCACTTTCTCCTCCGCCTTCGCTGCCTCCGCCTCAGCTTTCTCCGCTTTTTCCTTCGCCTTCGCCGTCCCGGCCTCAGCCTTCTCCTTCGCCTCCCGTGTTGCCTTCAGCCGTTTTTCCTGCTCTTCCTTTAAACGGATCTGCTCCGCCAGGCGGATCACCTCCGCCTTGGGAAGCCTGCTGCTGATCCTTGTGATCTGATAAATCTTATCCGCCATTGCATCGGACAGCATCGCCGGATCCATGCGCCACTCCCAGTTTCCCCCAAGGGTGGACGGTTTATTAATCCGCGCCTCCTTATCCAGTCCCAGGAAATCCTGCAGCGGCGTGATACAGGTATTGGCGCTGCTCATCATGGCCAGGCGCACGAAATCCCAGTACCGCTCCGCTTCCGGCGTATGGGCGTTATTCATGTACTCCTCCGCAAAGGCTTTGGACTCCTCATCCAGACCCTTGTACCACTGCACCAGGGTCTCATTGTCATGGGTGCCCGTATAAACTACGCAGTTCCGGTCATAGCTGTGAGGCAGATAATCGGTCTCCTCCCTGGGGTCAAAAGCAAATTCCAGCACCTTCATGCCGGGATAACCGCTGTCCTCCAGAAGCTTCACCACCGTATCCGTCAAAAAGCCCAGATCCTCCGCGATGATGCCCTCTTTTCCGAATCGGCTCTGCAGCACCCGGAACAATTCCATCCCGGGCCCCTTCTCCCAGTGGCCGGTCTCCGCTGTCTCCGCCCCGTAGGGAATGCTGTAGTACTCGTCAAACCCGCGGAAATGATCGATGCGCACCACATCATAAAGCTTAAAGCAGTGTTCCAGTCTCCGGCACCACCACCGGAAGCCGGTCTGCCTGTGGTAATCCCACTTATACAGAGGATTCCCCCACAGCTGCCCCGTGGCCGAGAAAGCGTCGGGAGGACATCCCGCCACCGCCAGGGGCTGTGACTCCGCGTCAAACTGGAACATCTCCGGACTGGCCCAGGCATCCGCCGAGTCAAAGGCCACATAAATGGGAATGTCCCCGATGAATTCAATCCCGTTTTCGTTGGCGTAGGCCTTTAATTTCTTCCACTGCTCATTGAATTTGAACTGAAGATATTTATAAAATTCGATGTCAAAATAGCACTCTCTTCTATAATAATCCAACGCGTTGGACCAGCGCTTCCGGATATCCTCCGCCCACTCTTCCCAGGCCGCCCCGCCGAAGCGCTTCTTCACCGCCATAAAGAGGGCGTAGTCCTCCAGCCACTCCCCGTTCTCCTGCACAAAGCGGATAAACTCCGGATTCTCCGCGATCCTGCTGCGCTCATAGGCCAGATGCAGCAGGGGGAATCGCTCCTCATACATTTTGCCGTAATCTACACAGGAAGGATCATCCCCAAAGTCGCAAGCCGCGCACTCCTCCTCCGTCAGCACCCCTTCCTCGATAAGCGCCTCAAGATCGATAAAATACGGATTCCCCGCAAAGGAGGAGAAGGACTGGTAGGGCGAATCCCCGTAACTGGTGGGGGACAGGGGCAGAATCTGCCAGTAGCTCTGCCCCGCCTCCTTCAGCCAGTCAATAAAATCATACGCTTCTTTTGAAAAACATCCGATGCCGTACTTCGACGGCAGGCTTGCAATGGGAAGCAGTATCCCGCTTGCTCTCTTCATACCGATACCCCCTGTTTTCTATACTTCTTATTTGTATTTTTTAAGCTTAATCAAATCCCGGCCCATATCGCAGGAAGGCTCCTATAACCTTCTGTTTTCTTATATCGGATACTTCCTGCTCCGTTTTAATATGACTGCCTGCCAGGACATATTTAGGGAACAGAAGGACATCCGCATCGTCACATGCCCTTGCGCCTGCCCAACAGCATGCCGCTGCGGGGAGACACCCGGATTCCTTCCCCTGTAAACTCTGCCCTTCTGCAGCAGTCCGCCTCCCTGTCGTCCACAAGAACCTCCCACAGGGCAGGGCCGGCATCCAGCGCGCCCTTAGAAGACCTGACTTCGTATCGCACAGTGGCATTCTCCCGGTGAGACGCGTTCCCGGTTCCAGGGAACTGTCCGTACCCTGCTGCTGCGCTCCCTGCGGCCCGTATGCCCTCTTCCTGCCCGGTTCCCGCACGCTGCACGCACTCTGCCGCACCCGGTTCTGCGGACTGCACGCACTCTGCCTCACTCCGCCCCGACACGTCGTCCCCCTCCGGCAAAGCCACCGTCCACTCCCTGTCGGAAGCGTTGTAGACGATAAATAGTTCCTCCCACAGGGATGGACGGGAAGCCCTGTTGTCCACCAGGAAGGAAACCACGCCCTCGCCGTGGATCCTGCCGCACATAACCCGGGCGGCAGCGTCAGGCGATTTATCGCACAGTCCCGGCAGCTTCTTCCTCAGGCTTATCAGGCCTTTGTAGTACTCCACCAGTTCCCCATACTCCACCGCCCTGTTCCAACGAAGCATATTGACCTCCGGCGCGGAGCAGTAACTGTTGTCCTCCCCCTGTTTGGTCCGTCCGAATTCCTCGCCTGCCTGGAGAAAGAGATTTCCCTGACAGGTAAAATAGATAAACGCCGCAAGCTTATTGGCCGCAAGTACATCCGTGTACTGCCTGTCAAAATCCGCCTCGTCCCCATGCATGGACAGCACCAGCTTATCCCAGAGGGTGAAATTATCATGGGCGGAGACATAATTGATGATCTGCCCGCAGCTTTTCGGCTCAAAGCAGGCTCCCCCGTTCTTCCATCCTGTCACCGCATGGAGAATTGCCTTTTCCAACCCTTCTCCCCCGTTGACAAAGCCCGGATCCCCTGCGTGGAACACGCTGCCCTTGATCACATCCCTGGTATCGTCGCTGAAGATTCCCACGCCGTCATGAAGGTAGGCCGCATTCCATTTCTGGGCCGGCCTGGTCCCCTTCTCCATGGGGGAATCGTCCGCGCTCCATGGCTCGCCGTACAGCAGCTTCTCCCCCTCCCCGAACTCCTCGTCCAGTTCCCGGCGGATCCGGTTCATCAGCTCCACCGTCAGCAGCCCCATCAGGTCAAAACGGAAGCCGTCCATGTGATACTCTCTGGCCCAGTACATCACGGAATCCACAATGTAATTGTCCACCATAGCCCGCCCCGCGGCAATGTCATTCCCGCAGGCCGAACCGTTGGAAAGGCTCCCGTCCTCCCTGTACCGGTAATAATAATCCGGCACCATCTTCTGGAACCATGAATCAGCCTGGTGGGTATGGTTGTAAACAACATCCATGATGACCCGGATGCCGTTTTCATGCAGGGCCTGGATCATTTCCTTGCACTCCCTTATCCGCACCGTTCCGTCGGAAACATCTGTGGCATAGGATCCTTCCGGCACATTGTAGTTCACCGGGTCATATCCCCAGTTAAACTGTCTCTCGTCCCCGGCCTCGTCCACGGATCCGTAGTCAAAAAAGGGAAGAAGATGCACATGGGTGATACCCAGTTTTTTCAGGTATTCCACGCAGGTAGGATGGGTGCCCCCCGTCCCCTTCACGGTAAACGCCTTATATTTTCCCCTGTACTCCCTGGGGATGCCGCTCTCCTCATCATAGGAAAAATCCTTGATATGCAGTTCGTAAATAATCCGTTCCCCGCACTCCGCCGGCGCCCTGTCCGCCGCAAAACCCGGCGGGTCCGTCCTGGACAAATCCACCACCATGCTTCTGCCGCCATTACAGCTGCAGCCCACCGCATAAGGATCTGCGGTAGGGGTATCCTTTCCGTCTATCCGCACCAGATAGTCATAGTACATGCCGTGCAGACTTTCCGGAAACTCCAGTTTCCATGTTCCCTTTTCATCTGCCTGCATCTGCCTCTCAAGACAGGCATCCTCCGTAATCCCGTCCCTGTACAGACGTAATTGCACGCTTTCTGCAGGAGGGCTCCAGACCTTGAACACCGTCCCCTCTTCTGTACAGCCTGCGCCCAAATCCCTTCCGTCGTACCGAAACTTCTCGTCAAACTCCTCGCTTGCGAAAAAAGCCATACTTTCAGCTATACTATTTTTCATTCTCTCTCCTACTAAAAATGCTGCTGCAATACAATGAAAGGTATCTGCAGCAGCATCCTGATTTATTTTACATCATTCCATATATAACTGTCAAGCCAAACACCCGGCCGTCATATCGTGTTTTTCATTTAACATGTTTCTGTTCAGGACGGCATCCGCCCCGGCCCCCTTTCCACATCCCCGGGCCGGGGACGGCTGTGTCCCGGAAGGATCCGGCCGGATCAGCCCTTCACGGCTCCGGCCACACCTTCCACATAGCATCTCTGGGACAGCAGGAACACCAGGGCGATGGGGATGGAGATCAGTACGCACCCCGCATAGAACTGGGTGTAATAGTAATCCACATACTCCTTCTCCAACATGGTCCACAGGCCGATGGCTATGGTATAGTATTTAGTGTCGTTGCCCATGATAACCTTTGCGAAAATGTAGTCAACCCAGGGACCCATGAAAGAGGTCAGCAGGGTATAGGTAATGATGGGTTTGGACAGCGGGATGGTAATCTTGATAAAAGTATCCCACTTGGTGGCTCCGTCGATGTAGGCCGCTTCGTCGATGGACCGGGAGATGGTGTCGAAGAAACCCTTGGCCATATAGAAGCCCAGTCCCGCGCCTCCCGAGTACACCAGTATCAGCGACAGCTGCTTCAGGGCGCCTGTCTCCAGAAGGCCTAAGCCCTTCAGGATGTAGTACACCGCGATCATGGACATGAATCCGGGGAACATGCCCAGGATCATGGCGATGTTCATGAAGTTCTTGCGCATCTTGAAACGCAGGCGGCTCATGACATAGGATACGCACAGCACGAAGAACGCGGACAGCAGGGTACTGAAAATCGCTATCACCAGGGTATTCAGGAACCACCCGGTAAAGTCAATATTGGTACCGCCCGAAATCTTGCTGTTGATACCCATGATCAGCTCTTTGTAGTTGTTCAGGGTGAATCCCTTCGGCCAGATATAGGTCTTGTAGGAACCGCCCTCCTCGCGGAATGAGGTCAGGATGACAAACAGAATCGGCAATACCCAGATAATGCTCAGGATTGTCAGCAAAACATAACATGCCGCGTTGGTAATCATTCTTTTTGCTTTCATTATTGGAACGCCCCCTCATCTTTATAGGCACCTGTACGGTGGTAGGTTAACAGTGACAGAGTTGCAAGGATTATGAACACCAGGATACCGATAACCGCGCCCAGGTTGTAGTCCTTCTGGGTGATGGTCAGTTTGTACAGCCAGGTAACCAGCAGGTCCGTCTTACCTGCGTAGTAGTATTCCAGGGAATCCGGTCCGCCGCCCGACAGCAGGAAAATCACGTTGAAGTTGTTGATATTTCCTGTGAATGAGGTAATCAGGTTCGGCGTCATGATGAAGATCATATAAGGAAGGGTAATCTTCCGGAAAATCACGGGCGCGCTGGCTCCGTCGATCTTCGCGGCCTCATACAGATCCGCCGGAATGTTCTGCAGGATACCTGTGGTGGACAGCATGGTAAAGGGCACGCCGATCCAGATATTGATGCAGATGATGGTAATCTTCGCAAGCAGCGGATCCGTGAAGAAGGGAACGGAATCCGTGGCCCCGATAATGCCGAACTCCCGTAAAAGCACGTTCACTGGGCCGTTGGCGTTGAAGATGGTCCTCATGGTCAGCAGGGTTACGAACTGGGGCACGGCCACGGACAGCACGAACATGAATCTCCAGAAGCCCTTGCCCCTGGTGCCCTTGCGGTTAATCAGCAGCGCCAGCAGCAGTCCCAGGATATAGCAGCTCACGGTGGCGGACACGGCCCAGATCAGCGTCCATCCCAGTACCGGCCAGAAGGTGGTGGCCAGGGAGCTGCTGGAAGCGACCAGGGACTTGAAGTTCGCCAGGCCTACCCAGGAAAACAGGGTTCCGGGGGGCTGATGCTCATGGTCATAACTGGTAAACGCAATCAGGATCATGAATACCAGGGGCACTATGGTGAAGACAAGAATTCCGATAATGGGCAGCGTCAGCAGGAACGCATGCAGGTTCTCCTCAAACAGGGATCTGATATCATCCCGGAAGTTGGGAATATGCTGTCCCTTTGCCTTGCGCACCTGGGTGCAGTATGCGCTCTTGCCGGACATGCAGGCAATGAAAATGGCTGCGACAGTCAGCACCAGGGTAATCACGCCGTAGAGCAGGCAGAGCATGGAATTGTCTCCCATGGAGTACTCGTAAATTCCCAGGGCCTCGTTGTACACCTGGGCCTGTTCCACGGTACCCAGGGTGGCGAAATCTCCCAGGGAGCTTACGCCGAATACAATCATGTAGACCACGTACAGAATCTCCAGGGCCAGGAAGATAAGGCCTCTGGCAATCTGCTTATTTACTATATTGCCCAGTCCGAAAACGAAGAAGGAAAGCCGGGTCATGGTATCGCCTTTTTTAAATACCTGCGAGACGCTTTCATCCCTGGGCTTATCATACTTAAGCGGTGCTTTTTTCTTAAAAAGTCCCATCGGTAACCTCCTAATTAAAGTTCCGCAACCGCCCTCCCGCTACCCAGAGATTGCATAGGATTTCCAACCGCAAGGGCATGCGTCTGTAAATCCTATGGGGTACCGGGCGGGCAGTTGCTGTTTCCAGTTCCGCAACCGCCCTCCCGCTACCCAGAGATTGCATAGGATTTCCAACCGCAA
>CAJTSY010000041.1:23710-29276 GCA_910578995.1 uncultured Acetatifactor sp.
GGGCATGCGTCTGTAAATCCTATGGGGTACCGGGATGGTCACTGCTGTTTTAAGTTCCGCAGGGGCAAAAGGGCGCAAAACACACAGTCGCAAGGCATGCGTCTGTATATTTCACGGGCTGCCCTGCGGGCAGTTGCTATTGTAAAACACACTACATAGTTTTGGTTTTGTTCTAGAGCGAAATTGATGATCGAAAGTACAGGGAACAATGGAAAACCGTACGGCATTTTCCACTGCTTTGGAACATAAAGGGAAGGGCTCCGGTATACTGTCTCTTTACCGATGATATGGAGGTGGTCGGGAGCAGTGTTCCCGGAGCCTCTTCCCTGTATGTACGAAATCTTCGTTCCGGCCAGGCCGGACTCGAAGGGGGGCGGGCGTTCATCCAGAAAGGCCTGCCGGATATATTATTCCGCTGTCATTGCCTCCACGAAGGCATCCAGCTTCGCCTGAGCGTTGTCCTTGGTAATCTCGCCGCTGCGGATCTCGGTAGGGATGGCTCCCGCATAGGACCAGTACCTTGCGCTGAAAGTGCTATTGACGGGCTGTGCCACGCTGGCGTTGTTGGACTCATTGATCAGCACGGTTGCCAGAGGGTCTGCCAGGACTTTCTCACTGGAGCCTGCCGCTTTGTTGGCGGGAACCTGCTGGGACAGCTCATAGCGCAGTATCTGGTTCTCCTCGTTGCCGATAAATGCCGCAAACTGAACAGCGGCCGCCATGTTCTTGGACTGCGCGTTTACGCCGATTGCCTTGGAACCGTAGAAGCCAAGCAGCTGATGATCCGTTCCGTCGGGATTGAAGGTAGGGATGACAGCCATTCCCAGGTCATCGCCCAGCGCGTCATGATACAGCTGATAGTTCCAGCTTCCGTCGAACCATGCCCCGAGCCTGTGGCTCTCAATCAGCTCGCTGACTGTAATCTCGCCGTCGAAAGCGCATTTGGGGTTGTTGATCAGGTCAATCAGGTAATTGGTAACTGCCAGGCCGGTGGCGTTGTTCCAGTCCACGCCTGCGGAAAGATCGCTTCCGTCAGGCCCGAAGATGGTGCAGCCTGCCCCGTAATAGTAGCATCCCAGCTTCCAGCCGCCTGCGGACTCGAAGTAATAGTTGTACACATCATCCGCTGTCTCTTTTGCCATAATCTTCTCCAGGGATGTGATGTCGGACTCATCCAGGAGAGTTTTGTCATAGTACATGAAGAAAGTATTGTGGGTAAAAGGAATCCCGTATACATTGCCGTCAATCATTACGGTATCCTTCACGGAATCCGCCATGTCATTCTTCACCATAGCCTCGGTCTCGCCGCCCAACTGCGCGATAGCGCCGGCCTCTACCAGCTGGGGAAGCTGGTCATTGGAAAACAGGAACACGTCAGCCGCGTTTCCCACATCCTTCAGCACCTCGTCCTGGCACTTGTCCTCGCCTACCACCTCGTTGGTCCAGGTGATATTGTACTCCGGATGCGCCGCCTGGAAAGCTTCCTGCATCTGGGTCATGGTCCCGGTGTCGATCTGGTTCTGAGGGCACCATACCTTCAGGGCGATGTCCTGCGTCTCACCGGAAGCCGCCCCCCCCTGACGCGTTTTCGCCCCCTCCCTGGGCTTCGTCTCCCTGGGCCTCTCCACCCTGAGCCTCGCCGCCCTGAGCCTCGCCGCCCTGAGCCTCGCCGCCCTGGGAAGAACCCTGGGAACCGGGATCATTGCCGCATCCTGCCAGGAGCGTGGCAGCCATGGCCGCCGTCAGCATCAACGCGCAAAACTTTTTCATTTTCATGTTAGAAATCCTCCTTTAGAAAAATTTTATTGTTTCTTTGAATTTCGTTAGCAAAAAAATATCATATTTTTAGAAATGCGTCAACCCTCAATTTATGCACAATTATTGATAATAACTGACTTTTTCCCCTATATTTATGCAAATTGCTCCCGTTTTCGAAAATAATAGCGAAACAAAATCACGAAACTTACAATTTTAAGTTTCGCGGTTTCGAAACTGTTTCCCAGAATCTGCATTTTACGTACCGTTTGTATATTTTCCGGTTTTTACAATCCCTCTTTCAACTTTTTATCTGTATATTGATTATAAAAATTTGTTTTTCCGCACGCCCCCGGGCTTTTTATTCTGCAAAGTTTCGATGTCAGGCTTGTATTTTAGCCTGCTTCTTGCTATAATCCTTATAGCGGGCAGCAAACTTATTGTCATTTTTCACAAAATTTGAGGGGGAGGTACGCCTTATGGCAACCATCAACGACATCGCCGTAAAGCTTGGAATATCCAAAAGCACGGTTTCCAAAGGTCTGAACAACGCCAGGGACATCAGCGAGGAAATGCGCAAGAAAATCCTGGAAACCGCCGTGGAACTGGGCTATGTCAACAAACGCCGCCAGAAGGAGCGCAAGGCCCTGTGCATTCTGGTTGAAAACATGGAATTCCACACCCCCAACCAGTTCGGCCATGATATTATCCTGGGCTTCAAGCAGATGGCCGAGCCCGAAGGCTGGACAGTGGACATCGTACCCATCGACATGGAGTTCCAACGGGGCATCCCCTACGGCGTCTTCATGATGGAGCACGGGTACCAGGCTTCCTTCATCCTGGGCCTGACCCTTCTGGATCCCTGGATGAACGAGTTTCGTACCTCGCGGATTCCCGCCGTGCTGTATGACAATTACGTAAAAGGCAACCCTACCATAGCCTCCGTGGGCTGCGACAGCCAGGAGGGTTTTGAGCTTGCCGTCAGGTACCTGGTCTCCCTTGGGCACAAAAAAATAGGCCTTATCTCCGGCCCGCTGGAGTCTTACATCCTGAAAGCCAGGTACAACGCCTATATCAACGCCATGGAAAAATATGGCCTGGAAATCAACGAGAATTACATAGGCCTGGGATATTTTGTGAATGACTCCACCAGAAAATATGTCCCAAAGCTTTTGGGGGAAGGCGTCACGGCCATCCTGTTTTCCCATGATGTGCGGGCCATCTCCGCCATCACGGAATGCGAAGACCGGGGAATACGCGTTCCCCAGGACGTGAGCATCGTGGGGTTTGACGACCTGCCCATGACCGCCCATACCCTGCCTTCCCTGACCACCATCCGCCAGGACCGGGCCGCCATCGGAAAGTGCGGTTTTTATGCCCTGTCCTCCCTGCTGAATGAGGTGGCCATCGGCTCCATTCTCCTGCGGGCCACCCTCATTATCCGGGATTCCACCGGGCCTGCCCCGTCAGGAATGCCGGGCTTATCCGGATCCGGTTCCGTATCCCCTGGCTGTTTCCCCATTGCCTGACCGCACATTGTTCTCTCATAAATACCACCTCCGCGAAGCGTTATAACTGTATATATCTATTATACACCATAATTTTATTATGTCCACTTAAACGTAAATTTTAAATCGAGCAGGGGTGATTTAGTTACTGTTCACGGCTTCGCCGTTCACAGCAACATGATGCACACAAAATGAGCAAAGAACGCTCATTTTGGCGCCCGCTGTCTCGGGCTTTTCGTGCATAATGCGCACGAAAACCCTCGCGGAGGCACCGAGTGAACAGTAACGTGATTTAGCCTGCGCATATAAAAAGCCGCCACTGTCAGTGACGGCTAACCTCTTTTATAAGTGACAACAGCTGCTATTATTTGGAAGGACAAGGCCGTTTTTATGGTTTTCCCATTTTCAGCCGGCCCCTACCCGCTCGCCCAACCGGACTTTGGTCTCTATACCCTTGATGGAATTCTCCAGGATATCCCCGTCGGGGCAGGCCGCTCCCTTCCGGGTGATCAGGATAACCGTGGAGCCGCCGAAAGCAAAGCGCCCCTTCTCCCATCCCCTGCGCACCTCGCTTCCCCTGGGATGGTTTATGATCCTGCCCACCATCATGGCCCCCACCTCCATCTGGATCAGGCGTCCGAAGTGTTCGGATTCCAGAATGCAGTATTCCCTGGTGTTTTCCTTATATACAGGGTAGTGCTCATTGGCCGCGGGATTTACCGTGTGCAGCACGCCGGGGATCTTGACGAATTTCCTTATCTTTCCGCTGTCCGCATATATATACCGGTGGTAGTCGTCCACGCACAGGCGGAACAGCCACACATAGCCCCCTGTGTATTCCGCCGACAGCCTCCGGTCTTTCAGGAGGCTGTCCACCGTATAAGGCGCATGCTTCACGGTAAAAGTACAATCTTCCGTTATCTTATAGACGCTGAGCCGGCCGTCACAGGGACTGGCCAAAACCCCTGGATCCCTGTCCACCCTGCGGGCTCCCTCCGCCAGTCTCCTGGTGAAAAAATCATTGAAGGAGCTGTACTTTTTCGGCTGATATTCCCACATATCGATGCCATGGCTCCGGATAAAATGCCGGATCAGAACCCTGGAAAGTCCCGAGTCCAGGAACGCTCCGCCAATCCTGGAAAAAACCGGGGACACCAACGGTTTCAGCAGAAGCCTCCCCGCCCCATGCCCGTAGAGCCACTCCAACAGGCGGTCCTGCCGGGAATTCTCCTCCGTAATATTTCCTTTTCTGTCAGCAACCAGATGCATGCACTTCCTCCCTTCCCAGGTTATCCCCTGGTATTCACCAGGCTCCACCATCCCCGCCAGGCGAACACAATCACCGCCACCGCGGCGGCCACCAACACCACGATCACAAAGACCTCCTTCACCGAAGGCTTCCTGACCTTGAAATCAAATATAAACAAAAAACCCACCAGAGCCACCGCAAAATGCAGCACCACCACAAAGGCGGCATGGCTGGGAAACAGCGGCGAAACCAGAAACAGTATGGGCAGGGCAATGGCCATGGAAGTAATGGGCAGCCCCTGGTAATACTTTCGCGCCCCCCCTTCTTGTGCCTGCCGTTTGGCCTCCATCACGTTAAAGTATCCCAGACGGATGAGCCCTGCCAGTCCGTATAACGCCAGAACGGCCATACCGTAAATCCTGTCCATCCCCAGTTTATAACAGATAACAATGGGAAGTACCCCGAAACAGACGATATCACAGAGGGAATCTATCTGAATGCCAAACATCTGCTCGTCCTCCGTGCGGTTTTTCTTTGTCCTGGCAATCTTGCCGTCAAACATATCACAGAGGCCGGAAAACGCCAGAAAGAAAATCGCCCAACGCAGGTGCATTGTAGATGCGGAAAAAATGCCCGCCACAGCTGAAATAAAACTGATATAGGTCAGTATCACAGTATAATCATAAAATCCTATCACACGAACTCCTCCTCATTTTGCACTTTATTCCCCATGCTCCTACATCCCCTACTTGTACATTGTATACCACCGCAAAAAAATTGTCCACAAAAAATGTCCGCTTTCCACGGGAACTGTCGAAAAAAATGTTACTGTTCACGGCTTCGCCGTTCACAGCAACATGATGCACACAAAATGAGCAAAGTGCGCTCATTTTGGCGCCTGCTGTCTCGGGATTTTCGTGCAAAGCGCGCACGAAAACACCTCGCGGAGGCACCTGTGAACAGTAACAAAAAAATCTCGGGATTTTCGTGCAAAACACACACGAAAACACCTGGCGGCGGACCGAGTGAACAGCAACAAAAAATTACTGCCGCT
>CAJTSY010000042.1:0-12453 GCA_910578995.1 uncultured Acetatifactor sp.
AAAAAGTTTTATCCGCTGCTATCAGGACTGCACAGACAAATTATATCGGGAAGAGATGCAGTATATCCAGGCCCAGGCGACTATGACGGCCATTGCTTCCATATATTATTACGATCACGGGTTTGAATACGGCGAGAACCCGGAGGAGCATATTAACCTGTTAAAATATTTTGTAATAAATCGCCGATTTTCCGCATGTATAATGTAGGGAGTTAAATTACCCGAAAGGCGCTGCCCGAAGGTAATTGCCCGGATACAGAGGATAAAATAAATGTGAGGAGAAAAAGCAATGGAAGATTACAAACGATATTTTACAAAGTGGCTGGAGAGAAGGCCGGACAAAGCGTCAGAAAAATACCGCGCGCTGCAGAGAATGCAGGAGATGTACGACAGGGCGGAGGAAGGTTTTGACAACCGATTTGAGGATCCGAATAATTTCAATATGGTGGAAGATTGCAACGAGAGCCTGAAAAAGCTGGAAGCGGAGTGGAAGGTTTACCAACAGGATCCGGAGCTGAAGAAGATGGCCTATCTCACAAAGGGGCACATACTTTTGAGGAAAGGGCAGTATCAGGGGGAGAAATTTTTTGATCCCCAGGACTGTTACCAACAGGCCTGCATTGTGCTCCGGCAGGGCTATGACCCCAAGGGTACGGATTTCCTGAACCTGTTGATCCAGCTGACCCTGGGGAAATATTTCTGCGCTACCGCAAAGCACAATCAGAGAAGCGATTACAGGAGGGCCCTGGATGAATTCAGGGAAGTGCGGAAGAAAATAGAGGATAGCAGGGAGGGCAGGTTTTCTGACTGGGACACACACCTGTGGCTGGATGCAAGTGTATATATGGGGATTGCCGAAAGATATCTTTACCGGCTGAAGAGTGCCAAAATCCAGTTTCTAAGGATAATCAGGTTGATTCTGGAAATGTCGAGGAACGAGCTTTTCGGCAACGGAAAGTTCAGTGCGCTGGGCAGCGGGGTTTTTATCAATAGAAGCCTGGATGCGTATCTGGCTTCTCTGAAAACAGAGGATGGCCTGAAGGACAGGCTTGGCAGGAATCTCCGTCTGCACGAGGGATATCTGATTGAGGCGCTGGTTCAGTTGGGGATTGCCTACCAGAAGAGCCGGGATTATCAGATAGCCCAGGATATCTGTGTGACGATACTGAAGGCAGATAGGGACAATATCGATACGGCAAATAACCTGGGGGTATGCCTGCGCAAGCAGGGAATTAAGGAAAGGCTTCGGGAATATGGCAGAAGCGATAAAAACCAGTACGGTTTTCAGACAGGAGACTCATTTTATTTTGATTATACTTATGAAAGAATATTCCATGAGCTGGCCGGTAAAGGAAATCGTTTTGCCAGACTGCACGATATTAAATGTAACATGTATGAGGGGAAGAAAGCGCCGGAGGAGGTCAGAAAAGACATTGAAGAGTTATTAAAAAAGAATTCCGGGGATCAGGAAGTGCGCCTGTTGGAAGGGCTCTATTATCAGCGGCAGGAAAAACTGGAAACGTCGCAGAAAATACTGAAGACCCTTTACCTGGAAGCCCCGCATGTGGCAAAAGGGACCATAAGCTTAAAGGCATATTATAACATGGCGGTCAACTTGCTGCGGGCGGGCAATTTCCGTGAGGCCATTAAATATTATGAGAGAATTCAGGAGGAGTGTACGAAGGGGGCTGAGAGTACGGAAACGGAAGAGGAAAACTGTGCCATACCGGGCGTGCGTCTGGAGGATCTTCCCAGGGGTGACCTGCTTGCGAAGATTGACGAAGGCCGCTGCCTTATGTCACTGGGGGATTATGAACGGGCCCGGGAATGTTATGAGGCGATCAAGACACAGTATAAGGGTATGGACGACAGGGTAAGACCTGAAAATGGGATGAAGGTTCACAATAACCTGGCAGAATGCCTTTTGCATCTGGCGGCGGGATCGTCCCGGCGGTGGGAGCTTTTAGAGGAAGCACAGAAGGAGTTGCTGCCGGTTTATATCGAGGATCCTAATAATCCCATCGTAAACCGGCATTTGGGATATTTCCACAAAATGAAAAGCCGTCTGGCTTTGCCCGGAGAGTCGCGGAAGGAAGAAATAAATGCGGCATTGGAGCATTTCGAGAAGGCGGAGCTATACAGCTATAATGATGTCTACGTAAATGCGGGATGGGTGGCGGCGGCTCTGGACCTGCTGCGGAAAACGGAGCTTTCCCGGGAGGAAAGACAGGAGCTCATCCAAAAGATAGAAAACAAGCTCATATATTCTTCCGGCCTCTATTCCATAAGGGCATGCTCCAGGCTCGCCTCCTTTATAAAAATACTGGAAGGTGAACAGGATTATGACCATAAGAAATTAGAGAAAATGTACCGTTCCCTGGCAAGGATCCGGCTGTATGAGGAGGAAGAGGGATACAACCAGTTCAGGTATTTCATGGAAAACGATATATTCCGGAGGCTGAAGGCGACAAAGCGCGGCGAACTTCTGGTGTCGTTATTTTATATTTACGACCAGATTATGCAGATAAAAGAGATATGCAGATTCGTCCCCGGAGAGGGGAGGAGCGGAATGGAATATGTGATTCCGGTTCATTACACATCGCTCCGTACTTTAAAAAAGCTCTTACCGGATACCCCTGACAGGCCGGGAAGGCTGCGGCTTTGGAATACAGTATACATGAATGATTCCTTTGAGGGGGAAGCGTTTATGGAGATGATGGAGCAGGTGGGAGAGGAATGTCCGGAATTGGTTGGGCAGGCCGGAACTGCAAGGGACAAAATGAAGGATTATTTTCACCATCTGGACAAGCAGGGCGGAAAGGGAGAGGTGCTGAATCCGGTAAATGAAAATATTTATGTGACCAGTTTTTCCATGCAGAAGGACAATATTTACATGTGGGTTCCCTATGCGGACGATGCAAAGGGCTGTTCCCTTACCTTTGCCGCCGATTTTTTTGACATCCGCAGATACGGGGATGACTTGACAGATGTCTCATGCTATTCTGACAGCGACTATCCGTTGTACCAGATTCAGTATCTGAACGAAGAACGCCTGGAACAATGGAAAAACGGGAAAAAGAGGGAGGAGGTCTTCGGGGATGATAAAAAGATAATTAAAATTTTGTCCATTATGGAAGAAATCTGGAAGGCAATCCATGACCTGGAAAAGCGCATGAGCGGAAGGGGCGCCCTGGAGCTGACGTGGGGTACATCAGAAAGCAGCCGGAAGGAAACGGATCTCATTCATAGTTTTGTGGCAGGCTGTTTAAACGAAGTGCGTTTCCTGTTCAAGAGTTCCGAGTATGCCCATGAGGCTGAGGTGAGGATGTTCCATTATTCCTATGAGCCCAGGATGGATATGGAAAATTTTGAGGTTCCCAGGCTTTATGTGGAGGTTGACCGCAAAATCCGTATCAAGGAAGTGAAGCTCGGATCAAAGATCAGCGAGTCCCAGACGAATGAAATCGTATCCTGGCTTACCAAAACGAATGCAGTGGAGCGCATTACAAAGTCCGAGCGCCACTATAAATAAAACTTGTTTTTTCCTGTCTGTCAGCTTATAATAGAGTTATCTTTTGTGAGTAAGACAGCATAGGAGGGGCTGAAAGATGCCGTTTGAATATGGTTTTTATGAGCTGACCCTGATATTCATTTTCTGGGGAATTGCAGGCTGGATCGTTGAAGGGATAGATATGCGCATAGAGGCGGGGGAGTTTCAGAACCGGGGGTTCTTACATATGCCATTCTGCCCTATTTATGGCGTGGGTATGGCGATGGGATCTGTGGGCCTGAATGATGTGAAAAACTCTTACCTGATCCTGTTTGTGTTTGGTGTGGTTTTCTGTTCCGTAGTGGAATATGTTGTGGGCGGGATTTTGGAGAGGCTGTTTCATTCCAAGTGGTGGGACTATTCCCATATGCGTTATAATATCAAGGGAAGGGTGTGTCTGAGGAACGCGGTTTTATTTGGATTCGGGGCCATTGTGGTGTTCCGGTTTGTGGAACCTGCGGTGGAGAGGGCCATTGTTCAGATCCCGGCGGATATAAGGGTCGTGATAACCGTGGTCTTTGGCGTTGTTTTCGTCATCGACCTGATAGCTTCCGCAAGAAGGGCCTGGACGTACCGGGAAAATCAGGAAGGAGACGAGCTCGTGCTGCTGTTCAAGGCGCACAGGTAATTTCCCTGAAGATTACAGTTTCGCACATCAAATACTCCGGTTGCGGGTTCTGATATTTTTCGGAACCTGAACCGGTTTTTTTAATGGGCCGTGAACGGTACCCGATTCCACCAATCGTTGAGAGCGGTCACCGCCCTGGTTCCCCTTACCCTGTCCATGACGGAGCATCTGTCGGTTCTGGCCCAGGCGGAAAAGGATCCTGCCTATTATAGGAAGGCGGAAGGGATACTGGACATTCTCTTTGAGGGCAGCGAGAATGAAGTGATCGCATCGGTCCGCAGGAACCTGAAGGAGAAAAGGGAATCCTGCGGCGGAAGCCCGGAATAATCCCGGAAGAGAGGGAATTCCGCGGTGAGAACCCGGAATAATCCCGGAAGAGAGGGAATCCTGCGGCGGGAGCCCGGAATAATCCCGGAAGGAAGGAAATCCTGCGGCAGAAGCCCGGAATAGCCCGAAAAGGGAGAAAATCATGTGGAAGGAGTCCGTTATGAATAACAAAACCCCCGTCTCACATATTTGAATATTTTCAGCGCGTCCTACGGGCGGCTTGCGTTGGTTCTGGCAGGGACGGTACTTGTCACTGTGGGCAACGTATTCCTGCGATGGAGCATCGGAGAAGCGTTGGATACCGGAAACCTGCAGATATCGCTGCTCATCATTACAGCTGTCCTGCTGATTCTGGCGCAGTTGGTTTCCTATATCCGGCAGATGCTGTTCGTCAAAGTCCAGAAAAATATTTACGGTAAAATACAGTCAAAGGTGCTGCACGGCCGCATGGAAGAACTGGGAAAAAGCAGTCTGGGCGCGGTCACTGCCTATTATACATCGGATGTGGGGCAGATTGACAGCTTTGCCAACCGGGTTGTGGGAAATACTTTTCCGGATCTGGTGGGTTCCCCAGGAAAACATCATGTTCCAGGGAACCATCCGGGAAAACCTGGTCTGCGGGAAGGATATCAGCCGGGAACAGATGGAGGAAGCCTGCGGGAAGGCCGGCATCCATGAGGAAATCCTGCGCATGCCGGGCGGATATGAAACAATGCTCACAGAGAACGGGGGCAGCCTTTCCGGCGGGCAGAAGCAGCGGCTGTGCCTGGCCAGGGCCCTGCTGCGGAAGGGGGACGTCTACATTTTTGACGAACCTACCAGCGCCCTGGACAGAGGCAGCAGGGAGCGTTTTGCGCAGCTTCTGCCGGAACTGCAAATGCCCTGACAGTGAGGCTCTGCAGCCTTGTGGATGCCTTTCAGGAAAAAGTCCTGGGCAACCTGGCCGGCTTTGAGAAGCTTTCCCGCAAATTTGTCATTCAGAAGGCGGCGGAGGGGATTGGCGGAACGCTGATACAGTATATGCAGAGCGCCGCCGGATTACCTATATGACCCAGGATAACGCACTGTTTCAGGGAACGGTCCGGGACAATCTTCTGTGGCGGAACAGGGTATCCGATACCGAAATCCTGGCGCTGCTTAGCCGGCTTGGCCTGGAGAAAGGACTGGATACCCGGATCGATAACGGCGGAACGGAATTCTCCGGCGGGCAGCGGAAATGCCTGCTTCTGACCAGGGCGCTTCTGGAGGATTCCCCGATCTATCTGCTGGACGAGGCGTTTGCGGGTGTGGACGAGCGGCACGGCAGCCTGATCCGGGAAGAACTGGAGCGGGTGGCGCAGCCGGCGTTGGTCATCGTGATCACCCATGACCAGGCCGCTTTGGAGGACTTGGAAAAGACGGGCAGGCAGGTGTTGATTATATGAACAAAAAATGAATAATATTTCGTAAATGCGGGTTCCTGCCTAAGGGTTTAGAGATGGCGGGAACCTTCGTTTTTGTTTCGTTCGAAAAGTAATGTTTCGGTATCCTGGGAATGATTCATTTGGAAATTTACAGTGGTAAGAGGGGCAGGGAAATGCTATAATAAAAATGTGTGAAGGAAAGAAGGGAGAAAACACATGCCGCCAATCAATATACTGATGAAACCGGCCTCCGGGCTGTGCAACCTGCGGTGCAGGTACTGTTTTTACGCGGATGAGATGGAGAACCGGAGCCGGGCTTCCTACGGGATCATGAGCCTGGAAACCCTGGAAAATGTGATCCGGAAAGTGTTGGATTTCGCGGAGGGCAGCTGTACCATCGCCTTCCAGGGAGGGGAGCCTACCCTGGCGGGACTGGATTTCTACAGGCACTGCCTGGAACTGGAAGAGAAATACAACCGGAAGAATCTGAAGATAGACCATGCCCTGCAGACCAACGGATACCTGTTGGACAAGCAGTGGTGCCGCTTTTTTGCGGAACACCGTTTCCTCGTCGGCCTGTCGGTGGACGGCATCAAGGCTACCCACGATGCCTACCGGAAGGATGCGGAGGGGAAGGAGACCTATTTCCACACTCTGAGGGCTGCGGAAATGCTGCGGGAGTCCGGAACCGAATTCAATGTTCTGACGGTGGTGAACGGGAAGACAGCGCCGAAGATCGGCAGAATCTACGAAAACTACCGGAAACTGGGGTTTCGCTGGCAGCAGTACATAGCCTGCCTGGATCCTGTGTGGGAGAAGCGGGGGGAACAGGAGTATTCGCTGTCTCCCGAGGCATACGGGAGGTTCCTGATCGATCTGTTTGAGCTGTGGTATCTTGATCTGCGCAGCGGCAGACAGCCCTATATCCGGCAGTTTGAGAATTATGTGGGAATCCTTATGGGGAGGATGCCGGAGGCCTGCGAGCAGAGGGGGATGTGCAGTATCCAGAATGTGGTGGAGGCGGACGGCAGTGTATATCCCTGCGATTTCTACTGCATGGACGAATATAAAGTGGGAAACCTGAATGAAGACGATGTTGAAGTCATATGGAAGCGGGCGGTGGAGAGCGGGTTTCTGGGGGCTTCTGCAGAACATGTACAGCGGTGCAGGGACTGCGCTTATTTTTCCATTTGCCGCGGCGGCTGCCGCAGGCACAGGGAGCAGGGGTGCCAGGGGGCGCCCGGAGAGGGGCTGGGGGAGAATTATTTCTGCCAGTCCTATCGGATGTTTTTTGATGCCTGCCTGCCCAGGCTGCGGGAGATTGCGATGGCCTGTATGAGGATTTCCGAAACGTGAATTTGACAGGTTTTTCCAAATGTGCTATAGTGGGCTTGGGTAAATTGACAGTGTTTTCCCTGTGGGGAAGGAGCGATTTGCCCGGTGCTTTGTATATTTTACAATCAATTAAGATCAGGAGGTATTGGTTATGGGCTTTTTAACGGGAAAGACAGCGATCATCACAGGGGCAGGGCGTGCAGTTTTGAGCGACGGCCGCTGCGGCTCCATCGGTTACGGCATCGCCACGGCTTATGCAAAAGAAGGCGCCAACATTGTGATCACAGGGCGCAATGTGAAGAAACTGGAGGATGCGAAGGAGGAACTGGAGCGCCTGTACGGCATCCAGGTGCTGACGGTTGCGGCTGACGTGAATGCGCATGCGGACAACCAGGCTGTGGTGGAAGAGGTGGTGCGCCAGACTATGGAGAAATTCGGAAGGATCGATGTGCTGATTAATAATGCCCAGGCCTCCGCTTCCGGCGTGACTCTGGCTGACCATACCACAGACCAGTTTGACCTGGCAGTGTACTCCGGCCTTTACGCAGCCTTCTATTATATGAAGGCATGCTATCCCCACCTGGTGGAGACAAAGGGATCGGTAATCAATTTCGCCTCCGGTGCGGGTCTGTTCGGCAATTACGGGCAGTGTGCCTATGCCGCGGCCAAGGAAGGCATCCGCGGCCTGACCCGTGTGGCGGCCACCGAATGGGCGAAAGATGGCGTCAATGTTAACATTATCTGCCCGCTGGCCTGGACGGCACAGCTGGAGAATTTCCAGAAGGCTTATCCGGACGCCTTCAAGGCAAATGTGAAGATGCCGCCTGCGGGACATTATGGAGATTCGGAACTGGAGATCGGGCGTGTATGCGTGCAGCTCGCTTCCCCGGATTTCAAGTATCTCACTGGCGAGACTATTACCCTGGAAGGCGGCATGGGGCTGCGGCCGTAAGGAACTGTCTACAAATAACTGCTTTGAAATATTCATGTGTACGAATCAGTGTATGCGGAAAAAGAGGTGCGATTGTGAAAGTTTTGATGATTAACGGCAGCCCCCACAAAGAGGGCAATACTTATATTGCATTACATGAGATGGAGAAGATCTTTTCTGAAGCAGGGATAGAAACGGAGATCCTGCATATCGGGAATAAAGCCATACGGGGCTGCATTGCCTGCCAGACCTGTATGGAAAAGGGCAAATGCGTGTTTGACGATATGGTAAACGAGGCGGCAGCCAAGTTTGAAGAATGTGACGGCCTTGTGGTGGGGAGTCCGGTTTACTATGCGTCTGCCAATGCGACACTGGTGGCTTTCCTGACGCGGCTGTTTTATAGCACGCGTTTTGATAAAACCATGAAGGTAGGGGCGGCTGTTGCAGCGGCCCGCAGGGGCGGATTGTCTTCGACTTTTGATGAGCTGAACAAATTCTTCACCATTTCCGGTATGCCGGTGGCTTCCGGGCAGTATTGGAACAGTATCCATGGCAGGGAAATCGGAGAAGCGGCCCAGGATGCGGAGGGGCTGCAGGGAATGCGGACGCTGGCAAGGAATATGGCGTTTTTGATGAAGAGTATAGGGCTTGGAAAAGAAGCCTACGGTCTGCCGGAGAGGGAGGCATTCCAGAGGACCAATTTTATCCGATAAAAGAGTGCCATGCAGCGTGGATGTACATGGGACGGGAGAAGAACGGAAGGAGCGTCTGCTTCGGCATCTGCCAGAAGACAGGCGGTCTTTTCGTGTCCGTACCCGTTCTCTTCCGACGGTGTAAAGTCTGGGTTTTGACGGAAGGCGGAGGTTGTATGCTTGGCGCGGCCTGTGTGAGCCGGGATAAAGAGATAAAAGGATATAAGAGAAAGAAAAGATATAAGGAAAACGGATAAATAAAAGGAGAAAGAAAAGATATGAGCGGAAACATTACAAAAGAGACCCTGGCACAGTTCCAGGAGAAATGCGGCGCAGACAAAGCCTGCAGGGTGGCGATGAACGCCGTGACGGAGAACGGCCTGCGGGCTGCCGCGACAAACGGTCAGGTGCACAGAACGACCCGCCACAGCTTTTCCGTTAATTTAAAGCAGGGAGCCATAACGGACCAAAAGCAGAGCGGCCGGTGTTGGATGTTTGCGGCGCTGAATACTTTCCGGTTTGAGGTTATCAAAAAGCTGAATCTGGAGAACTTCGAGCTTTCCCAGAATTATATGCTGTTTTACGACAAACTGGAAAAGGCGAATTATTTCCTGGAGAGCATTCTGGAGACAATGGAGGAGCCCACGGAGGGCAGACTGATTTCCTGGCTGCTGACAGCGCCGCTGAATGACGGAGGGCAGTGGGACATGCTCTGCAACCTGGTCCGCAAATACGGTGCGGTGCCTAAATACGCCATGCCGGAGACGAAATCTTCCTCCGCCACGGGCGAGATGAACAGTACGCTGACCGTGAAGCTGCGGGAGGATGCCTGCCGGCTGCGCAGGGCCTATGCCCAGGGAGCCACGCGGGAGGAGCTGGCGGGAAAGAAAGAGGCCATGTTGGGGGAGATCTACCGGATTCTGTGTATCTGTCTGGGCGAGCCTCCGAAGAGTTTTGATCTCGAGGTGGAGGATAAGGAAGGCAAATTTATCCGGGATTGCGGACTGACGCCGGAGACTTTTTTTGAGAAATATGTGGGCCTGAACCTGGATGATTACATTAGTATAATCAATGCGCCTACCGCGGACAAGCCTTATCACAGAAGCTACAGCGTGAAGTTTCTTGGAAATGTGAAGGAGGGCCGCCTGGTGCGTTATCTGAACCTGGAGATCGGGGAGCTGAAGAAGGCCGCTATAGCGCAGCTGAAGGACGGGTCGCCCGTGTGGTTTGGATGTGATGTGGGAAAATAC
This sequence comes from uncultured Acetatifactor sp., assembly GCA_910578995.1. Taxonomy (GTDB): domain Bacteria; phylum Bacillota; class Clostridia; order Lachnospirales; family Lachnospiraceae; genus Acetatifactor. Next base: position 10,117 of record CAJTSY010000042.1, read on the forward strand.
TCCGTGAAAGAGGGCGGCGCCATGGATATGGATGTCTTCCGGTTGGAGGAACTGTTGGATGTGGAATTCGGCATGAACAAGGCGGAGCGCCTGGAGTACGGAGAGAGTCTGATGACTCACGCCATGGTTTTCCTGGGGGTCAACCTGGATGAGGAGGGCAGGCCCAACCGTTGGCGTGTGGAGAACAGCTGGGGCGAGAAGGCCGGAGAGAAGGGGTATTATGTCATGAGCGACAGGTGGTTTGACGAGTTTATGTATCAGATCGTAGTGAACAGGAAGTACCTGCCGGAGGAATATCTGAAAGAGTACGAATCGGAGCCGATTATGTTGGAGCCATGGGATCCCATGGGCTCGCTGGCGTGACGGCAAATGCGGGTTCAGATTCCGGCACAGACCAGATCCCATTCCTTGCCGCCGAGGTCATGGGCCTGGCCCGGGACGATATTCTCATGCATCTGAGATTTTTTGCTCCGGTGCTGGCAGTTCTTCCTCCCCGGGAGAGGCCGGGGCTTGGAGGTTTTGCCGGCACCGGGCAATTCTGTCTGTATGATTCCCGCCATGTGCTGAAATGTTATCAGGAGGAGCCGGGACTGGTGGTCCGCAGTTATCTGCACATGCTGCTGCACGGCATTTTTTTCCATCCCTTTCAGTATCGTAAGTTGGAAAGGGATATCTGGGATCTTGCGGCGGATCTGGCCGTGGAGAATGTGATCCTGGAACTGGGGTTAAAAGGGACCGCACTTCCATGGGACAAAAACCTGGGGAGGGAGCTTGCCGTCATGGAGGATAAGGCGGGCGGCCTTACGGCGGAAGCGCTGTATCGGTATTTCATAAAAAATCCGCTGCCGCCGGAGGAAGGGCGCAGGCTCCGAAGCATGTTTTACCGTGATGTCCATGCCTTCTGGGAGGAGAAGCAGCCTGGGCCTGTGCTGGAGCAGCTGCGGAAGCTGGGCAGGCAGGTAAAGACGGATCTGAAGTCCTTTGCCAGGGGAAGATCCGGCATCAAAAGCCTGGAGCGGAATCTGGAGGAGGTCACCAGGGAAAGATATGATTACGGTGAGATCCTGCGCCGGTTCACGGTGACTGGTGAGGAGATGGCAGTGAGCGAGGATGAGTTCGACTACATTTATTATACCTACGGACTGGAGCAGTACGGAAACCTTCCCTTGATAGAACCCCTTGAGTACCGGGAGAGCAGGAAGGTGAAGGAATTCGTCATCGCGGTGGATACATCGGCTTCCTGCGAGGGGACGGCGGTGAGGACATTTCTGCAGAAGACTTATTCTATCCTGAAAGAGCAGGAGAACTTCTTTACCAGAATAAATGTCCATATCATTCAGTGCGACAGTCAGATACAGGACGATACCAGGCTGACCTGCCAGGAAGATCTGGAAGCATTTCTGCGGGAGGGGAAGCTGACGGGCTTTGGGGCCACTGATTTCAGGCCGGTGTTCGAGTATGTGGAGAAGCTCCGGGAACAGGGGGAATTTGAGAATCTGAAAGGGTTGATTTACTTCACTGACGGCTACGGCATCTATCCGGAACGGATGCCTGACTATCAGGTCATTTTCGCTTTTTTGGAGGAAGACGAAAACCGGGCCCCCGTGCCGGCCTGGAGTATGAAAGTGGTGTTGGAGGCGGAAACCTGAAGCGCGGATTTGACGGGGAGGCTTACATGAACATTAAACAGGCCAGGGAATATATCGAAAATACGGTAAAACTTTATCTGAAAAAAGATGAGTCTGGAGAGTATAAGGTGCCTGTGGTACGGCAGCGCCCTATTTTTCTTCTGGGGCCTCCAGGCATAGGCAAGACTGCTGTCATGGAGCAGATCGCCCAGGAGATGGGGATTGCCCTGGTGTCCTATTCCATGACCCACCACACCAGGCAGTCCGCCCTGGGGCTTCCCTATATAGCCCGGAAGACTTACGGTGGAGTGTCCTGCAGCGTGTCGGAATATACCATGAGTGAAATCATTGCATCCATCTACGATACCATGGAGGCTAGCGGCATTCGGGAGGGCATCCTGTTTCTGGATGAGATCAACTGCGTGTCCGAGACCCTGGCGCCCGCCATGCTCCAGTTTCTCCAGTACAAGACGTTTGGCCGCCACAGGGTCCCGGAGGGATGGGTTATCGTGACGGCCGGCAATCCGCCGGAGTACAACAGATCCGTGCGGGAATTTGACGTGGCCACCCTTGACAGGCTGAAGGTGATGGAGGTGGAAGCGGATTACGGAGTCTGGAAGGAATATGCTTCCCGGAAGCGTATCCACAATGCCATTATGACTTATCTGGATTTGAAGAAGGAACATTTCTACCACATGGAGACGACGGC
>CAJTSY010000042.1:12553-28965 GCA_910578995.1 uncultured Acetatifactor sp.
GGGAAGGCCGCTTTTGATGAAAGGCTGTCTCTGCTGGGGATGCTGTTGGACGCGATACAGGGCCAGATGAGGGAGATCATGGAACAGGCGGCATTTTTGACCGATCTGCGGAATTCCTTAAAAGGCATAGGGAGCCTGGCGGAGCAGGAGGGATGCAGCGGCGCCCGGATTCTGGAGCGGCTGGAGGCCCTTTCCCTGGGACGAAAGAAACTGCTGGAGAGCCTGCAGGCCGCAGGAGCCCTGTCCGACGGGGACAGGAGGAAGCACAAAAATGTCATCCGCTTCCTGCAGGATGCCCATAGGGAGTTGAGAGTGCAGGGTGTCGTCCAGAGCGACATTCAAAGCATCGCCCGGGGCGATACCCTGGGCGACGCGGACGGCAGGGCAGCCTACGGCTTTTTGAAGGAGCGCTTTCAGGCAAAGACAGCGGAGCTGAAGGGGGAGACGGAGAAAGCGCAGCACAGACTCCATGCGCTCTTTTCCTTCGTGGAGAAGGCTTTCGGCCGGGGGAACGAGATGCTGGTATTGCTCACGGAGCTTACGGGGAACGGCGACAGCGCAGGTTTCATAGCTTCCTTCGGAAGTCCGGATTATACCAGGCTCAGTGAAGAGATGATGCTCGCCCAGCGCAGGGACAGTCTTCAGGTTCGGATTGCGCAGCTCGATCTGTAAAGGTGCGGAGAACCCCTGTAGAACTTCTGTTCTATAAAAGGGCCGGGGAAAAGGAGTTCTAAAAAACGTGGAAAATGTATCTTCAAAACGATTAAATATGGAAAATGGAACCCTTATTTACAGGATAAAGCAAGGGAAAGCCGTCATCACAGGTTATCAGGGATTTGCGGCAAGCCTTGTGCTGCCTTCCGTTATAGAAGGATATCCGGTGGCTGTCATCGACAGGAAGGCGTTTTTGAGCCGGAAGGGCCTGTGCAGCCTCCGGCTGCCAGACAGCCTGGAGGAAGTGGGCGACTGGGCCTTTGCGTACTGCAGCAGCTTGCGGGATGTGTCCTTTTCCGGTGGGGATGTGCGCTTTGGCAGGGCGGTTTTCAAGGACTGCAAAAGTCTGGAGCGGATTGAGGTACGGGATGACATATCCGGAGGCCGGAACCGAAGGGATGCAGGAGAATTTCCGGGGGCGTTCCCGGGAATGCCGGGTAGCGGAGGAGGCATGCAGAAAGTTCCTTGTGCGGAGCTTCTGGCAGCAGTTGTGACCATGCTGGATGCGGACTATCTGCTGAACCTTTCCGAAGCGGGGAGCAGGGAATGGTTAGAGCAGTGGGACATCCGGTTTCTATCCATTCTCAGGGCCCGGGATTCGGAGGGGTACATCAGCCAGTCCGTCTATGGGGAGGAAGACTATATAGGCACGGATCTGGAAGAATTCACCAGTGAGAAACGCAGGCTCAAGGTGCGGCTGTGCTTCCTGCGCCTGCTGCATCCCCAGGGGCTGTCCTTATCCGGGAGGGAGGAGCTGGAGCAGTATCTGAGGAGTCTGACCAGGGGGCAGGGGACAGGGGAAACCTGGCAGGTGATTCGGGAGGAGCAGTCCGGCTGCCGGGAATACTACAGCCTGTTTGCGGAACTTGGCTGTATTACGGAGGATAATTTCCAGGGAATCCTTTTGGACATCGGAGAAGACAGCCCGGAAATGAAGGCCTTTTTCCTGAAATACAGGGAAGAGGGGCGGGAGGACCGCAGGGACTTCTTTGAGGGGTTGGATCTGTGAACGGCGAAGCTGTGAACAGTAACATTTGCCTGGATTGTTCGGGTGTATGACGGTATAAAGTATAGACATTTGCGTTCCTTTCCGGTATAATTGCGGAAAGGGACAAGCCCCGGGCTTGGCAGGAAACAAGTGTATGTTGTGAAGGGAAGTATAAAATGGAAGTCATATTACAGAATCTGACGAAAAAATTTCCAAGCCGTGACAGGAAGAACCGCCGGGATGTAATCGCGGTCAATGATTTTACCTTTAAGATTCCGGACGGCAGGCTGATCGGCCTGTTGGGGCCGTCGGGCTGCGGCAAGAGCACCACGCTGAATCTGATCAGCGGACTGATAAAGCCAACCGGCGGAAGGATTTTTTTCGGGACCGATGATGTCACGGATCTGCCGCCGGAGCACAGGGGGATCGGCCTGGTATTCCAGAATTATGCCCTGTATCCCCACCTGACGGTGCGGCAGAATATTACCTTTCCCCTGGAGAACCTGAAGGGCAGGGATAAGCTGACAAAAGCCCAGATGCGCGAAAAGGCGGAGGAAGCGGCAAAACTGGTGCAGATCGAAGAGCTGATGGACCGTAAGCCGGGGGAGCTTTCCGGCGGACAGCAGCAGCGGGTGGCCATTGCCAGAGCGTTGGTGAAACGGCCCAGGGTGCTGCTGTTGGATGAGCCTCTTTCCAACCTGGATGCCAGGCTGCGGCTGCAGACCAGGGAGGAGATACGGCGGATCCAGAGGGAGACGGGGATTACCACAATCTTCGTGACTCATGACCAGGAGGAGGCCATGAGCATTTCCGACATGATTGTCGTAATGAAGGACGGAGTGGTGCAGCAGATCGGAAAGCCCCAGGAAGTGTATGACGACCCGTCAAACCTGTTTGTGGCGAAATTTCTGGGAACACCGCCTATTAATGTTTTTGACGGAAGTGTCAGAAACGGGAAGCTGTATATCGGGGAGGACGCGGTGCTGGAGACCGCTTCTGTGATTGGCGGAGAAAAGCCGGGACCCGGATATGCGTCTGGCGAAGGAAAACCAGGAGCTGGCTCTGCGCCTGGTGGAGGAAAAAATGGAGAGACTTTGGCAGGAAGAGAGGCAGGAGGGTTTACAGAAGGGGAAGTCTACGCCGCCATCCGGCCGGAAGGATTTCTGCTGAAGGAGGAAGGGGCTCTGCACTGTGAGCTGAAGGGTGTGGAGGTAATGGGCCGGGATATCAGCGTGGTCTCCGGAAATGCGGCTTCCTTGAGTCCCGCGGTCCGTTCGATTGTTGCAAGCGAGCATATGGGGCAGATTTTTTCCATAGAAGATAGGAACAGGGCGGGTTGTGCCGCGTCCGGGGAGAGCAGGACGGTCCGGTTCAGCCTGATTCCGCGGAAGGTGTTTTTATTCGACAAAAAAACGGAACAGAGAATCCGCATTATGCCGGAAAGCCGTCCGCAGGCTTGATGCACGGCGGAAAGGGACGGCAAGGAGGCTGACATGAAGAAAAAACGGAGCAACGGTAACCTGAAGGCCTGGCTGTATCTTGCGCCGGCGATTCTGTTTCTGGGGGTATTTATGGTGTACCCTCTCATAGATGTGTTTGTGTATTCCTTTGAAGAGGGGTATAATTCCGCGTCCCAGACCTATTTCGGCGTGGGGCCTTATAATTATTCCTATGTGCTGCATGACCCTTACTTTCTGCAGGCAGTGAAGAATACTTTTCTCCTGGTGATCATCACAGTACCCCTGTCCACAGGGATTGCGCTGCTGATTTCAGTGGGACTGCATTCTATTAAACCGCTCAGAAATTTTCTCCAGACAGTATATTTTCTGCCCTATGTGACCAATACCCTGGCAGTGGGGCTGGTATTTATGATTCTGTTTAAAAAGACACCCTATTCCGACGGCTTTGTCAATGTCCTTATCAACTGGTTCGGCGGAGAGAGCGTTGATTTTATAGACGGCCCGTACTGGGCGAAAATGTTTGTGCTGTGTTTTTACACCATTTGGGTGGTGATGCCGTTTAAAATCCTGATCCTTACCAGCGCCCTGTCCTCCGTCAGCCAGGAGTATTACAATGCGGCCAGGGTGGACGGCACTTCCGGATTCCGGATTTTCCGGCGGATTACCCTGCCCATGATTTCCCCTATGATCTTTTATCTGGTGATTACGGGCTTTATCGGGGCGTTCAAGGCTTACAGCGACGCGGTGGCCCTGTTCGGCACGGATCTGAATGCGGCGGAGATGAACACTATCGTGGGTTATGTGTATGATATGCTGTACGGGGACAGCGGGGGGTATCCCTCCTATGCCTCTGCGGCGGCAATTATCCTGTTTGCCATTGTGCTCACCATTACATGTATCAATCTGCTGGTGAGTAAAAAGAATGTACATTATTAAAGGATCTGCCGGAACCTGTCTGACAGCGAAAATGGGAAAACGAAGTTTTGTACCGAACAGAAAAAAGAGATGTGACAGGAAAAGAGATGGAGCAGAGGATGGATATGAGAAGAAATACGGAACGGGAAAACGAAATAAGGCGGGAAAGCGAGAGTCTGCCGGACTATGGGCAGATTGAAAAAAGCTCCAGAATACGCAGGAGGGCCGGAAAGGCAGTCACTTACATTCTCCTGGTCTTCTGGGGGATTATTGTGCTGTTTCCTTTTTACTGGATGATACTTACCTCCGTAAAAAGTTACGGCTCCTACAATTCGGAGCATATTCCGAAATTTTTTACCCTGTCGCCCACTCTGGCCAACTACAGAGACGCCTTTACCGCTGTGCCGCTGGGACGGTATCTGCTGAATACCACAATTTTCACCGTGGCCACCACTGCCGTTATGCTAGTGGTGATCACACTTGCGGCATTCGCTTTCGCCAGATTGGAATTTCGGGGAAAGAATCTTGTGTTTGTGCTGTTTCTGTCCATGATGATGATTCCCACTGAGCTGGTGATTATCACCAATTTCGTGACGATCACCAACTGGGATATGCGAAATACCTTTCCGGGGCTGATTCTGCCGTCGGTGACATCTGTTTTCTATATTTATCTGCTGAAGGAGAACTTTGAGCAGATACCGGACAGCCTGTATTACGCGGCGAAGGTAGACGGTACATCCGACATAAAGTACCTGTTGAAGGTGATGGTGCCCATATCCAGGCCTACGCTGATTACCGTGACGATTCTGAAAGTGATCGAGTGTTGGAATTCCTACGTGTGGCCCAGACTGATCACTGACGATCCCGGTTATTTCCTGGTGTCCAACGGAATCCAGGAAATCCGGGAGAACGGTTTCGGCAGGGAGAACATCCCGGCCATGATGGCGGCGGTGGTGGTGATTTCCGTTCCCCTGGTGGCGCTGTTTCTGATCTTCCGGAAGAAGATTATGGAAGGGGTGTCCAGGGGCGGAACCAAGGGATGAGGATGCATGGGCCGGGCTGCATCTGCCCGTAAAAACCGGTTTGGGAGACGGAGGCCTGGCGTACATAATGGCGGTAAACAGCCAGGGTGATTCTGAATAAAAGGTCATCAGGCAATGCGAGGATGAAGGGAGCTCAGGAGGCAGAATGGGCGGCGGAAAGATTCACACTATAAGCGGTAAGCATGCTTTATGGAGAAGGCGTATGGGGAAGGCGGACAGCAGTTTTTTGAAAAGACGGGCAGTTAGGCATATATTTGAGTATGGAGCGTTCCTGCTGTGTGCCGGGATGCTTTTGACGGGATGCCACGGTTCCCGGGAAAGCACAGCTTTTGAGATCCCGGAGGAGTTCGATACTTCCCGGCAGTATGAAATAACTTTCTGGGCGAAAAACGATACCAACAAGACCCAGACAGACATCTATGAGAAGGCGATCCGTGACTTTGAGACTCTTTATCCCAATATCACCGTAAACCTGCGCCTGTATACGGATTACGGCAGGATTTACAATGACGTAATTACGAATATAGCTACAAACACTACCCCAAATGTGTGTATTACCTATCCGGACCACATAGCGACTTATCTGACGGGGGAGAACCAGGTGGTTCCCCTGGAAGAGCTGTTTGAGGACGAAAAATACGGACTGGGAGGCAGCGAGGTCAGGTTTGACTCTCCCGGGAGGGAAGAAATGATTCCCCAGTTCCTGGAGGAATGCTCCTTTGGCGGACATTATTACGCTATTCCGTATATGCGCTCCACGGAGGCCTGTTATATCAATAAAACTTATGTGGAAGCCCTGGGATACACCCTGCCGGAGATACTCACCTGGGATTTTGTGTGGGAGGTGTCGGAGGCGGCCGCAGCCCGGGACAGGGAGGGCAATTTTGCCGTAAACGGCCAGGAGGTCATGATTCCTTTTATCTATAAATCCACGGACAACATGATGATACAGATGCTCCGGCAGCTAGGGGCGGATTATTCCAGGGAAAACGGGGAGATAGGGCTGTTTAATGACACCACAAAGGGACTGCTCATGGACATAGCCGGACACGCGGAGAAAGGCGCATTTTCCACCTTTAAGATATCCAGCTACCCGGCTAATTTTCTTAACGCTGGCCAGTGTATTTTCGCAATAGACTCCACGGCCGGAGCCACCTGGATGGGAACCCATGCGCCGCTGCTGGATATCAGCGAGGATAACCTGGTGGAGTTTGAGACGGAGGTCATGATGATCCCGCAGTTCGACCCGTCAAATCCGCAGATGATTTCCCAGGGGCCTTCCGTGTGCATATTTAACAAGGCTGATTCCCAGGAGGTTCTGGCTTCCTGGCTGTTCGCGCAGTACATGCTTACCGATGCGGTTCAGATCGCCTATGCGGAGACGGAAGGGTACGTGCCGGTGACCTACAAGGCCCGGGAAACCCTTGAATACCAGGATTACCTGGCCCGGGGCGGCGAGGACAACGGGCTTCATTACGATGTGAAAATAAAAGCCACGAAGCTGCTTCTCGAAAATGTGGACCGTACTTTTGTCACTCCGGTGTTCAACGGTTCCGCATCCCTGCGGGACGCGGCAGGCCAGCTGATTGAAAATACGGTAAAGTCCGTCAACAGAAAGCAGACAGTGGACGACGCTTACATGAAAAAGCTATATGAGGACGTAAAGGCTTTGTACCGCCTGGACCAACAGGGCGGAGGGGGAACTTCCCCGGCAGGGGGCAGGACGGAACTGGGGGAACTTCCCCGGACGGCAGTGGTCCTGCTGTGGTCCCTGGGGGGAACATGGGTTCTGATTTTCGTATATTTGATGCTGCAAACGGTCAAATCTCATAGGAATCAGTGGGCAAAAAAGCAAAAATCGGACAAAAATCGTGGGTCAAATGGGCAATAATACTATTGCTTTCCTGTAGATATCAGGTATAATTATCTCAATGTTTCGGGAAGAGGCTTTTTATTTCCTGAAACAAAACCGTCTGGCAGAGATGGTTGTATAGAGGAGGATAAAAATGAAAAACAGGAAAAAGTTTGCAGCATTGTTTTTGGCGGCAGCACTGGTAGCGGCATGTGCCGGCTGCGGTGAGGATGCCGGTTCCGGCGAGAGCGGAAGCGTAAACACGGAGGAGAGCAGTTCTTCCGAGGAGAATTCTGAAGAGAGCAGCGAAGCTCCGGAGGAGAGTTCTGAAGAGAGCAGCGAGGCTCCGGAAGAAAGCTCTGAAGAGGGCAGCGAAGGTTCCGAAGCAGGCTCAGGGGAAGGCGGGACAGCCGGCATAGACGCGTCGGCCGTGATGAGCTATGAGGAGTACGCTGCGGCGGCATTGGATACAGAGGTGGTTGTGGAGACCTATGTACAGGCCAAGCAGTCGTGGTGGGAGAATAAGGCCACTCTCTATACACAGGATGAGAACGGCGCTTATTTCATTTATGAGCTGCCCTGCACGGAAGAGGAATATGCACAGATGACCCCCGGAACCAAGATCAGGGTAAAGGGCTTTAAGTCCGAGTGGTCCGGTGAGGTGGAGATCACGGATGCAGCCTTTGAATTTGTGGAAGGCGGCGACAGCTTTGTTGCGGAGCCTAAGGATGTTACTACATATCTGGGGCAGGACGAACTGGCAGATTTCCAGAATCAGTTTGTGGCCTTTAAGGGCATGACTGTGGAGCCTGTTGATCCTGAGGACGAGAACTGTACGGATGCTTTCTGGTACAGGGACAATAATTCCGGCCAGGATGGAGATGATCTGTATTTCCGTGTTTCCTTAGATGGGACCACTTACCTGTTTACCGTGGAGTCTTATCTGTGCGACAATACCACGGACGTATATGCGGCGGTGAAGAACCTGAAGGTCGGTGACAAGATCGATATGGAAGGCTTCCTGTACTGGTACAACGGCGCAAACCCTCATATCACTTCCGTAACAGCGGCAGAATAATAGAAAACTGCTGAGAGAAGCGGACACCCTGAACAATGGAATAGAGGTTCAGGGTGTTTTTCCTTTTCGGGGAGGAGATATCAGCGGGGCGTATAATTTCTACCGTGTATGAATTTGGAATATCTTGGCGGGGCAGCGGACTTGTAACCATCTGCAGGATATGATATAATGTCCTTATTCTTGGCAGGAAACGGCCGAATGGCCATCTGCCATGTGCGTTGCTGTGCACATGGTATAATGGGCCTATTCAGCGGAGGGCTACTCAGAAGATGGCATCCCTGGGAAGGAGATCTCATTCAGGCCGGGGATGGGGAGGAATGATTATGAATCTGGTGATAACAATGAGCAGAAGGTTTGGAACAGGCGCCAGCGTGATTGCGGGAACATTGTCTGAGAAACTGGGGATTCCAGTGTATGACAAGGCCTACATAGAGCATGAAATGGAAGGGGACAGTTATGCGGACGAGGCGGAGCTGATCCGGAATCTGGCATCCGATTCCTGCATTATTCTGGGACGGTGCGCCTCTGAGATTTTGAAGGACCGGGGAAATGTCTTTAATATCTACGTGGTGGCGGACAAGGAGGACCGGATTCACCGTGTCATGAACAAGAAGAATCTGTCTTATGACGATGCGAAAGAGATGCTGGAAGAAAACGACAGACTGCGGTGCGATTATTATAATAAGAACACCGGCAAAGTCTGGGGCGACGTGAACAACTATCACATGATACTGGATACCTCCCAGTTCGGGATTGAGAACTGTGCAAACATTCTTATAAAGTATTTTGAGAGAATTGAGATTATTTGAGAAGATAGAGAATTTTAAAGAAAAAGCAGCCCTAGGGCTGCTTTTCAGTTTCTATTTTCTGGAGGTGCTGGCATCCGCGATTTTTTTCAGGGTGTTGTTGGTTCCCAGGAGGACGAATATGTCATCCTTCTTGTTGGGGGCGTCTGCGGCAGGATTTACGATCAGGGAGCCGTTCCGCTTGATGGCGATTACGTTCACGTCATATTTATCCCGCAGCTTCAGTTCGATGAGACTTTTTCCGATCCAGTCCGTGAGGATGGTGACCTCGCCGATGGAGTATTCCGAGGACAGTTCTATGGTGTCAACCAGGTTGTTGAAGGCCAGGTTGTTGGCCAGGTGGACGCCGGTTTCCATTTCCGGGTACACGATCTCGTCTGCGCCGATCTTTGCCAGTATCTTTCCCTGGGTCTCATCGTAGGCTTTGGCGATGACCTGTTTGATGCCCTGCTCCTTGGCCCAGATCGTGGCCAGGACGGAGGCGTCCAGGCTGTGCCCTATGGAAATGACGGCTCCGTCGAAATTCCTGCCGCCCAGTTCTTCAAGGGCTTCCTCGTCACCTACATCCAGGCACATGGCCAGGGTTACATATTCCGCAATCTGGCGGATGTGCTGCTCGTTGCGGTCGATGGCCAGTACTTTGCAGCCGTTGGCCTCCAGCTGTTTTGCCACGCTGCTGCCGAATCTTCCCAGGCCGATGACGACGTATTCTTTTTGTCTGCTTTTTTTCATATCAATTCTCCTTGCCTTTAAATCTCCTTGCCTGCTTCCGCCTGTTTTGGTCTGTTCCGGAAAATGGTTTCCTGTCGAAGGGAATATGTTTTTGTGCTCTGCCGGGTGCTTCTTATGCCAGTCTGTGATGTCAGCCGATGATGACCTTGCTTTCCGGATAGGTTACATGTGCCGAGGGGCTCCGGCTGTTGAAGACCAGGGCCAACGTGATGGGACCGATCCTGCCCAGATACATGGTGAGGGATACGATAAGCTTTCCCGCCGTAGTCAGGCTTCCGGTCAGGCCCCTGGACAGTCCCACGGTTGCAATGGCGGAGGTCATCTCGTACAGGGTATCCAGGAAATTACTCTGCTGTACAGCCAGCAGGGCCACCGTGAGAACCAGGAGTACGGAAAAACTGAAAGTGACAATGGCCACGCAGCGCCGTATAATGTCGTCGGCAATTTTCCGGTGCATGATGCTCACATCCGCCCGTCCTTTGATATTGGCAAACATGGAGGCGATCAGCAGGACAATGGTTACCGTCTTGACGCCTCCCGCGGTACCTGCAGGGGAACCGCCTATGAACATGAGAAGCAGGTACACCAGGCAGGAGGAGGGGCGGAAGTATTCCTGGGGAATCGTGGCGAAACCTGCGGTGCGGAGTGTCACGGACTGAAACAGGGAAGCCATTATTTTCATGGGCCAGGCCATGGGACCCAGGGTGTCAGGGTTGTCATATTCAAAGAGCAGGGTCAGAGCGGCACCTGCCAGGATAAGTGACAATGTTGTCAAAAATACAAGCCTGGCGTGGAGGCTCATTTTCCGTGCATAGGAATCCTTCCCCATGCCCCGCCTGAAGCGGCCCAAAAAGAGGATTTCCCAATAGACGGGAAAACCCAGGCCGCTGACAATGATGAGGAAAATTGTGGTTATATTTATGACAATGTTGTCAGTATAGCCGCAGAAGCTGTTTCCGCCCAGAAGATCGATCCCGGCATTGCAGAAGGCGGATACGGCGTGGAAAATGCTGTACCAGATGCCCTTGATCCCGTATTCGGGGATGAAAACAATGGCATACCCCAGGGCACCGATTCCTTCCAGAAGAAGGGTTGCCTTCAGAACCCGCATGGTGATACGCACCAGGCCCGTGAGGGTGTCCAGGTTGTAAGCGCTCTGGATCAGCATCCTGTCCGACAGGGTGATCCTGCGGCGGAAAAGGCATAAAACCAGGGTGGTAAAAGTGACGATTCCCAGGCCGCCGAACTGGATGAGCAGCAGCAGGACGACCTGTCCGAAAGCGGAAAAAGTCTGGCCGATGTTCACGGTTGAGAGCCCTGTCACACAGATGCTGGACGTGGCCACAAACAGGGCGTCGACAGGCTTTATGTCCTGGCCCTGCCTGACGCTTATGGGGAGCAGGAGACACAGGGTTCCCACAAGCGCGCCCATGATAAAACCTAACATGATGATTCCGGTGGTGGTGAGTTTATGTCGTTTCATAATGTTTTCTACAGCTGAAAATGCGTATTCCTTCCCTGGTTTTGGTCAATGATTTCAGGCCGTTTCGGGGAGAACCGAGAATTCATCCGGTTATTGGGCGCCCCTGGCGACACTTTTTTCAGTATACTACGAAAATGTGCAGTTGTCAAAAATACGGAAGAAATTTTTAGAAGTAATTTACGGCGGGGGTCATAGCCTTTTAAGCTGTTATTGCGGCATTCGGGGCATTTTAACTGCCTGCGGGCTTGCTTTTCCCCAATGGCCATGCTACAATTTGAAAAAGTATCCTGAAAGGAACTTTTGGAGGATTTACGGTGAAGAGACGGACTGACATCGGGGAAACTATATTTGGGCTGTACAGGGGCGTTGTGACAGGATTTTTTGCGGTGATACTGGCGTTCCTGCTGTTTTTCGCGTCATTCAGCACATGTTACATGGTGACGGACTGGACGGAGAGGACTTTCTTCGTCAGGGACAGCGTACTGCTGAACCTGGGGGCTTTCCTTGCGGCAGTCCTGGCCATGACGTCTCTGAAAAGGATACAGGCAGTGTCAAAGTACCTGGCAAGGGTCGAGGCCGAGGAGGCCCTCTTCCGGAAATGGAAAAGGATTTTGCTGGGCATCATAATGGGCATGGCCCTGGTATGGGTTCTGGCTTCCCGGGGCGGCGTCCAGGGGGACCAGGAGTACCTCCAGAATGCGGTATATGATCTGAATACGCAGAATTACCTGATGTTCTCGGAAGGGGGATATCTGTACCGTTTTGCCCAGCAGCGGGGGCTGACGGCGGTTCTGTACCTGTTTTCCCTGATATTCGGCAGCTATAATTCCATTGCCTTCCAGGTGTTCAACGGAATCGGCATTGGGCTTTTTTATGACCGGATGTGCGCGGTCTGCGGGGAATTCGGCATGGGAAGGGTCGTCCGTCTGAAGGTGCTGCTGTACGGGATTCTGTTTTTTCCGCTGATTATGTACTGTTCCTTTGTGTACGGCAATATATGGGGGATGGCCCTGGCCCTGTCGGCGTTGGGATTTGAGCTCCGCTTTCTCAGCCGCCTGAAAATACGCTACGGGGTGACGGCCGCCCTGCTGATCGGGCTGACGCTGCTGGTGAAGTCCAATTACATCGTTTTCCTGATAGGCATGCTCCTCCTTGCCGGATTGGAGCTGATACGGAAAAAGAAGGTTAAAATTCTGCTGTTTCCCGTCCTGGCAGTGGCTCTGTGGGCAGGACAGGGCAGGGTGGTGAATCTGGCCTTCGAGCAGGCATCCGGGGCGTCCTTTGGGCAGGAGGCAAGCAAGTGGTCCTGGATTGCCATGGGGCTTCAGGAGGGAGGCCGCGCGCCGGGGTGGTATAACGACTTTGTGTGGTATACTTACGATGAGAGCGGCTGTAATACGGAAGCCCACGATATGGTGGTAAAAGGGGCCATCAGGGATTCCCTGGCGTATTTTGCTGCCAATAGATGGGAGGCAGCGGAGTTTTTTACCAAAAAGATGGTCTCCCAGTGGAACAATCCCACGTTTCAGTCTTTCTGGATGGTGCAGGTACAGCCTGCGGAGAGCGTCCGGAGCAACTGGGTGTGGCATTTTATAAGCGCGGCGGGGGCACATAAAAGCACGGTTTTTTTAAATCTTTTTCAGTTCTTTATCCTGGCCGGGGCGCTTATATACTGCATGACGTGCAGAAAATTGTCGAATTACGGTAAAAGCCTGGCCCTTCCCATGATTTTTATCGGAGGGACGCTGTGCCATCTGGTCTGGGAGGCGAAGGGGCAGTATGTTCTGACCTATTTCGTCCTGCTGTTTCCCTATGCGGCGGAGGGATACCACCGGGTGACAGACTGCCTGGCTGCCTGGGGAGGCGGGGAAGCACCGTGGAAGGATGCAGCGGAAACCTTTCATGGAAAAGCTGTCAAAGTGACGTCGGTTCTGGTGGCAGCGGCGGTTTTGGCAGGAATGGGGCTGCTCTGCGCAGGAGGGTGCCTGTCCTACCTGACGGAGGATACCCGGGAATATTATCAGTATCTGCAGGAGATGGATGTAACGCCCAAACTGCCGGACGGCGTTTACAGGCTGGGTACGGAGGGAGGGTTTGTACTGGACCTTCCCGAGGACGGGGGACAGACGCCTGCGCTGTGTGCTTCGGAGGAGGCCGGCCTGGGGAGCCTGCTTCAGGTGGTAAATTACCAGGATACCGCATGGCTGCATTTTGTGGAAAATGGTTTTTATCTTCTGGGTTCGGATACCGCCGCTGCGGAAGGGTGGGCTGTCACGGCGCAGCCTTCCCAGAGGAAAGAGGAAGAGCGTTGGAGCATAAAAGCCGCCGGGGATGGGGGGATTTATATCATGTATGACACTTATTTTGCCCTGGCTTACAATGAAGAAACGGGATCGGTTCACCTGGAACTGTTTGCAGAGGAAAATGCGAACCAGGTGTGGTATGCGGAGGCTGTGGATCCGGGGTAAAGCAGGCGGCAGGATTTCTGAAGGGGGCGTGCCATTCAGTGCAAGGCCACGGTCTGGTACGGGCCCCTGGCAGCTGGCCGGATTAAATATGTATTTGCCACAGGGCGTCGGCCTGGGGAGGATCTTGAAAGCGCTCCCCGGGAAACTGTCTTCTGTCACTTTCAACAGATGTAAAAGTTCATCCGTTACTCTGTCTAAAACTGCTAATTGTGCACTCGATAAAGAGCTGATTTTAGTTGCTATCTTTTCTGAATCAGAAACTATCTGTTTCCCACAAAGCAGCCATTCACTGGACACATTCAACACTTCACACAGACTAATAATCGTTCCTAAAGAAGCTCCGGCTACTTCCCGCTCAATGGTCGAAATGAATTGTGTAGAGAGGTCAATTTTTTCCGCAAGCTCTTCCTGCGTTCATCCCATATTTTCACGAGCCAGCTTGATTCGGCTTCCAATTGCAATATTCAAGGATTTCTTATCCATCAGTCTCCATCTCCTAACTAATAATAATGTGCTTAGTTTACTATAAATATCTCCTGACATACACAGCACATCATACTTATATTACTCGCATAGTTACAGATATTTTTCTGGCTGCAAGTTGAGAAAAAGCGTTTACCATGAAAAGAAAGATCAAGCAGGCATTAGTCTGTACCGCTATCCTGTCCCTGATAATGACAGGGTGCGGAAACGCAGTGACAACAAGCGCAGAGCCTGGGGCTGCTGCCGACAAAGGGCAGAAGACCGGTGCCAGTGTTGGCGCTGACAGTAAAGCCGTGGAGGATACGTCTGCTGAAAGTAGAGTGTTGGGGGGTAACAGCTGAAAGCAAAGCTGCCGAGAGTGCGTCTGCAGCAGATGCGGATAAGGCTGGCACAGGCGACAAGGCACAGTGGCTGCACTGCAGACCCTGACAAGATGGCTGCTGAGCAGGCGGCTGCACAGAAGAGGTTGGAAGAGATGGCGGCCGCCGAGAAAGCCGCTGCAGAAGAGGCTGCAAGACAACAGGCTGAGAAAGAGGCAGCAGAGAAGGCCGCAGAAGAGGCTGAGAATGCGAACAAGCCGATTGGCGCTCATGTTTGTGAATGTGGTTGGTCTGTTGAAGTGTATCCTGGCCATGAAGTTGAAGCTGAAGATGCATTATGCGCACATCTTGATTCGGGTAATTGTTCCGGATGGACTAGCGTCATTTACTAAGATGTAATCATAGAAAACAGGCAGAGGTAACTTCTCTGCCTGTTTTTCGGTATCCGGCTTGTATGTGCAAGATGGTCTTCCCGGGAAGCCCCGCCCCATGTGTCATCCGATGTCGTCATAGCTGAAGCCGCAGGTTGTGCAGGTATAGGTGACCATGAATCCTTCACCGTACCATAGGGCCTCTTCCTCGCTCAGGGGTCGCCTTGCGGTCTCCGCGAAGGAATGTCCCTGTCCGCCGCCAAGGGACGTATAGTCTTTGTGGGTGCCGCACTTGGTGCAGATCATGGTGCTGGAGCCTTCCATCTCGCAGGTGGGCTCGATGCGCTCTTCCCGCCAGTCATGGCCGTCCACGGTCTCGACCCTGGGAGGCTGTCCGCCGCTGGTGCCATGGGTGGTGCACATATAGATGCTCACCGTGGTGGCCACACAGCCGGAATTGTCATAAGAGGTGTCGCCCACCCACTGCCAGTTACATCCGGAATTAGCCGTGTTGGTCTCGGACTTGGTTTTACCGCAGCTACAGGAATAGTTGACGGTCGTGGTGGTTATGCCCTGGGAGCAGTCCGTGGAGGAGCTCCTGCCGGTCTCCGTCCAGGTGCAGGTATGTGCCGCAGGTGCCTGCGTAGGAGGGGTTTCCACAGGCCCATTGGGCGCGCTGCTGCTGCCCGTGGGGGCTTGGGAGGTGTTTCCGGCAGACTGTTGGTCGTCTGTTCCTGTTTCGGTTTTGTTTTCAGTCTTATTTTCAGTTTTATTCTCAGTTTTGTTCTCGGCCTTATTCTCGGTTTTGTTCTCAGCCTTATTCTCGGTTTTGTTCTCAGCCTTATTCTCGGTTTTGTTCTCAGCCTTATTCTCAGTTTTGTTCTCGGCCTTATTTTCGGTTTTGCTCTCGACCTTATTCTCAGTGTTGCGCTCAGTTCTGTTTTCGGCTTTGCTCTCAGTCTCTGCCTTTGAATCGGCAGCTGCCCCGGATGCTCCTTGGGTTTGTTTATCAGCCTCATTCTCAGGTGCCGTGTTTTCTTCTGTGGACGATTCTACAGACCCTTCCGTGGACTGTGTTGTTGCGACGCTGTCGGTCATGTCCCTGCCCGTACCGCATCCTGTAAGCCCTGTTGCCATGAGTGCCATCGCCATACATACTGCTGAAAATTTCCCGGTTCTCTTTTTCATGTGACTGTCCCTTTCTGCCTATTGGATTTTTTATGACTGGATCCTGTATGCGTGGTGGCAGAAATCCTGGTCTGATTTCTTTTCTTTTATTCTTCCACTATACCGGAATCAATCATACATACCCCTTCTTTCTTTAATAATGTTAGCATTTTAAGCCGAGTTGTCAAGTGGTTTTTCATTCAGCCCCTGCCTGATCAGCGGCTGAATCAGCAGTATCTTCCGGTAAATCTTTTCCGTGGAATTGTAGTCTCCTTTCCGCTGACAGTCTACCAAAGTTCAAATAAAGTGCATAAAGCCAAAAAATATTTGCCATTCCTCCTGAAATATGCTACACTTTAACCAAAGCATTATTTCAAATCCGGTATGGCCGTTAGAGCTGCATGCCTGTCAAATATTTATTAAGTCTTTTCACTATATCAAGGAAATTCATGCTTTTATTTTATCCATTCATTATCATTAATAACGGCAGGAGTTTCCGCATAAAATACCCAGGCAGATCCTCCTGCAGGCA
>CAJTSY010000043.1:0-1209 GCA_910578995.1 uncultured Acetatifactor sp.
ACAGCGCAGAAGGGAATTCCTCTTCCCGACAAATCCAGTATACGGAATGAACCCCGCTCTGTAAAGACAAACGGATTAGTTGGCCTGCCTGACGGGATAATTAGCTTCCGCTTCCCCTGACGCCTCCTGCAATGGTTACTGCTTCCCCCGCTCCCATAGCCGGGAAATTTGTCGAAATCTGCCGAAACTTTGTAAATACTCAAAAATGGCCGGTGACAATCTGTCCGCCCTGTGTTATGATAAATACAGTCTGGAAACAGCAAGCCAACATTCAGTGCCCAAAGGATTTACGGACGCATCATTTGGCGGCCGAAAATTCTTCGCCATGTCTGGTATTGAGTGTCGGCTTGCGGAACTTTGAAAGGAGGTGTCTCATTATGTCATTAACCAATGATGATCTGCTTGCGATCTCCCAGTTATTAGACGTGAAATTGAAAGCAGAGATACAGCCGATAAAAAACGAAATACATACCTTGGGAAATGAAGTGTAGAATGTCCGCGGCAGCCTGGGCTGTCTGCAGAATGAAGTGCAGGATCTCCGCGGCAGCCTGAGCTATCTGCAGGATGAAATGCAGGATGTCCGCGGCAGCCTGAACTGTCTGCAGAAAGAAATGCAGCTTGAAATGCAGGTTGTTCATTCCAGCCTCAATAATCTGCATACCCAGATACATCAGATGAAACTGTTCCAGGAAAACAAAATAATGCCGCGCCTGAACACAATCGAATCCTGCAACCGGACGAAAACGGTTATCCTCTTTTCATCTCCCTTCACGGCGGCGGTCAGAGTGACACACCTGATTTGAACAACAGCCAGTGGGCGCATATGGCAACTTATTATCAGAACAGCGTCAAGAACGGCATCCATGTGAATCCCAGAGGAGTACGCGATACCTGGGACTGCCATTTTAACCCGGAATCCTACCCGCTCTACGACAGGCTCATCGAAAATATGATCGCCTTTTACGATGTGGATCCCAACAGGGTCTATCTGACCGGATTCTCCGCGGGAGGGGACGGAGTTTATGCCATTGTGGCCAAAATGCCAGACCGGTTTGCGGCAGCCAACATGTCTGCAGGCCATCCCAACGGCCTGCCGCTGTGGAATCTGTATAATATGCCCCTGCAGCTTCAGGTAGGAGAGAATGATACAGCCTATGACAGAAATATCGTTACCGCCCAATATGGTCAGTTGTTGGACGGATACCAGGA
>CAJTSY010000043.1:1309-28900 GCA_910578995.1 uncultured Acetatifactor sp.
AACAACGACATGTTGGATTTGTTCGCTCCCATCACGGTAAATACCCCGGCGGGCAGCAATACCATTACGGTTACGCCGGATTATGACCTGCTGTATGAGACCACCATGGAGCGGGGGGACCGCAATTATCAGTTTGCGGCGAAGATTTCGGTTACTTTTGAGCCGTAGATACAGCTCTTTTCCATGCATTCAATACATAATAAAATCCCCGAACCGTATTGCGACACTGTTCGGGGATTTTTTAATCTATAGCGCCTTTTATTCATTTCCATCGGGAGACCAGATTCTCCCGAAAAGTGATTGTTGTTTGCCTGCATCAATATAGATCAAAAAACTCAGCCTTTCACGCAGTCAGCGCCTTTCCCTGGACCAACCGACGCATTCCTCTGGAAAATCGGCTTACAGGCAGGATAAATCTCCTTAAACTGCCTATAGCGCTCCTCATATTTCGCCACCAGAGCGGTTTCCGGCTCCACGGTCTCCACTACCTTCACAATCTTCCCGGCAGCTTCCTCCACGCTCCCGTACTCGCCGCAGGCCACCGCCGCCAGAATAGCGCCGCCCATGGAAGGGCCTTCCTCGTTTTCCAGGACATCCACCTTCAGATTCAGAACATTGGCGATGACCTTCTTCCACAGGGGGCTCTTTGCTCCGCCGCCGCAGATTTTCGTGCGGGTCAGCTCTATTCCCAGGGACTTGGCCACCTCCAGGGAATCCCGCAGGGCAAAGGCCACCCCTTCCAGAACTGCCTGGGTCATGTCCGCCCTGGTGGTGTCCATACTCATGCCCAGGAAAACCGCCCTGGCATTGGGGTCATTGTGGGGAGAGCGCTCTCCCATCAGGTAGGGCAGGAAGTAGACATGGTTTTCCCCCAGTTTTGCAATTGCCGCCTGCTCTGCCCCGTATTCTTTGGTGCCCAGGATATCGTCCATCCACCATTTGTTGCAGCTGGCCGCACTGAGCATGCAGCCCATCAGGTGGTAGCTTCCGTCCGCATGGGCGAAAGAATGCAGCGCGTTGTACTTATCCACGCCGAATTTCTCCGACGATATAAATATGGTCCCGCTGGTGCCCAGGGAAATGTTGCACATGCCGTCGCCCACAGTACCGGTTCCCACTGCCGCCGCGGCATTGTCGCCCGCGCCCGCCGCCACTTTCACGCCGGAACGGATGCCCAGATCCTGTGCCGCCTCCGGCAGCACAGTTCCCACGGCCTCATAGCTTTCGTAGCATTTCGCCAACTGCGACGTGCTGATGCCGCAGATGTCGCACATTTCCCGGGACCAGCATCGGTTCTTCACGTCGAACAACAGCATTCCGGAGGCGTCGGACACGTCCGTGCAGTGCACCCCGGTGAGCTTATAGGCGATGTAATCCTTGGGCAGCATGATTTTGGATATCCGTGCAAAATTCTCCGGTTCTTTGTTTTTCACCCAGAGCAGCTTAGGCGCAGTAAAGCCTGCAAAGGCAATATTGGCCGTATATTCCGACAGCTTTTCCCTTCCGATGACGGTATTCAGATAATCGGTCTCTTCTGTGGTCCTGCCGTCGTTCCAGAGGATTGCTGGACGGATCACCTGATCCTTTTCATCCAGTATCACAAGCCCATGCATCTGGCCGCCGAAGCTGATGCCTGCCACCTGGTCTTTGTCCACATCCCGGATCAGCTCTTTGATGCCCAGGACTGTCTGCTCGTACCAATCCTCCGGCTTCTGTTCCGACCAGCCCGGATGGGGAAAATACAGGGGATATTCCCTGGATACAATGTTTACGATTTTTCCTTCCCCGTCCATCAGCAGAAGCTTTACCGCCGATGTGCCCAGGTCAATGCCTATATAGTACATATTCTCCTCCTATTCCAGTACCGTCTCTGCACTACGGTGCCCTTATAGGGGAATGAAATTTCATTCCGGGCACCTTCGTTCCGAGACTGTTATAAAATTTCCTACTGACATTTCTTAGCCGGACTATCTGTGGAACAGCCCCCGCCTATTCCAAAGCTTGGGCGGACGCTGTTTCTTATTAACGATTTCGTCTCCCTGCTATTTGTGCCTGATAGTCATAGCCGGGCCGTACCGCCTCAATCCTGCGTCAGGCACAGGTTCTTTCCCTTCAGTCCCAGGAAACTGCCCTCGTCCAGTCCGCCCTCCGCATGGCCTATGAGCCATTTGTTCACGGCTGTGAGCATGGCGTCCTCATTGCAGATGCCCTTTACCGCCTCCGCAGCACCGCCCTCTGTGCAGCCTGCTGCCGCCTCGCTGACCTTCACATGTTTTCCTTTCAGCGGATAGTTGGTTCCCCTGGGCAATACGATCGCTACCTGGAAACCGTTCTCTTCTGTATGGCAGGGCGCATAGTGCAGGGTGGTTGCATAGATCTCCACCGCAGTCCCCGCAGGCACCAGGAATGCCTCCACTTTGGAAGTGTCGTAAGTATGGTCCGCCTCCACATCCGTCAGCAGCCCCAGCATCAGCACGGCATCCGTGGCCGCCACATTGATCTCGGAATCCCGGTGATACTCCAGGGCGTTGAGCATGGTATTGTGGCCGTTGCAGTATCCGATCTGAATGGGCATCTCCCCGTATACCACCCGGGAAAGCTCCTCCATCACGGGAAGGGCCTCCAGCTGCGCCACGGAGGGCTCGTACACCACGTCCCCGGGGCAGGGCGTCTTCTTCAGCTCCTCCACCAGTCCGGTAAAATCCACATTGTCCACTATCCTGCCGTATTTCCGGAAGGCAGGATCCGTCACTTTTAAAATCTTCATTTTTACGGTCTCCTTTTTATTTTCTATGATTTATGTAGTCTTTCTGTCATTTGTGTCTTCTTTTCAAACATTCATGCCGTCTTTCTTCCAACATTCGAATTTCGCGGACAAGAAAAACCGGAGAGAACTTGATAAAAGTAATATACAGAATCCGCCGTCAAATCCCCGCCGCCTTCTTCCAGGCCTGGGCGATGAGCCAGTGCCCCGCCGCGGTGGGATGGACGCCGTCCCCCGCCCAGTGCTCCGCAGGATATTGCTTCAGCGCGTCGTCGAAGACCTGCTGCAGATCCACATAATCCAGGCCGAATTCCTCCGCCAGCATGCAGGTGATACCCCTGCGGGCCTTCACCTCATTGTGGAAAGTATCCCACTCCGGGTCCGTGGCCGTGCCGTGGAGCACATAGGCCCCCATGAGGAGGATCCGCGTATCGGGCAGGGCCGCTTTTGTCTCCCGCAGCACCATCCGGTATACTTCCTCAAAAAGCGGCGCAGCCACCCCGTTTTGGTTCCCCAGTTCATGCCACACATCGTTCACGCCGATGAGAATGGTCAGCACATCCGGCTTCAGGTTCAGGCAGTCCTTCTTCCACCTGGCCAGCAAATCCACCACCCTGTTGCCGCTGATACCGCAGTTCATCACATCGCAGTCCCCGTCCCGGGCCGTCAGCTCCGCCTCCAGAAGCCGCGGATAGCCACAGCCCATGGCGTGGGGATTCTCATAATCACCCCGCCCGCAGTCCGTTATGGAGTCACCCTGAAATAAATACCTCATCACTTTATCCTCTCTTTTTCGTATGTTTTTTATCATTAAATAAATATCCTGTCCGATAACACTCCCACATTCCTACACTCTACCTTTTAAAAATCTCCTGCAGCGTCCCCATAAGCAAGGCAATATCGATGGGCTTGGCAATGTGGCCGTTCATGCCTGCCTCCAGGGCAAGCATCCTGTCCTCGTCGAAGGCATTGGCGGTCATGGCCACAATGGGGATGGATGCCTTGTCCGGATCCTCCATGGCGCGGATGGCGCGGGTGGCCTCGTATCCGTTCATCACAGGCATCTGCACATCCATCAGGATCAGGTCATAGGTGTCCGCGGAAGCGCCCTTCATCTTCTCCACAGCCACCGTCCCGTCGTCGGCGGTATCGATGACAAAACCGGCCTCCTCCAGAATCGTCCGGGCGATCTCCTGGTTGATCTCATTGTCCTCCACCAGGAGAATCTTCTTCCCCTCAAAACAATCCGTGAGAACCTCTTCCTCTTCTTCCGGCTGTGAAGTCTCATAGGGCGCCGTGAGGACCGCGCAGAGTTCCGAGAGGAAAATGGGCTTGGCAACAAAGGTGGTGACCCCCGCCTCCTTTGCCTCCTCCTCGATATCCCCCCAGTCGTAGGCCGTCAGGACGATGATGGGCACACCCTCCCCCACGATTTTACGGATTCTGCGGACTACCTCCACGCCGTTCATGTCAGGCATGAGCCAATCCACCAGGTACAGGTCAAAGGGCTCCTCCTGTTCCCGGGCAAACTGGCTGCGAATGACAGCCTCCTTTCCCAGGGTTGTCCAGTCCGGGCGCAGCCCCATGGCGGACAGCATCTTGCAGACGCTGGTGCAGGTGTTCACGTCGTCGTCCACCACCAGGGCGCGCAGTCCCGCCAATTCTGACAGATGTTCCGTTTTTAACGGTTTCCCGGCTATTTTAAACCGGAAACGCACGATAAATTCGCTTCCCTTCCCCAGTTCGCTTTCCACCGAGATCTCGCCGTCCATCATGTCCACAATATTTTTCGTGATGGAGAGGCCCAGTCCCGTGCCCTGAATCCCGCTGACGGTGGCGGTCTGTTCCCGCTCAAAGGGCTCGAAGACATGCTCCTGGAATTCCTTGCTCATGCCGATGCCCGTGTCCTTGATCCGGAATTCGTACGCGGCATAGCCCTCCGGCGCATCCCCCGTCTGGATGATGCGCACGCTGACGCTGCCCCCCGGCTTCGTGTACTTCATGGCGTTGCTCAGCAGATTCAGCAGCACCTGGTTCAGCCGGAGCTTGTCGCAGATGATTGTCTCGTCCGTCACATCCTGGGTATCGATACAGAAAGACAGCTGCCTGGCCTTCACGTCCGACTGCACGATCGTCTTCAAATCATGCATGATCTCGGGCAGGCTGGCTTCCTTTTCCTCAATCTTCACCTTGCCGCTCTCGATACGGCTCATATCCAGTACATCATTGATCAGGCTCAGCAGATGGTTGCCCGAGGTGATGATTTTATCCAGATAGTGCTCCACCAGCTCCCGGTTGTCTATATGGGTTATGGCCAGGTTGGTGAAGCCTATGATGGCGTTCATGGGGGTGCGGATGTCGTGGGACATGTTATTTAAAAAGGTGGTCTTGGCATGGTTTGCATACTGGGCTTCCCCCAGGGCCTCCGCAAGCATCAGCTTCTGCACCTGCTCCTCCCGCAGCACCTCGTCTATATTCCGGAAGCCTGCCAGGATAAAACTCCCCTCCCGCAGCTCCTTTTCCTCCACATGCACATAGGCGAACTGGTAATTGTGTATCTCCCCGCCGTCCATGACACGGTAATTCCCCTTGTAATCCCTCCCCGACTCCAGCTTCTTCACCACATTCTCCAGGGACAGGGCCTGCGTCAGGGCCTCCTGGTCCTCCTCATATACCCGCTCCCTGATGTACTGGGCAAGGATGGCGTCATAGGGAAAATCGTCCTTGGAATCCCTGTTAAGTCCCGTGGTCACATACCCCATCATCTTGATGACCCTGGCCCTGTTCCTCTGGACGTCTATCGAAAAAACATTTACATAGTCGCGGCTCAGCGCATCCACAATGGCCAGCTGCTCCATCAGCTTCTGATTGGACTGTTCCGTGGCGGCAAGGATCTTTTTGTTCCAGTGGGTCCTGGCCATCAGCGCCAGAATAACGGCTGCCGCCGCCACCGCCGCCGCTCCCACGGCCATCATGATCTCGGGATGAAGCTTCATATAATCTGCAAAGCCCATATCCTGGGGGGTATAGGCCGTGTATTTCGTGATCAGCTGATTCATCACATCGTCCGGCATCTGGGCGATGCATTTGTCCAGAATGGTCACCAGTTCCCTGTCACAGCTCTCCCTCACATACATCATGAAAGCATAGCCCACATCATCCACCACGGTATAGCGCAGGGAATCAGTGATATCATTATTTACAAAAAGCTGCGCCGAATAGGTATAGACAAAAGCCGCGTCCACCTCCCCGTCCAGGACCGCCTGCAGCGCCGCTTCCCTGGTGGGATACTCCAGAATCTGCGCATCCCCCGTAAGCCCCTGCTCCACGGGGGCATTGTCCTGGTTATCCGCAACGGCCACCGTGGCAATCTCCCCGTCGAAATCCTTCCTGGTAACCTTCGCGACTCCTGCCGTCATATAGACATCCGTGTCAAATCCCCGGCTTGCGGCCCCCTCGGTCACAGGCTCGGACCGTTTCCTGTCGATGACCACGTCCACGCCGTTTTCATACACAAGCGCGGCGTACTCCTCCCGGTCCCGGGGCACCACGGTCTCATAAGGGAGCCCCGCATAAGCCATAATCTCCGCGAAATATTCCGGCATGATGCCCTTCAGCTCCCCGTCCTCCACGTAGGCATAGGGCTTCCTGTCCCCGATGGCCGTAACCGTTATGGTCTTCTCTCCGGACAGTACATCCTGGATATACGCCTCTTCCCGCTCATTGAAGGCGGCGGAATCCGTGTATACAGGGCCGTAGTACTTGTAAAACAAGACGTTCATCCAGTCCCCTTCGCCGATATTCATCTGCTCGATGGCATAATTGATCTCCTCCAGCAGCCCGGTGTCCTCCTTGCGCACAATGGCGTAGAAGTAGTCGGATTCGATGACGTCCAGAGTCTTTTCATTCTGCGTCTTCCGCAGACTGGTGGACAGAATGGCGTCCACCTTTCCCTCCTGAAGGGCTGCCGCAAGCCGGTCTGTATCACTGTATTCAACAATCCTATACGTAAAATCGTGTTCCCGGGCAAACGTCTCCAGGCTCTGTTTCTGGCTTCTGCCTTCCACCGCCCCCACAGTCATGCCGTCATAGGTGTCATAATCACCGCTGTGGAATTCCCTGTTGTCCGCCTGAACGGAAAGGATGGTGCTGCTGCGCCCTATAGGCAGGGAAAAGGCAAATTTTTCCTCCCACTCCCTGGTCTTGCGGCCGGAGGTGACCACGTCGATCTGCCCCTCCTCCAACATGATGAGCATGTCGTTCCAGCTCTTGTCGTATTCCACATACTGGAAGTTCAGGTGGGAATACCTGGCCGCCAGATTCAGAAACTCCACGCCGTAGCCGGTGAGGTTCCCATCCCCGTCCTTCATATGGTAACCGTCGAAATGGAAGATGCCGGCCTTCACCGTCCGGCTGCCAGAGATTTCCGCCGCGCTTACGGCTGCAGGCTTTGCCGTCAGGAATAAAACTGCGGGAAGCAGCGCCATAATGATGACCAGAAACAGCGGCAGGAGACGGCCGACTGCCGCCGCAGGCAGAGCCGCTTTTTTCCCTGGCTTTTTACCCGCGCCTGCCAGGTTATGATATCCGTCCGCTCTTCTTAAACCATCTGAAGCCGTCTCGAAAGCTTCTTTCTCCTGAAATATATTTTGTATTGCCATAATTCCTCCTCTATATGCCCCTCCTGCCCCGTCTTTTTCTTCCACAGCGGAAAAACAGGCAGACCATGGTTGTATTTTACCATGTGCAAAGCAGCGCACATGGCATAATGGCCATCCGGCCGCTTCCTTTCAGGAATATGGACATATTTTACCATGTGCAAAGCAACGCACATGGCATAATGGCCATCCGGCCGCTTCCTTTCAGGAATATGGACATATTTTACCATAGTTTCCTGTTTTTTCATACCTTTCCCGGAATAAAAAATTTTCGAAAAATTTCAGTTTAAATCATCATTGGAAACCAAAATACTGTACAAACGGAAAAATCCAACTATAATATAATGAAAACGGTTCCCCGACAACAAAATCCAAATCCAAAAAAGGAGCAATATGAAAACCGATCGCCTCTACGCCCTCACCCTGTACCTGCTTAGCAATGGCCGGACTTCCGCCCGGGAACTGGCGAAGCATTTTGAAGTCTCCCCCCGGACCATCCAGAGAGACATGGATTCCCTCTGCCTGGCCGGGATTCCGGTGGTCTCCGTAAACGGAACCGCCGGAGGCTATGAAATCTCCCGGCGTTATCAGCTGGACCGCCATCTTGCCACTCCGGAGGATTACGCCCGCATCCTCACCGCGCTGCAGGGCCTGGCTTCCGCCACAGGAGACCGGAAGGCCCGGGAAACCCTGGAAAAAATAGCCCTTGTGTCCCCCAAAAGCCGCCAGGATATCGTCCTGGATTTCTCCGTCCTGCAGGAGGGGGATACCGCCCTCCTCCATACCCTCCAAAGCGCCGTCGCCGTCAAACGCGTGGTCCGCTTCACTTATACCAACAATAAGAATGAAACCCGCTCCCACACCGTGGAGCCTGTGGCCGTTGTGTATCGCTGGTATGCCTGGTATCTCCTTGCCTTCTCCAAGGTTAGGGGAGACTACCGCACCTACAAGCTTGTACGGATGAGCGATGTAGAGATAACCGGTCTGCCGTTTACAAGAGAGCATCCTGCCGCACACCGGATTCTGGAACAAAATGAGGAAAAAGATTCCCGCAAATACCTGGACCTCCTGGTAAAATGCCGCCCGGAAGCCAGAATGCGGGCCATCGAATATCTGAAGGGAACCGTACTGGAACAGTGTGAAAACGGGGATACCCTGATGCGGCTCACCGTGGTGGAGGACGAACAGCTCTGGTTCGGGACATTATTGTCCTTAGGAGATAAGGTGGAAATTCTGGAGCCGGCCTGGCTTCGGGAACGGATTCTGGAAGCCGCCGAAAAAATAATTTCGATATACAGAAAATAGCGACATACAGCTGTCGTATATCGCCTGCTATCATATTAACTCATAAGGGCATTGTGCCAACTATTGATTCCTTATATGCCAGTGCGCATGAAATGATGGCACAGTTGCTTTATGCCCGCTGCCTGAATCGTGTACCGGTTTGTTCACACCAGGCAGCCCGCGGGCACATCATAAAAATGGAGGTAACGATATGAATCCCTACGAAAAATGTCCGGTCTATGAAAACGAGAATTACCTGCTGCGGCTTCTGGAACCCACGGACACCCCAGACCTGCTCCTTGTCTATTCCGACGAAAAAGCCGTCCCCTACTTTAACGGCGACAACTGCCACGGCGACGATTTCCATTATACTACTATGGAACGCATGTCCGCCGCCGTAGATTTCTGGCTCCTGGCCTATGAGCAGAAGGCCTTCGTCCGCTGGGCCATTTTGGATAAAAAGCTTTCCCGGGCCATCGGCACCATCGAGCTGTTCAACCGCCGGGCAGAGGATTACTTCAACGACTGCGGCCTGATGCGCCTGGATCTGCGCAGCGATTATGAGCAAAGGGAGAGCATCCGGGAAATCCTGTCCCTGATCGCACCCCCTGCCTTTGAACTGTTCGGCTGCCGGATGATCGCCACAAAGATCCCTCCTTACGCCGCCTGCCGCAGGGAAGCGGCACAGTCCCTGGGCTTTACGGCCTCCAGTGAAAAAATAATCGGCGCAGACGACGGAAAAGAGTACGGAGATTATTATGTGCTGCTGAAATAAGCCCCTTCCGGACTATGGCTGGTCTCCCCATAAAAAAGAGTTGTCTAAATCAAAAAATACCGCTATAATAGAGAACGGCTTCAAATTTTAAATATTTAAAGAAAGGCAATTCCCATGAAAACAATGAAACATCTGAAAACACCAGCCACTCTGCTTGCACTGCTGATCGCCCTCTCCACTGCCTCCTGCGGCACACCCCAGACAGGCGGGAACGCGGACAGCACTTCCCCGGAAGGCGCCTCCGGTGAGTCGGAATCCGCTCAGTCCGGCCGCGGCCAGTCCGGTCTTCTCGGAAAGGACGATTCCGCGTCCGAATTTGTGCAAAAATACGACAGTTTTGCCCAGGCACATGATGCCTTTACCACCACCCTTGCACGGGAAGAAAATGACGACTATACCATTCCCGAGCCCCCCGAAGGCCTCTTTGACCTGGTATCCTATCCTTCCAAAGCAGGTGACCTGGCGGCTTATGTGTCCAGTGACCCCGGCGACGGCCAGAAGCACCCCATGATCATCTGGGTGGTAGGAGGATGGGGCAACGGCATTGACGATTTCCCCTGGGTCTATCCGGAATGGGACAATGACCAGACCGGCTCCGCCTTCTGGCAGGCAGGACTGCTGACCATGTACCCCTCCTTCCGGGGCGGCAGCGGCAATCCCGGCCATTACGAGGCCCTCTTCGGGGAAGTGGACGACATCGTATCCGCCTGCGAATACGCGGCCTCCCTGCCCTATGTGGATCCGGAGCGCATCTACCTGGGCGGCCACAGCACCGGAGGAACACGAGCCCTGCTGGCCTCCGAATACACGGATAAATTCCGGGCGGTCTTCTGCTTCGGCGCGGTAGACGAAATCAAATACCACAACAACAGCCAGTTCACCTTCGATACATCCATCGAAGAGGAATATATCATGCGCTCTCCCATCTACTGGCTGGACAATGTCAAAAGCCCCACCTTCCTCATCGAAGGCAGGGACGGCAATTCCGAGAACCTGGAACGGATGCTTGAGGCTTCCCAAAATGACAAGATCCAGGGTTATGTAATCGAAGGCGCGGACCATTTTTCCACGCTTGCGCCTGCCACCAGGCTTGTGGCACAGAAAATCCTGGCAGACACCGGCGCAGAGCCCAATATCACCCTGACTCAGGAAGAACTGGATGCCTGCATGGCACAGACCCCCTCCGCGCCCCTTCCCGCCATGACGAGCCGGACCATCGAGAACCTGGGCCTGACTTTCTCCTGCCCCTATTTATGGGAAATCACGCCCACGGAGGACAGCTCCCGCCTGGCTGTGTACTCACGCTATGAGGACGACAATCCATGGGACATGTCCGTTCTCTATCTCACGACCTACACGCCGGAGGGCGACGGCTATCTGCAGGAGCTGGCGGAATACCTGACCCAGAACGGCTTTTCCACAGAGGAAATCACCGTAAACGGCCTGCCCGCCATTGATGCCACCGCCATGGTACAGAGCGATGAGGGCGAAAACTTTTTCCAGCACTATGTAGCCCTTGTGAACGGAAGCAACGGGGTTGATTTCACCTATGTCATACATGAGGATTTCCAGGAGGAAGGGGATGCCATCTTCCAGGCCATTGTCGACAGCATTGTACTGGGAGAAGGACAGTAATTCCATGTAGCCCGGCCGCCCCACCATGCATGAAAGCCTGGATGTATACTGTATGTCTGCTCCTTGACACACTGGGATGCATACAAACCCATGCCCCCGCCAGTCTCCCTCAGCGGAACTGCGGGGGATCCGTAGAGTCTTCCAGCATTCCCTGCCGGAACATCAATTTTCCGCCTCCGGCGGTTAGACCTGTATCCTGACAGTGAAAGGCACAGACCGTTTATGTTGCCATTGATGCGATCTCTTCCGCATCCACCTTTTTTATCCCGGCCTGCCGCAGCGCCACGGCCCCTCCTCCTGACCTCTATTCCTGCCAGTGCGGGCCTACCCGTACAATGATAATGTGATGCCCCTCTACCTCATCCCGCCCCCAGCAAAAATATATCCTCTGATCCGTTCTCTTATGATAAAGCTTTGTATGTGGATTGCAAGTCAGTTGATCTTTGTGTCTGGAATTATAACATTCAGCCACTCCTCACAATTGGCGGAAAATCTGTCGATTTCAGATATTTTCAAATCATCCGGCAATTGGAAAGCTCCGTTTATCTTCTGAAACTTGTCTATCTCACCCAGTACATAACCAGTATTTTCTCCCGTATTGCCTACCGAATAAGGTGTGACCTCATTAATAAACGATACAAGCCTCGGCCCTTTCCGCTCCGCCCCCAAAAAGAATAAGGACATTCTGCTTAAATTGTATCCATGTTCCTTGGCTTCGATGATCTCATTGTAATTACAAATATCAAAGTGTATTTCATCACTGTCGTCCGGAATTCCAAGTTCTATCTCATTTTTGATGCCGTTTACGGATAATGTGATGTTAATATTCTTTTCATCCAAATCTTCTGAAACAATATTCAGGGGTATGCCCAGATTCATGCCATATATACTGTTGGTATTGATCTGCTTTTTTTCACACGATTCCCAACTCTTGAACGCCAAAAGCAAAGCCTGCACAAAACTGGATTTCCCCGTCGCATTACTCCCTGTCAAAATGTTCAGTTCCTTCATTTCCGTCTCAAAATTCTTGTGGCATTTAAAATTTCTTACGATAACTTTCCCCAATCTTATATCAGACATCGTTCCAATACCCCTCTTGAAAATTCAAAGTTTGCATACACGTTCCTCTTATCCCCTGTGCCGATCGTGATCGAATTCGCATAAGAATGATTCTCCAACATGCATGCTAATTCCTGTAAGAGCTTTCCCTGACGTGATTTTATATCCACATTGTCAAACTCAGGACTGAGAAGCAACACAGTAAAAGACGAAAACAGGGATTTGTTTATATAATCCATATTCCTCCTGACCGTCCTTCCCCCGCGCTGAATTTTGGAAAAAGCATATTTTCCAAAAGCGTCAAAAGATCTCTTCATTGCCAGGTCAAACCTTTCGAACAGTTCTCCTCTTCTTTCCGGCCCCATCTTATTTAACTCTTCAATCGCATCATCCAACATAGCCGCAAGACTGGAATAATCATAATGTAACAGTTTATTTTCATAGTCATACGCCCTATAAAAGGCATAGAAACGGAGAACCAGTTCCTGGGCATCCAGTCTTTCGTCTTTTACCCGATCCCTGGTGGCCTTCCGATAATTTTCATTTCGGGTACTTTTTATCAGAAAATCCCGCACTTCCTGCCTGCAGATCGCGTTTCTCATCTCCTGAGGATTCAGATTAACGCCGCCCGTATTGACACGCCTGAAGATATCGTAAATAACGTTCTTAGGAGATCTGGCATCCAGAATATTAACAGCTATCTGGGTCCGGTAAATCCTCTGGATGGATTTTGTATCTAAATCCTTAAATTTTCTCCTATCATGAGTATTCCCCAAATACTCCAGGCCTGTCAGACAAAATTTACCGTCTGTAAATTCTTTTATTGTCGCCAGTCTCTGCTGTCCGTCAATAACCTGATACTTTCCGTCTTCATTTTCATAAAAATAAAATGCCGGAATTGGTATGCGCAGCATCAAGGATTCAATTAATAAAGACTTTTTCTTATTATCCTTCCAAACACGCCTTCTCTGGTATCCCGGATTTAATTCGATCAAATTCTGGTCCATCAGTTCCAACATGTACTTGACAGACAGCATTTGTTGGTCTACTCTGATTTTATCCGCATCAAAAGGCTGCTCCTTCCTCTGCTCTTCGTCGTTTTCAGCGTCTTCAAATTCATAATCAACGCCTGCCTCTTCTGCCTCCAATTTACCGATTTTTACATCCAGATTATCCTGGCTGTCCATTCTTTCCATCTGAATCTCTCCCACACCGTTCAATCAGGCTCAAACTCTGCATTTTCCCTTATTTTTCTATCAGATCATCTACACAAACCATCGCAATACTCAACCGGCTGACAATTCGCAGAATCAATTCCTCATCCTCACGAATTAATGTTTCTGCCAACATGTGCCTGCCCCGACACTGACAGCACCCCCATGCATCCCGGCAGCTCCGCCATGCAAAAAAGTTAGGCAATAAAAAGAAATGCCTCCCAAATCACCCTTCCGCCCGCTTCCTCACCTGCAGCAGCACCAGGACTAGGCACACCCCCGTCAGGATATGCCCGATTCCCGAGATGCCGGAAATGGATGCGTCCATGCCGGAGCTCAGCTCCGTCTCCCACACCTGGTTCAGCCCCCGCATCAGGAAGCCAAGTCCCGTAATATTCAGTCCAATATGGTAAACCAACAATATTTTGCCGGTATTGCGGTTTGAAAATTCAAGCGCCTTCTCCGCAAGCATCAGTAGAAAAAAGAACACCATCCCCAACAGAAAATAATGCGTGTGCATCACGGACAGATTGGTAACTCCGGTAAAGTGACTGAATTTCGTATACTCCCTGTAAAACACGCCGCACACCATGGCGGCCAACCCATACACCAACGCCATATTTGCATATCTTTTCGTCATCCTGCGCTTCTCCTCTTCCATATAAATCCGGCTTCACTTTCCCTATTTCTTTTTCAAATAATAAAACCCATACGCCGGAATGTCCACCCCGCATGCCCTGCGCTCCTGCCCGGAGATCAGGTCCACATAATCCCCGTCTGTCTCGTTGATCCAGGCAGTCTTATCAAATTCGCTGAAATTGAACAGCCCCAGTATCTTCTCCCCCTCAAAATACCTGCCGATGCACAGCACGGAACTGTCCCAGGTCTCCACCGTCCAGGTATCCGCGTTGGCCACAAACGCCTTCTCCTGCCTGCGGATCCGCTCTAGCTGCCCCAGTTTTGCGAACAGCTTCCCTTCCACGGTATCCCCATCGTCGATGCGTTCCGCCAGGCTCCAGTCCATGGCACCCCGGTGGATATACCTGGAATCCGCCGCCTTGAAAGGATTCTCCTTATAGCTGTAGTCATTTACCTGGCCGATCTCGTCCCCGCTGTACAGCACCGGAATGCCGGACTGCATGAACATATAGGCATGAAGCGTCACGTCAAACCGGATGGCCCGCTCCATGGCCTCCCCGTCCCCCGCCTTCTCAATGCCGCACATGGAGGCGGTGGTGCCGCAGAACCTGGCATCCCCGGTAACCGGATCCGCGTTGTAAAGCTCGCCCCTGCTGTTGCTGTTCCCGTCATAGCCCTGAAAATAATCGTTCAGGTATTTCTTGTGGGCCCGCTCCCGGATACCCTCCTTCTCCAGGGCCGCATAGTCCAGTCCCCAGCCGATGTCGTCATGACACCGCAGATAATTCAGGAACACATAATCCTTTGGCAGGGAAGCCACGATATCCAGCTGCCGCTTCAACAGCCTGACATCCCTGGTGGCCACGGTATGCCAGGTGGTAGCCATGGTGGTCACATTGTAAAGCATGTGGCACTCCGGCTTTTCCACCGTGCCGAAATAAGGCGCCACCTTCTCCGGCTCCATCACCACCTCGCCCAACAGCAGCACCCCGGGGCAGACGATCTCCGTGATGATGCGCATCATGCGGACGATGGTATGTACCTGGGGCAGGTTGCGGCACTGGGTGTTCAGCTCCTTCCAGATATAGGGAACCGCGTCGATGCGGATGACATCGATCCCCCGGTTGGACAGATACAGAAAATTGTACATCATTTCATTGAAAACCCTGGGGTTCTTGTAATTCAGGTCCCACTGATAGGGGTAAAAACTGGTCATGACGAAATGCCCCGCATCCGGCAGCCAGGTAAAATTCCCCGGGGCCGTGGTGGGAAATACCTGGGGAACCGTCTTCTCATACAAGGAGGGAAGATACGAATTGTCGAAGAAGAAATACCGGCTCATGTACTCCCCCTCCCCCTGTCTGGCCCGCTTCGCCCACTCGTGGTCCTCGGAGGTATGGTTCATGACGAAATCCATGCACACCCGGATTCCTTTCCCATGGCAGGCCGCCGTCAGGCTCTCCAGATCCTCCATGGAGCCCAGTTTCTCCTGCACTTTCCGGAAATCCGATACCGCGTACCCCCCGTCGGAACGCCCTTCCGGAGTCTCCAGAAAAGGCATCAGATGGATATAATTCACATTGCATTTCTCGATATAGTCCAGCCTGGACTCCACGCCTTTCATATTCCCGGCAAAATTATCGATATAGAGCATCATCCCCAGCATGTCGTTGCGCCGGTACCAGTCCGGATCCTTCTCCCTTTCCGCGTCAATCCCTTTCAGGCTCTCATTGCGCTCCAGGTAGAAATTGCGCAGATTCTCCAGAAGCTCCGCGAACATGGAATCGTTTCCGTACAGTTCCATGTAAAGCCACCGCAGTTCGTCGTGGTGACGCTTAAGCCGCTCCTGGTAGGCGCTGTCGTCCGCCTGTGTACCCGTCACTCTGTTGTCCGCAGTCTCTGCATCGGCAATCTGCTTTTTCACTGTCTGCTTCTCAGCTACCTGCTTTTCCGCTGTCTGCTTCTCCACTGCCTGCCCCTCCGACGCTATCATACCTCCGGTTTCCGATTCTACTTTTGGAATGACTACTGCCGCATCCTTCCTTTTCCGATTCCCCGCCTTCCCGCCGGTGTTACTCCCTGTCTGTTTTCTTTTTGCCACTGTCTGTTCCTCCTCACATCCCATTTTCTAAAACTACTTTAACCTATTCCATTTCCCTTCCACGATACCTGTCCCCTAAACATTGCTTCAACGCCTCAACCATAGAATGCCTGTCCGGCCTGCAGGTTCCTGTGGCGTTAAATGAGTGCACAATCTCCTCTCTGAAAATACACCTGTACAAGCCCTTTTAACGCTTTAGACAACCTGCATCCTAACAGAAATAATTTGACAGCGCTTTCCTACCCCCGGAACCGGTTCAGGCAGGCATACAGCTCCTGGATCCTGGGCTTCGCCAGGCCGCAGGGCACAAAAGAACTGGTGAAAGGCTTCCACCCCTGCTTCTCCCACGCATTCCAGATGGTCTCCACGGTCTGGCGCACCGTCTTCCTGCCGTCCATCACCTGCTCCAGGCCATAGCGCAGCAGATGGGCCAGGGCACTGACCTGCTCCGGATCCAGAAGCTGCTCCAGATAGCGCACATTGACTTCCTCCCTGTCCATGGTAAAAGATTCCAGGCCGAAGGACTTGGTCTTCATATGATCGTGACGGCCATCCTGCCCACCCCGATCTCCGCCACGTCCGCGGCCGCCGTGGCCTCTGTCCTCGCCTCTTCCGTCTCCACCCCGGCCTCTTCCGTCCCTGCTTCCATATCCCTTTCCGTATCCTGCGCCATTCTCCTCTTCGCCGTCATACCCCATGCTCTCGCCAATGGTATATCCCCTGCCGTCTCCACCGCGGCCTCTGCCTCCCCGGCCATTTCCGCCGCCCTGCACATCGCCGCCGTCATCTCCCCCGGCAAACCCGATATTCCTGGTTTCCAGTTCCCTGCCGTCCCATCCGCGCCCTCTGCCCTTCTGGGCTTTCCGGAAGGCAGGCAGCACCCGGTCAAAAGCCGGCACCACGAATCCCGGAGCCTGCACCCTGGGAGCCGTATGCCCGCCGCAGAGCCCCTTCACACGCTCCGTAATGTCCACCGGCCGGTAGCAGTCCATCATCAGGATATGATCCGCAATATAGAAGAAAGCCCCCGAGCTTCCCGCAACCAGGATGGTGGAAATACCCGCTTTCCCGTACAGATCCCCCGCCCGCTCCAGAAACGGCGTAATGGGCTCCTTGTCCCGCACGATCACCTGCTGCATGAACTCATCCCGAACCATGAAATTGGTGGCAGATGTATCCTCGTCGATCAAAAACAGCCTGGTTCCCGCCTCAATGCCTTCCACCACGGCAGCCGCCTGGGAGGTGGAACCGCTGGCATCCTCGGTGGTAAATTTCTTCGTGTCTTTTTTATTGGGCAGATCATTGATAAACAGGGAAATATCCACGTTCCGGATGGACCTGCCGTCCTCCGCCCGCAGCTTCAGCGCTGTCTCCTCAGTGATAACGAATTCCCGTCCGTCTCCTTCTATATGATCGTACACGCCCATCTGGACAGCCTCAAGCAGCGTGGATTTCCCATGATAACCGCCGCCCACGATGAGGGTGATTCCCTCCGGAATGGCCATGCCGCTGATCTTTCCCCTGTGGGGCAGTTCAAAAGTTCTCTCCATAGAGGCCGGGGAAGTAAAGGGGACGCTGTCCGCCATGGGCAGATCCGACACGCCGCTTTTCCGGGGCAGTACGGAACCGTTGGCCACGAAAGACACCAGTTTTTCCTCCTTCAGGATATGCCGGAGAGCCTCCTGATCCTCCGCCAGATGAACCACCCTCTCCACCTTCTTTGCATCCAGTCTGGCATAAAACAGACTGCTCTCCACGCACCGGGGCAGGAAATCAAAGAGGATCTTGTCCAGTTCCCCTGCGTTGATGGTCCGTCCGAATGCCGGAAATCCCACATGGAACCGCACGGTCACGCCCTTATCCGTAATCTGGCAGGCGCTGCGCTCCAATACGGCCTGCCCGCAGCGGCTGATGGACAGCAGACCGCTTTTTCCCGAGCCCTTGGCCTTGAAATTATACTGCTCAAACTGCTTTCCCACCTGACGCACCAGGAAATCCTGCAGCGCAATGCGGGAGCAGTCTCTGCTGTAGTAAGCCTCCGGAAATCCGGCCAGCGCATGGGGAATCTCCACATGGAGACTGGAGGGCGACGCGAAGGGGTCTCCCTGCACATGATCGATCACCAGTGTATAACGGTCAAATTTCCACTCTCCCGCCAGCGATTTATACGCCGGATAACTCTTGTGGTCTATGGAACGCAGTGATGTCCTCAGTTCGTTTTGTGTCTTCATATTCGTCTTTCCTTCCTTTATATATGAATATTTGTTATTCTCCAATAAGTCATCTTATCATATCCGGGAAAAAATTTCACCCATTCCGGTAAAAATTCTCGCTGAAAATTATCCGAAAACATGAGTGATCCTCCATTTACACGGCATTCATTTTCCTTTATAATAATTGGGAAATAAAAGACGAAACGTCGAATAGTGAAAAGAAAAAAGATTTACGAAAGGCACACAGGAAATGCTCATCCGAAAAACCGTCCCCGCCGATCTCCCGCAGATCCTCGCGGTCTACGCTTATGCAAGGGAACAGATGAAACAAAACGGAAATCCCTCCCAATGGGGAGACGACAGACCCTCCCTGGCAGTTCTGGAAGAAGATGTCCGGAAAGGACAGAGTTATGTCATAGAAGAGAAAAATCAGATCTGTGGAGTTTTTACCTTTGTCATCGGCAGCGACCCTACTTACCAGGTAATAGAGCAGGGCCGCTGGCTGAACGAAATGCCCTATGGAACCATCCACCGAATCGCCGGAAACGGCAGTGTAAAAGGCATTTTTATCAGATGTCTGTCTTACTGTATGGAGCGGATACCCAATATCAGAATCGACACACACGCGGATAATCTGATCATGCAGCACCTCCTTGTCAAAAACGGTTTTCAGAAATGCGGCATCATTTACGTGGACGACGGCAGCCCCAGGATCGCCTACCAGAGATGCCACTAACTTTCAGGTGTCCTTTTATTCGGGTCCCTTACGAGTACCAACCCGGCTGCTGACAGGCAATCTGCTTTCCTGTCCGAACGTTTTCCTGTTACCGGCATTCCAACTGCCCCCACCATTCTCTCCCCCCGCTGCCGCCAACATCCCCCGGTCAGCTATTCGAACTGCGACGCATACAGCCTGTAGTAAAACCCCTTCCGCTCCATCAGGCTCTCATGGTTTCCCTGCTCCACCACGTCCCCCTGGTCAACCACCAGGATATGGTCCGCGTTCTGGATAGTAGACAGGCGGTGGGCAATCACAAAGCAGGTTTTGTCCTTCATCAGCTCCCGCATGGCTTTCTGGATCCTGCGCTCCGTACTGGTGTCCACATTGGAGGTGGCCTCGTCCAGGATCAGCATCCGGGCATCGTAGAGCATGGCCCGGGCAATGGTCAGCAGCTGTTTCTGGCCCTTGGAAATATTTCCCCCGTCCTCGCTGATCACGGTTTCATAGCCATGGGGCAGGCGCATGATAAAGGAATGGATATGGGCTGCCTTGGCTGCAGCAACCACGTCCTTTCTCTCTGCGCCTTCCCTGCCGTAGGCAATGTTCTCATAAATGGTTCCCCTGAAAACCCAGGTATCCTGAAGAACCATGGCGTAGGCGCCCCGCAGGCTCCGCCTGGTATAGTCCCGGTTGTCCCGTCCGTCCACCAGGATGTCTCCCGCATCCACATCGTAAAAACGCATCAGCAGGTTGATGATGGTGGTCTTGCCCGCCCCGGTGGGACCCACGATGGCCACCAGTTTCCCCGCGTCAGCCTGCAGGCTTAAGTTATGGAGAATGGTTTTATTTTTTTCATATCCGAAAGATACGTTCCGGAGCTTCACATTCCCCTTTACGCCGGCAAGTTCCGCGGCCTGGTCCCTGTCCTCCGGCTCTTCCTCCTCGTCCAGAAGCCCGAAGACCCGTTCCGCCGCAGCCAGGGCGGAGTAGAGCTCGTTGGTGATATTGGCTATCTCGTTGATGGGGCCGGAAAATTTCCGGGAATACAGAACAAAGGAAGAAATCTGCCCCAGGGAAATCCGGTTTCCCATGTACAGGAAGGAACCGAACACGGCTATAAGGCTCAGGCCCAGGTTGTTGATGGAATTCACCGTAGGGCCCATGGTGATTCCGTAATAGTCCGCATTGTAATAGGCATCGGCGGCAGCTCCGTTGATCTTGTCGAAATTCTCCGCCACCCGGTTTTCATAGGCATATGCCATGATTGTCTTCTGTCCGGAAAACATTTCCTCCACAAACCCATTCATGATTCCGTAGTTTTTCGAACGCTTTGCAAACCTGGGCTGTGTGATGGAACGCATTTTCGTCACATAAATAACGGCGCAGGGAATCGTTATGACCACCACCGCCGCAAGGGTCGGGGAGATGTACAGCATCATGGCAAAGGATCCAACCACCGTCACCAGGCTTGTGAGGATCTGAACCACATCCGTGGCCAGGCAGGTGCTCACCACGTCGATATCGTAGGACACGCGGCTGATAATATCCCCCGCCTGGTTCCGGTCGAAATATCCCACCGGCAGGCGCATCAGCTTGTCAAACACGTCCCTGCGCATCCCTTTGGCGATCCATTTGCTCACGAACATCATGATGATATTGATGGACACTGTGATCAGAGAGGACAGCACATAACACAGCAGCATCCTTCCCGCATAGTAATAAACTCTGTCAAAATTCACTTTTCCCGCCCCGGCGGCCGCCTCGTTGATGGCCGCTCCCGCCATGCTGGGCCCCAGAAGGGCAAGGATATTGCTGGTAAAGCACAGGGCAAATACCAGCATCAGTATCCATTTGTAGTGGCCGATGTATACGATCAGCCTCTTAAACGTCCCCTTTGTGTCCTTGGGTTTCTTTCTCACCGTGTCTCTTGCCGCCATCTCTCTTCTTCCCGCCTTAATCCTGTTCTGTTCCGGCTGCGCCGTGTCTGTGCTTCTGTTCTCATCTGGGGCCGTGGGTGCGGCGCTTCCTATGTGCTTCCGCTGCCGCACCTCTGCTGCATTTCTGCCTCCGCGCCTTCACGCTGCCGCACCTCTGCTGCATTTCTGCCTCCGCGCCTTCACGCTGCCGCATTTCTGCTGCATTTCTGC
This sequence comes from uncultured Acetatifactor sp., assembly GCA_910578995.1. GTDB lineage: Bacteria > Bacillota > Clostridia > Lachnospirales > Lachnospiraceae > Acetatifactor. The sequence goes on from CAJTSY010000043.1 coordinate 22,520, forward strand.
CTCCGCGCCTTCACGCTGCCGCACTTCCGATATCCTTCCGCCACACCTGGCTACGGGCACGGCATGCTACGCCGACATCTGCGTCCTGTAAATCTCCCGGTACACCTCACAGCTTTCCAGCAGTTCCTCATGAGTGCCGTGGCCGATGATCCTGCCCTCGTCCAACATGATGATGTCGTCCAGTCCCATGATGGAACTGACTCTCTGGGCAATGATAATCGTGGTGGTGTCCGCATGGTGGTTCCGGATGGCCTTCCTGAGCGCCGCGTCCGTCCTGTAATCCAGGGCGCTGGAGGAATCGTCCAGAACCAATATCCGGGGAGCCGCCGCCAGGGCCCTTGCAATCAGCACCCTCTGCCTCTGTCCGCCGCTTAAGTTGGCCCCTCTCACTACTGCTCTGTGGTCATATGCATCCTCATAAGCTTCTATAAACTCCCTTGCCATGGCGTCGCCCGCGGCGTTTTCCATCTCCTCCTCGGACACGTCCCGCCCGAAGGATATGTTCTCCTTCAGGGAATCCGCAAAGATCACGTCATTCTGGAAGACCACCCCAAAGAGCCTGTGCAGTTCATCTTTATCATAGGTGCGCACATCCCTTCCGTCAATAAAGATTCCGCCCTGGTCCGCGTCATAGAACCGCATCAGCAGGTTGATGATGGTGGTCTTGCCGCACCCCGTGGCGCCGATGATGCCCAGGGAGCCGCCCCTTTTTATGGCAAAATCAATGTCTTCCAGGCACTTCTGCCGCTCCAGGCCATCAAACCTGTCAGCCACATCGCTTTCAGACGGGGGGTCCCCCTCCTCCTGCCCTTTCCGCCCATAGCTGAAGGTGACATGATCGAAGACGATATACTCCTCCCTGTCGGTCACCGCCCCTTTCTCCGGGGGGAGGGGAATCAGTTCGTCCTCCGTATTCACCACGGCGGCAATCCGGTCAGCGGAGGCATTGGCTTTGGACATCAGCATAAAAATACGGTTCAGCCCCATAACCCCCATGAGAATCATGTTAAAATAAGTCAAAAACGCCAGAATCACACCCGGCTGGGTCACACCGCCGTTCACGCGGTATGCCCCCACCACCACCACAATGGTAAGACCGATATTCAGCATAAATGTCATGATGGGCCCGGGCAGCGCCATGACGATACCCGCCCTGATATCCCGGGCAGCCATCTCGTCGTTGGCCTCCCCAAAGCGGCGCCTCTCATAGTCCTCCTTGGACAGCGCCTTCACCACACGTATTCCGGTAATGTTTTCCCGCATGATCCGCACGATATTGTCCACGCTCTTCTGAACCCTGTCATAAAGGGGGATGCCCTTCATGGATACACACACCACCGCCGTAATCAAGATCGGGGCCATGATGCAGAGGATGGAGGCCAGGCCCACGTCCATGGTCAGGGTGATGAATATGCCTCCCAGCAGAAGGATGGGCGCCCTGATCCCCATGGTCTGGCTGGACTGGATAAAGCTCTGTACATTGTAGGAATCCGACGTCATCCTGGAGTTCAGGGAAGGCAGGCCGAATTCGTCCAGCTGTCCCCCGGACAGATTGACGGATTTCCAGAATAAGTCTCTTCTTATTTCGTATATACTGTTCTTAGCCACCTTTACGGCGGTGCGGTTGGCCTTTACATTGGCCTGGCGCACGTAGACCACCAGCATCAGCATCACCGCCCCCCACAGCAGAACCAGGCCCACATCCTGCCGGGGCGCCACATCGTCCACCAGATGCTCCAGGACATAGGGCAGCATCAGTTCCGCCAGGGCGGCGGACAATTTCACCGCCATGCCGAACGCCATGATAAAACGGTATTTTTTCAGATAACCTAACAGAAACCTCATCCTGCTCTCTTCTCCTCCGTCATTTTGCGATGCTCCAACTATTCTCTCCTACTTCCAACTCTCCAGGAGTTTCCACAATATTGACTTCAGAGTCTCCTGCTCCTGTTCCGAAAGGGCGCCGAAGGTGGGAGAGCCGTCGTCCTGCCGCTCCTGGAGCTCGGCCTCCCCCCTGCCTGTGGCTGTCAGCTCAATTACGCTCCGCCGCCTGTCCCCGTCAGATTTCTGGCGCCGGATCAGGCTCTTTTCCTCCATCTTGGCCAGAATTTCGCTTATGGATCCGGGCTGTATCTGAAGAATCTCCTGCAGTTCCTTCTGGGTCATACTGCTGCGCTCCAGTAAAATGGCCAGAATCCTGCCCTGCCCGGCGCTCCTTCCGGAACGGATGTATAAATGGTGTCCGCAGGCCCGCATCATGCTGTAGAGATTGTCCTTTTCATAGGCAAGTCCCCCACAGCCCCTGCGGCAGGGGGAGGTATTTGTATCTGTACAGGAATCTATATGCAAATTATATGGTTCGTTTACGTTCATACCTATGGTACTCCTGCTTCAGTTATATATTTAGGTACCTTTGGATTATGTTACATCAGTCTTTTGAGTTTGTCAAGACATATTAAAGCACATATTTCCATTTTCAATTTTCATTTTCAGGCCCAAAACCTATTCCATTCCCAGGGCCGGTATTATATAATAGATCCAGCATGCCTGATAATGCAATGTTAAGGAAGGAATCCAGTTCTGAAGGAGCTGTGAATTTAAAGTAATTGGAGGAAAGCAAATCCGAAGAAGCTGTGAATTTAAAGTTATTACCGGGAGGGAAAAATGGATATTTTAATTATTTGCCACGAAAAAGACGCTTCGTCCATCCTTGAAGATGCGAAGACCTGTTTTGCACGAGAATTCCCGGACAGGGAGACCGAATGGAAAACCGCGAACACAAGTATTTCCACATCCCTGCCCATCACTGAGGAGGAAGTCACCGGAGTGTTTCAGGATCTTGTAAACAGATATCCCCGCCTCTGCGTAACGGCATCCTGTTCCCGTGAAATCCGGGAGGACGACCGAAGCGCCCAGTGGTGGGTCACCACAAGAATCTACTCGGAAACAGAAAACGGCGAAACAAGGATCGTCAGCAGTTCGAATACTTACTGGAACTGAAAAATTTATCAAATTCCAGTCATGTTCTCTTCTTTGCCACAATGGGCGATGGTGATTATATATATGAAATAGTTGTTTCGAAATTAGCAGGTATTATAATAAATTCCACAGCCCGTCAAAAAAAATACCTGCTGCCCACCAACGGCAGCGTTCCCTGATGCTGACTGGTGATTTCTTCAAGAAGATCATCATCACGAAAGACGCACCTGCGCCATATTACAATGACGATGGGGTACTGGTTATGAGCGTTTATGATTTTCTGCTGGATGAGGGGAGTTTGGATAATTGATTGATGAGAAAAGAACAAAAGTATATAGCCGTAGCCAGGTGTGGCTTCAACTTGCCAAAACACGGAAAATCAGAGCATTTCAGGAGGAAGAACAAACATGATTTCGATACTTTTTATTTGCCACGGCAGGATTTGTTGGTCATGGTAAAATGCTTATAAATCTAATGTTTTCCGTGTTTCTTACTCAATTTTACCAATGATTTACCAATATTTCTGGAGAGTCAGACTTGCGATTATAAAACCAGAATGAGGAGATTAACACCATGGATAAATTGAAAAAACATATTTATGATGGGAATAATGGATTGCATTATACGTTGGTAGGCGACTACTATATCCCGGACTTGAAGCTGCCGGAGGAAAGCCGCCCCATCGGACGCTATGGGCGGCTGCACCGGGAATATGTCAAACAGGAACATCCGGCACGGTACAGATCCCTTATCCTGACGGGGAAATTGTGGACGTACCTTGCCGACTTGAACGAGCAGGCGGAGGAACGGCTTGACTTAATCATGGAGCAGATGAAAGCCGCTGAGGGAGTGACCGAGGAACTGAAAGCCCGGAACCAGCTTGAATGGGTAGGCCAGATGAACAATATCCGCAACCGGGCGGAGGAAATCATAAAAAGTGAGATGATTTATTTATAGATATGTGGTAGAATTATTTTAGACGATAAATTGGGATTTTTGGAGATGTGTTCTGTGCTTTTATTACAAGAATATGTGAATGACCCATGTGGTACTTTAAGTATTCCATATTGGAAATCAAAAGAACTCGCTGTGCCCCAAAATATGAAAATAATTCATGGTAGAGATTTTTCTGTTGGAATGCTTAGAGGCTACAAAGATGAGCCATATTTTCGGCTATCTCACAATTTAAAAAATATCGGTCAAGTATTTTTGACTGATGTAGAACCAGTATCTGGCTCGTCCAATATAAATGAATTTGTTTGGCTCATAAATGCAAGTTATAGTGATATAAGCATTACCAAAGAACAAATAGAAAGTTATCGCAGAACTCCTGTTTATTGCCCTGACTTGTGGATTTTATTTAAGGAACAAAATTCAAATAATATTGTCGCAGGAGGAATAGCCGACTATGACAGGGAAACTAATGAATTGATTTTAGAGTGGATACAAGTACTTCCTCATTATCGAAGGAAAGGTTATGGGCAGTTGATAGTGAATAGTTTGTTGTTAAAAATGCAGGGTATAGCTGAATTTGCAACCGTATCAGGGAAAGTGAATAATCCGACCAATCCGCAGAGCCTATATAGAAAATGTGGATTTATTGGTGATGATGTTTGGCATATTCTCACTCAAAAATAGAGTTTCAAATTCCCATTTATCGGGACTTTGAAAAATCCGTTACAAAGCAAAGGCATACTTGTGTAGACCATGCCGTGTTTATTTGAAAGAGGGAAATTATATGGAACTAAAATTTGAATGGGACGAGGAAAAAGAACGTATCAACCGCCAAAAACATGGAATCTCTTTTGAAACGGCTTCATACGTTTTTCGGGATGAACATTACATAGAGATGTATGATTTCGAGCATAGTATAGAAGAAGACCGTTATATTGCAATCGGTATGGTTGGCGATTTATTGTTTGTTGTATTTACCGAGCGAGGGGAGAATATTCGGTTAATCTCCGCAAGATTGGCAACGGAAAGTGAAAGGAGGCTTTATTATGACCAAAACTTTTACAATTAAGGATGGCCAGGTTCCTACGCCGGAACAATTGGAGGAAGTCAGGGCGGCGGCCAAGCGGGAAATTCAATTTGATGAAGATTCCCCGGAACTGTCCCCGGCAATGTTTAAGGCGTTCAGATGTTCCGTGGCACAGCGCAACAGAAATAAGAAGAACGCATAGCAACTCTATTACGAATCAAGAGCGCACTGTCCCGGACATTCCGGCTTATACCCCTAAAAATTGAATCTGAACCACTCCAAATGCCGTTGCATGGACCAAAAACCAAGTAACGGCATTTCCTTATCTGCGCTTCATCCTGCTCAATGGTGAATCCTTATATGCCGGAGTTTTCTTCATAACATTCTTCAGAACCGTGCACTCCTGCTCAGACAGCTTCTCATACCGGATTTGAAGCTGCGTACACATGAGGGCGGTGAACACATCCAGATAGGAACCCGGCACAGCCAGTGCCTTCTTTGCGTCCTTGATTAGTTTCATGGCATTGGAGTCGTCTGGCGCACTGTCCGTATCGTCCTTGTGCGTTTCCCTTATGGCATGGAGGATAGTGTCCCAAGTCCGGTGCGTGACCTGACAGAAATAATCTTCTTCCTGTACCTGCATAGCTTCCAACGCCTTTAACGCAGCATCTTCCTCCACCGGCTGATATTGGGAAAGGACTTGCCCCCGCAGGACTTCCAGAAGGCTGTTGAAGTTTTGGAAGTGGGAAGTGGCGACACCATCCACATAAATTTCTGTGTCTGTCATTAAGGTAACGAAGTCCTCATGCGTGGCAATCTCACACAGGAGCCGGTTATTGATACGCCCGCTTTTTAACAGTTCCACCATACTGTCACTCAAATGTAACTCTGTAAGTTCCGTGTCTGGATGGTTCCGGTTTTCTGTCAGGCAAAGAAGATAGTCCGTTGACACTCCGTAAAACTTTGCCAGCTCCACAAGGCTCTTGTGACTGATTTCCTTGTAATCATCGTTTTCATAGCTCCCCAAAGCTGATTTGGAAATTCCCGTAGCTGCCGCCAGTTCCTCTAATTTTAAATGCCGTTCCGTCCTTAAATCCTTTAAACGCTCCTGAACCGTTATCCCCTGTTTCATGGCTTCCTGCTCCTTCCCTGCGGCCTGCTTTTGCCGCTATCTCCATTGTACCACATATCCATGTTAGGAGCATTTTTCTTTGATATTCTTTCATAAGTGCAAAATGCGCTTTTTATTAACCCGAATTTTCATAAGTGCAAAATGCACACTTGATTTTTGAACCCGACCGGCGGGAAGCATTTTCCGCAATCGTGGAATTTCTTTGATTTCGGGCTTCATTCCTGATTCGTGGACATACGGCACAGGGTACAAAAATGTCCTATGATATAGGCAGTTCATCGATGGATTA